>NZ_AP024650.1:3434123-3746316 GCF_019977275.1 Arthrobacter sp. StoSoilB19 | reverse complement strand
TCCCGCTGAACCAGGTCCAGGTGGACCCCGAGCACGGCCAGCCGGCGCAACTGGCCTGGCACCGTCGGCACGGGATAGTCACTGCCGCCTACAGCCCGTTGGGCCGCAACGGTAAGTTCCTCGGCCATCCTGCGGTGACCGGACCGGCGCGGCAGCTCGGCAAAACCCCCGCCCAAATTGTCCTGCGCTGGCATGTCCAGCACGGCCGGGTGGCGGTGCCGAAGTCCGCGGACGGCCAACGCCAGCGCGAGAACCTGGACGTTTTCGGCTTTGCCCTGGCACCGGAACAGCTTGAGGCCATCGACGCCCTGGAGACAGGCGCGCCGCCGCGCCTGGACTCCGATACCTTCTTCCATTAAGAAAGCACCGAAATGACTGCATCATCAACAACACCTTCATCTGCCCTGCCGACGATAGACTGCGACGTCCTGGTGGTCGGCTCCGGGGCCGGCGGACTGTCCGCCGCCGTCACGGCTGCCTACCACGGCTTAAAGGTCATTGTGGTGGAAAAAGCCGAGGTCTGCGGCGGGGCCACATCATGGTCCGGCGGGTGGGCCTGGACGCCGGGAAATCCATTGGCCAAGGCCGACGGCGTCGCCGAGGACCGGGAACTGTTCCGTACGTACCTGCGCCACTGTCTCGGCCGGAACTATCAGGAGGAGCGGGTAGAGGCCTTTCTGGAAGCGGTCCCGCACATGGTTGGCTTCTTCCAGAACAAGACAAGCCTCCAGTTCGTGCCGGGAACCAAGATCAAGGACATCTACGGCAACACCCCGGGCGCGGGCGCCGGCCACCGCTCAGTGGGGCCCAAGCCAATGAACGCCCGCCGGATCAAGCCAGAGCTGCGCGCCAAGATGCGCCACCAGCTCTACGAAACCTCGTTCCTTGGAATGGGGATCATGGCGGGTCCTGACCTGACCAAGTTCCTCTCCGCCTCCCGGGGCAACATCAGGGGCATCGTCCATGCAGGTTGGCGGGTGGGCTTCCACCTCCTGGACCTCCTCACACACCGCCGGAACATGCAGCTTGTCAACGGCACGGCCCTCACCGGGCGCCTGCTGAAGTCGGCAGATGTCCTGGGGGTGGAAATCCGCGTCTCCACCCCGGCCAAGCACCTGCTTACCGACGGTTCCGGCACGGTGACGGGCGCCGTCGTAAGTTCCCCGCAAGGTGAGCTGCAGATCAATGCCTCCCGCGGCGTCGTCCTGGCCGCAGGCGGCTTCCCCAATGACATCTCCCGGCGCAAGGCGCTGTTCCCCGGGAACCCCACGGGCCGGGAGCATTGGACACTGGCACCGAAGGAAACCACCGGGGACGGCATCACCATGGCCCAGGCCATTGGGGCACGCTTCGAGACCGATGTCGCGTCGCCCGCTGCATGGTGCCCGGTGTCGCTGGTCCCGTACCGGAACGGACGGACCGGTACGTTTCCGCACATCATGGACCGTGCCAAGCCGGGCAGCATCGGAGTCCGCCGGGATGGCAAGCGGTTCGTCAACGAGGCAAACGGCTACTACGACTACGTTGAAGGCCTGCTCAATGCGACCCCCGAGGGTGAGCCCGTAGAGGCGTGGCAAATCGCCGATGCCGCGTTCGTGCGGAAGTTCCCCCTGGGCATGGCGAAACCCCTGCCGGTGCCTCTCTTCCCGTACATACGGTCCGGCTACCTCAAGAAGGGCAACACCCTCGAGGAACTGGCGGCAGCATGCGGGATTGATCCACAAGGGCTCACGGCCACAGTGTCAGCCTTCAACGCCAATGCCCGCCTGGGCATTGACCCCGACTTCAACCGCGGAGAGACCGAGTTCAACAGGTACGGCGGCGACCCCGGAAACACCCCCAACCCTTCACTGCGTCCCCTGGAAAAGGGTCCCTTCTACGCAGTGAAAATTGTCCCCGGATCCTTCGGTACCTTTGCCGGACTCGCAGCCGATCATCACGCACGGGTCCTGGATACGCAGGGCCAGCCCATCAGCGGCCTTTACGTTGCGGGCAACGACCAGGCCTCGGTCATGGGTGGGCACTACCCGGCTGGCGGAATCAACCTGGGCCCCGCGCTGACCTTTGGGTACATTGCGGGGCGCCGCCTCGCGGACGCTACGGAGTATGAAGACGACAACACCCCTGAACCGGGAGTACAGGGGAGCCAGTTCATCCAGGTTGAGAGACGTGCAAGCTGCGAGAGCCCGGCTCCCCTGCCGGAACCGGGCTTTCCCGTCCCGGGACTAAACGGCAGGCACCACGCTGCAATCCGCCCTTGAACCAGCGAGCTGCGGCGCCCACCCGTCACTTCCCTGCAGGTAGGTCCTGGCCGTGTACTTGGCCGCCTCAGCCGCGGGCAACTGCGGACGGTCGGGGGTAACCTGCGCGCCGGGGCCGTGGTTGTTGTACTCATGGAACCGCGCCTCGCGCCAGGAGAAGCCGCTCATGTCCGTCCACGGCGTGCCGGAGATGTGGGCGCCAAGCCAGGAGTCCCGCACCAGGACCTGGGCAACGGCTTTCGGGTCGCCGCTGGGATGCCACGGCCTGCCGAGATGGACGGTGTCCCTCGCCGCGTCCGACACCAGCCGGCACTGGTCGAAGAGGTAACCGTGCGGGATGGACAGGTCCTGGCTGCCCGCCGTCACGTAACCGTTGTTGGTGGTGGAACCCCGATCCAGGGATTTGATTTCGCAGCCTCTGAAGACGGCCGTTCCGCGGCCGAAGATGAAGTCCACGTCGCCTTCCACATAGCAGCCGTCAAAGTAGAAACGGGCCTGGACGCCTGCAGCCGGTGAGTTGACCAGCAGGGTGTCCTGGTTGCCCAACAGCCTGATGTTGGACAGCACCGACCGGTCCGCCGTGATGTGCAGCGCCACGGCCTGGCGGTCCTTCATCCCCGTGTTGGCTGCCTCGTCGAAATCGTTGCTGATGGTCAGGTTCCGGGCCACAAAGTCCGGCCCGTCGATCCGGACGGACGCGCTGCCGGAGGTGCCAAAGTTCCCGCTGCCACCCGGCTTGGGGGTGCCGGACGCGTTGTTGAAGACCAGCACCACATCCTCGGGACGTCCGCCCTGGCCGATGAAGGAGATCCGCGGCTTGTCAGCCGGAACCCGCACGGCTTCGCGGTAGGTGCCGGGCTGGATCCTGATGACGGCCCGCTGGAGGCTCCCCGCAGGCGCGGAATCCACGGCGGCCTGTACGGTAGCGAACGTCCTGCCGGGTCCGACGTCGAGCGTCATCGGGACGTCGATGGGCCGCTCGGCCGGCCAGTACATGTCGAGCAGGGGTTCCGTGACGGCATCGATGTTCTGGAAATAGCCCGGCGGGACGATCTCCTTGGACTGCAGTTCACGTGCCACGAGGCGGGCCACCGCCACCGCGCCGGCGGCCTGAAAATGCGTGTTGTCCTCCGAACCCTGAGGGTACTGCGGGTGCTCGCCGGGAGCCAGGAAAAGGAACTGCGACTTGGTTCCTTCCGGCCCCAGCTGCTGCCAGAGCTGCTTCGAGGACGCGGTGAGGTCCACCAAAGGAGTGCCGGACGCGGCGGCAAGCTCCCGGACAGCCTGCGGATACGCTCCGTGGGAGTCCTTCGCATTGCCGAACGAGTCGAAGCGGCGGCGTTCCACCGGGGTGACCAGAACAGGTTTTCCCCCGCGTGCCCTGGCCCCGTCGATGTACCTGCCCAGGTACTCCTTGAACGTGGTGTCCGGGAGCGTTCCGCGCGCTGGGTCCGCCACCTTTTCGTCATTGTGGCCGAAGGAGACCAGCAGGTAATCGCCCGCCTGCATCAAGGTCAGCACCTGGTCCAGCAGCCCGGCGTCGGCAAAGCTCTTCGAGGAGGCGCCGGACCATGCGTAATCAAAGACGGTTGCCTGCGACCCCAACAGGAGTGGCAGGGCCTGGCCCCAACCGGCGCGGGGGCGCTCGGACTGCTGGTAGGCCGACGACGTCGAGTCCCCGACCACGAAGATGACCGGCCTGTTGCGGGGTTTCGTGGGGTCGGGGCCAGCTTGGGCGAAGGCCGCCGCCATGCCCGTTCCAGGGAAGGCTGCGGCGCCGGCGGTGAGTGCCAGCGCTGTCAGGACGCTGCGGCGGCTGGGCAGGATGGCAGCCATCAGAGGTCGCCTCCGGCCGTGAAGACCGGGCCCGTGGAGTCCTTGAGCAGTGCCGGCACGGCCTGGGCCGGGTGGACCTGGGTGCGCAGGGCAGGTAGCCAGGACGTGTCCTCGGCCAGCTGGTCTGCGGGCGCCGCGGCGGCGTTGTACTCGGCGCGAATGTCGGTGATCTTGCCATTGACTGCATTGGCGGTGGTGGTAATGGCCGTTCCCTTGTAGCGGCCGATGATCTCTGCCGCATCAACGCCGGCTGGAAGCGTGAAGGCGTTCGCCTCCGCGTAGAGGTGTGAGCTGAACCCGGCGCCCAGGCTGTATTCGTAGGGGATGGCGCTGTCTTCGGTCACCTTGAAGTGGTTGTTGTACACATCCACGTGGCCGAACCGGACGCGTGGCGCGCGCTGGCCCACATTTTCAAAGACGTTGTGGTGGATGGTGACCCGCAGTTTGCCGGGGTCCCCGCGCGTGGGCGAATCGGTGGAGCCGATCAGCAGCAGCTTGTCGTGGTCGGAGAACCGGTTGTAGGACATGGTTACCAGGTCCGATCCGTTGGTGACATCGACGGCGCCATCATGCACCTGGTAGGGGCGGCCGAAGTAGAGCGGCTGGGAGCTGTCGAGACTGGGGGCGTCCGTGAAAGCAGAGTGGTCGATCCAGACGTGCGTGGCCTTGTTGATGACTTGCAGCAGGTCGTATTCGCTGTTCCAGTTCCCCTCAGTGCCATCTGTGGGATCCCACGCGGGGAAGCAGTCGGCAGCGTCCCGCAGGGTGAGGTTACGGACGATGACATTGCTGGCTCCGTTGATGCGAAGGGCTGCGCCGGTGATGCTGCTGCCGGGAGTGGCACCGACGATGGTGGTGTTGCCTGGGATGTCCCACCGGATGGTCTTCGCCTGCTTTGCGGCGGCCAGGCGCCTCGCGTCCTCCTGCGGGCCCTCCGGCTTGCGGTCCCGGCCGTAGGTTGCCGGATCAAAATCCTCGAGGTATTGCGCCAGGCTGTAGTTCGTGCCGTCCGCGTAGCTTTCGCAGGTGAGTGGCGAACCATCCGCGGCAGTGTTGGCGTCGATGCTGCCGTGAACACGGACAATCTTGGGCTGGTTGCCGCCGGTGGCGAATGCAGCCAACAGTTCCGCCTTTGTGGAGACGTCGTAAACATTGGCGGCCTCTGCTGCCGAGCCGCCGGTGGTTCCAGTACCTTCGGATGCCCAGCCGTTTCCAGTGGGAAGAATCTGGCGCTCAAGCGGCGTCTGGGCGGTCTGGGCCGTGGGATCCGCCACTGGAACTGGGGAAGCTCCTGCCGGTCCGGCAACGAGGAGTGCTCCTGCAATGGCAATGGCTGCAGACATGGATAAGTGCGTACTGCTTTTTCGCATGTTCTCTCTTCCGTCATTGGAATGAACTGCGCCCAGGACCGGGGCCACTATGCCGCCGACATTTGTGAGCGCTGACAAGGACCATATCCAGAAAACGGTTTCTCGGCAATAGTTCTACTCCGGCTAGACTCGCCTGCATGGGGGAAAACAACATGCCTGACGAGCGCCAACCGTCCAAACGCGGCAAGCTTCCAGCCGCCGTCGTGCCAGTGCTCGGTGCTGCGGCGGTGCTGCTTGGCTGCCTGATCGCGTACCTGAACCGCAACTTCACCGGCTGGTTTGCCTATGCGCCGCTGAGCAAGACGCCCTTCAGCGCCAACGGCGCGGCCTTCGTCACCCAGGGGACCCAGATAGGCCTGGCCATCATGGCCGCCGGGCTGCTGGTGCTCGCATTCTGGGCCGGCTACCGGTTGGGACGGCGGGCGAAGCCAGGACGCTAAGGCGTCGCCCGACCCGAGCCAGCGGAGCCGCCCAGCGGAACCCGCCTTGATACGTCGGAAAATTCCGACATATACTGTAGGTGTGCTTCCCGATGTCTTTGCTGCCGTAGCCAACCCGGCACGGCGCACCATCCTGGACGAGCTTCGGCAGGGACCGCGGACGGCCGGTGAGCTTACCGGCCTGCTGGACCTCAGCCGCCCCGCCGCGTCCGAACACCTGGCCGTGCTTCGCGAGGTGGGGCTGGTCCGCGAGGAGCGGCAGGGCCGGAACCGGGTGTACCACCTCCAGCCTGCCGCCCTCGCCGAGGTCGGCGGCTGGGTAAAGAACTTTGAGCACTACTGGAACCAGCGGCTGGACGCGCTGGCAGACCTTTTGGACGAGGAGAATCCGTCATGACCGAGAATGCCATCCGGCTGGAACGCCACTACCCGCACCCTGCCCCGGCGGTGTGGGCTGCACTGACCACACCGGAACTGCTGGCGCGCTGGTGGGCGCCCGGCGATATTGCGCCCGTGGCGGGACATCGTTTCACCATGGACATGGACGCCTGGGGCCGGCAGCAGTGCGAGGTCCTGGCCGTGGAGGAGGGCAGCTCCATCAGCTTCCTCTTCTCCGAAGGCCAGCTGGACACCACCATCACCTGGCGGCTCGAACCGGTCGACGGCGGTACCGTCCTCCACTTCGAACACGCGGGCTTCCAAGTCGATACCCCTATGGGCCGCCATGCCATAGAAGGCATGGGCAACGGCTGGCCGGGCCTGCTGGCCCGCATTGACGGGATCCTCGCCGAAGTCTCCTGACGCCTAGGGGGAGCGGACGACGGCGGGACGCGCCCGCCGTCGTCCGCTCCCTTCGGCGCCTTCCGCAGGTTTACCGCCCGAAGGAGAAGGGTAACGATGGAGTATGACTGATTCAGGAGCGGGCGGCGCCAACGACCCCTTTGACGGCAGCGACGGGATCGTGGCCGGAACCGAGCACCTTGAGACGCCTGAAAGCATCGCCGAGGATGTCCGCCACGACATCCAACTGGGCCACGTCCAGGACGATGTTACCCACGTCCTTGAGGAGCGGTTCGAGGAAGCAGGCATTGAGGCCCGCCCTGAGGAAGTGGATGACCTCGCCGAAGAAATCGAACGGGACGCATCAAGCTAAGCCCCTGGCGTCGACGCCAAGGAGCAGGTGCTTCACCGAGCAGGACGGGCCTGAAACGGCAGGTAACAACCTGGTCCAGTGCGCTGGCCGTGTTGGGCGCATGGCTTCAAGGAGTCATACCGGTGGTCCAGGTGGCCCGCCCCTCAACAGGGTGGTCGCGGCTTAGGGCCAATCGGCCCGGGTGAAGCGTATGGGGCTCCGCAGTGTGAGAAGGCAATCGGATGTCCACTCGGCGACCTTGCCTTGTGAGTCCTGTGCATTGGGCGCTGCGACCTGCTGCACGTCCTGGTTTGCAGCGTCTTGAGGACCATCGGCGATGCTTTTCATTTATCCCCCTTGGCAAGCGTGTGTGCCCACCCTAGGCACCCCGGAATGCCAAAGGAAGAGGGTTAATCCACCAGCGGGATAAACTGCGCAAATCTTGAGTATCACGCTACTCGGCACCAGGAACGGTCCGTGTTCGCGCTGTGGTTGCTGCCTTCCAGGGCCCCGCCCCGGCGGCAACCAGCGGCGTGACTTCCAGCCGGGTTCCCGGCCCTGCCACCACCAGGACATGCTGGGCTGCCACGCCCTCCAGGGCGGCAGCCACCTGCGGGACGATGTCCTCCACCCCGGCAGGAAGGACGGACGACGGCGGAAGTCCGGCGCCGCCGTCGTCCGCCCTCAGCCACGTGGTCACCTTGGCGCCGCCGGTGGCATCAGCGATGCCACGTGCCAACGCCTCCGGGTCCACGGCACCCGGCGCGTAGCCGCTGATGAGCGTGACCCGCTCAATCACCCGTTTATGGATGGGTGCGGCGGCGGCAAGCAGGGCCCGGTCATGCCGCCACAGCGCAAAGTGGTAACCCGCCACCAGCCCGGCCGCCACCAGGAGGCCCAGCGGGGCCCGGATCCGGTCCAAAAGGCTGCCGCCCGAAACGTCACCCAGGAGGAATTCGAAGAGCCGGTAGCCAATGACCAGCAGCGTAATGAGCGCCACCACCGCACTGACACCGAAAAACGCCACCAGGTAGACGCGCCGGCCGGGAGGGATATCGGCTGCCGTCCGCGGCTGGTGCCTCGGCTTCCAGGCCTGCCACCAGACCGGGCCGCCGACGGCGAGGGAACTG
This sequence comes from Arthrobacter sp. StoSoilB19, assembly GCF_019977275.1. Lineage (NCBI taxonomy): Bacteria > Bacillati > Actinomycetota > Actinomycetes > Micrococcales > Micrococcaceae > Arthrobacter > Arthrobacter sp. StoSoilB19. The sequence continues at coordinate 3,738,147 of NZ_AP024650.1, read as the reverse complement.
ATGCCGCCCAGGAGCAGGGTGCGCGTGGCACCACCGGCCAGTGGCGATACCGCAGCGGCCAGCAACGCGTTCACCACCACCCCGATGCCGGACGCGGCCGCGGCAAGCGCCACGGCCGACGTCACCAGGAGACTGGCGCGGCGGGTCCGGGGTGATCGGTGGACGGACGTGGTGCGGTGGTACCGCCACACCAGGGCGCCGATGACGGCGGCCGCAATGGCCGGGGCGAGCGGTTCGAGCAGGTCGTTCAGCGGGTCGCTCCGGTCAAACGCCAGCCGCAGGAGGACAAACAGGATGACACCCAGCCCGCCCAAAGCGGAGATCCCGGCGACGAAGATGCCGACAACGATGATGGTGACGTCCACCAGCCCCGTTTGGTAGCGCCGGCCACCCTCCCGGAACCAGTGCCACCACCACACCACTGCTCCGCCGGCGGCCCAAATGAGGGACCGGAGGACGTCGACCCACCACGGCTCAAAGGTGGCGGTGGCCGTGAAACCGCGGATGGCGACATCCAGCAGCGTACTGAGCGCGGCAATCGAAGCGCCGGCGGCCAGCAACAGGCCAAAGACGAAGCCGACGACGGCGCGCACGTCCTCAAGGTGCGATGACGGTTTGCGGGGGTGCTTCCACATCCACCGGTGCCACCACCAGATAGCTGCCCACACAAGGGCGTTGGCCAACGGGGACTGCCACTGGCTTTCCTTCGCATCAACAAAAGATGAGGCGAGGTCCAGCAGCGATGTGGTGCCGATGATGAGCGAGACCGCGTACATACCGGTCAGGTAGAGGCCCCACCCGGGCGCAGTCCGCTCCGATTCGTCGTCGAGCCTCCGCCACACGAACCACCAGAGAAGCAGTGCCAGCGGGCCGCCGATCAGGGTGAAGGCCAGCGACAGGGCCAGCCCGGCCACGTCGCCCGCCGCCAGGACAGACGCCGTTCGGAACAGCCGTTCCAGCAGTCCGCTGAGGCCTGACGCCGTGATGACCACCAAGGAAAACAGCAGAACGTACAGGATCAGGCGGCGAAGTGTGGCCAGGCCGCTGGCGGGAGCGGGAGCCAATGGTGCTGCCGGCGCCGTCATTGCTTCACCGGCGTCACGGTGCAGGCCATCAGGGGGTACGGCGGCTGGTCGATCATCCATGTCCCGTTCACCTTGAGGAGCGAGAAGGCGTCCTCCATCTCATACTCTGAGGGGCCGAACGGTCCGCCCTGTGACGACCGCACGATCGAAACTTTGACGGTGGCTGAATCGGTGCGCTCCGTCGTCGAAATCAACACCACCCGGGCAGGGCGCGGTTCGCCCGGGTAGGACCCGCTGCACCTGCTCCGGGCACCCTCGGTGAGGAAGGACTGCGCGGTGGGGATGTCGCCGTCGATCACGGCTTTGCTGTACTGCTGGACCACTCCGGCGGGGCTCGCCTTATCCAGCGGTGCCGGCTCACCCCGGGTAAATACCACGGCCAGCGCAACCACCACCAGCACCACCACAACGCCCGCCAGCGCGAGCAGGATCCGGTCCGGTTTTCGCGCTGCGTCGTCCATGGCGCAAGTATGCGGCAGGTCGGCGGCTTTCGCCCGTGTCTTAGGACCTGATTTTCCGCCGCCACTCAAAAACTCAACAACGTTGCGCCTCACGCAACATAATCGGGCATTGCTGGCCGATTGCGTTCGTCCTGCGACGGCGTTGCCACTCCGTGGAATGAGCTAAGAAACTTTATCGGCGGCTATTGACTGTGGCACGCGTCACGGCCTATCTTGAAACAACCATGTTGCAACAGCTGCAACTCCTACTTTTACTGGTGGTTCCATGAGTAACGAATCAAACTCACCCGTCGCAGGAGTCATTGCCAATGACGTTGATGCTCCCTCCGCGGCAGGCCACGGCGCGGACAACCCGGTGGCCAGCAAGGACGTTCGACGCCGGGTGGTCACGGCGAGCTTCATCGGCAACTTCGTCGAGTGGTTCGACTACGCCGTGTACGGCTATCTCGCGGCCGTCATTTCCTCGGTATTCTTTCCCGAAGCCGACCGGCAGACCGCGCTGCTGGCAACCTTCGGCGTCTTTGCCATTTCCTTCTTCGTCCGGCCCCTGGGCGGCTTCTTCTGGGGCCACATCGGCGACAAGCTGGGCAGGCGCAAAGCCCTGTCGCTCTCCATCGTCATCATGTCCGTCTCCACCTTCTGCATCGCCCTCATTCCGGGATACTCAACCATCGGCATGCTGGCTCCGGTCCTGCTGCTCCTGGTCCGCGTGGTGCAGGGCTTCTCGGCAGCCGGCGAATACGCAGGCGCCTCAGCCTTCCTGGTGGAATACGCCCCGGCCAACCGCCGCGGACTCTACGCCGCGGTGGTCCCGGCCAGCACCGCAGCGGGCCTGCTCCTGGGTTCCCTGATCGCTGCGCTCCTCAGCTCTGTGCTCAGCACCGAACAGCTGCACGAGTGGGGCTGGCGGCTGCCGTTCCTCCTGGCGGCACCCATGGGCCTGATCGGCCGCTACATCCGCACCAAGCTGGAGGACACACCCGCTTTCCGCGCCCTGGCCGACCAAGCTGAATCAGCGCCTAAGGCTCCTGCGCTGGACATGTTCCGGACCTACCGCAAGCAGCTGATCATTGCCTGCGGGGCAGTGCTGCTCAACGCCGTCGGCTTCTACGTCATCCTCAGCTACATGCCCACGTACCTTTCCGAGGAACTGGGCTTCGGGCCCACCGAATCCTTCCTGGCCACTACCATCGCCCTGGCCAGCTACATCGGATTCATCTTCCTGACCGGCATCGCGTCGGACCGGTTCGGCCGCAAGAAAATGCTGATCACCGCCTCCGTGCTGTTCATCCTCCTGACCGTCCCCGCCTTCATGCTCCTGGACACCGGCAACTTCCTGGTCATCGTGCTGGTCCAGATCCTGCTGGGCGGCATGCTCACCCTGAACGACGGCACCCTGCCCAGCTTCCTTGCCGAACTGTTCCCCACCAAGGTCCGGTACAGCGGATTCGCAGTCAGCTTCAACCTGTCCAATGCATTGTTCGGCGGCACCGCACCCTTCATGGCCACACTGCTGATCGGCCTGACGCAGAGCAAGCTGGCCCCCGGCTGGTACCTGGTGGCGGCCTCTGTCGTATCCCTGGTGGCCGTGCTGTTCGCCGCCGAAACGTCGCGGAAGCCCCTTAAACACCTCTGAGCGACCAGAGGCCCCTCAACCAACCCCTCGCACAAACAACACCAACTGCAGCGCAATCACCTGCCGCGGCATGCCCTGGCAGCAGCTGCATCCATTAGAAAGGCACACCCGTGACCATCACTGCCGACAACGCCTCATCCATCGCCGAGCTGGAGCGCCTCAAGGTCCTGCACAACGGCACCAAGGGCAAGCTCACGTTCTCCGACGCAGAGTTCGAGCGCCGCCTGGGCGGGCTCCGCCGGATCATGGCCGCCAAGGACCTGGACGCGGTCATCCTCACCAGCTACCACGGCATCAAGTACTACTCCGACTTCCTGTACACCACGTTCGGCCGCAACTACGCCCTGGTGGTCACCGCTGACGACTCCGTCACCGTCACGGCCAACATCGACGCCGGCATGCCCTGGCGCACCTCCTACGGCGAGAACATCGTCTACACCGACTGGCGCCGCGACAACTTCTACTTCGGCCTGCAGGAGGCACTGCGCCAGCGCGGCGTCAAGGCCTCCCGCCTGGGCGTCGAGGACGACTTCCTCCCCGGCCTGACCCGCGAGAAGATCGCCGCCGCCTTCCCCGGAGCGGAACTCCTGGACGTTTCGCAGGACGCCATGCGCCAGCGCATGATCAAGTCCGCCGAGGAGATCGAGGTCATCAAGCACGGCGCCCGCATCGGCGACCTGGGCGGCGAAGCCATCCGCAACGCCATCCGCGAGGGCATCACCGAGTACGAGGTGGCCCTGATCGGCACCGAGGCCATGGTGCACGAAATCGCCCGCACGTTCCCGCACCGCGAGGTCCGCGACACCTGGGTGTGGTTCCAGTCCGGCATCAACACCGACGGCGCCCACAACTGGGCCACCACCCGGAAACTGCAGCAGGGCGACATCCTCTCGCTCAACTGCTTCCCGATGACCTCCGGCTACTACACCGCCCTGGAGCGCACCCTCTTCCTGGGCCAGCCGGACGAACGCTCCCTGGAACTGTGGAACATCAACGTGGAGGTGCACCGCCGCGGCCTGGAACTCATCAAGCCCGGCGCCGTCTGCAAGGACATCGCCGCCGAGCTCAACGAGATCTACATCAGCCACGGCCTGCTGGCCAACCGCACCTTCGGCTACGGACACTCCTTCGGCGTCCTCAGCCACTACTACGGCCGCGAAGCCGGCCTGGAACTGCGCGAGGACATCGACACCGTCCTGGAACCCGGCATGGTGGTCTCCATGGAACCCATGATCACGGTAGCGGACGGCCTGCCCGGCGCCGGCGGCTACCGCGAGCACGACATCCTGGTCATCGGCGAGGACAACACGGTGGAGAACATCACCAAGTTCCCGTTCGGCCCGGAACACAACATCATCCAGGCATAACCATCACACTGGGAGGCGGCGCCACGGACACGTGGCGCCGCCTCTGCCGTCCATGAGGAAAGATGGTGTCCACCATGACTCCTGCAAAAACCTCCGACAGCAACGGCAACGGGACCGGCACCAACGGCGGGACGGACGCGAAAGGCGCCTCCGTCGTCGTCAATGCCATCGCCGTCCTGCGCACCTTCACGGCTGACGAACCCCTGCTGGGCGTCACCGAAATCGCCAACCGCGTAGGCATGCACAAGAGCAGCGTCTCCCGGATCCTGGCCACCTTCGAGCAGGAAAACCTGGTGGAACGGGACCCCGAAACCAAGCGGTTCCGGCTGGGACTGGGACTCATCGCCGTCGCCGGGCCGCTGCTGGCCGAGATGGAGGAACGGCGCGTGGCGTATCCGGTCCTGCGGCAATTGACCGAGCAGACCGGGGAAACCAGTGCGCTGATGCTCTGGAACGGGGATGAGGCCATCTGCGTGGAGCAAATCGCCAGCCACCATCAGATCAAGCACACCACCCCTTTGGGGGCGCGCTACCGGGACGCCATGAGCGCCTCCGTCCAGGTATTCCTCTCCACCCTCCCGGCCGAGCGGGTACGGGAGCTGCTGCGCAGCGGAACCATCACCTTTCCAGGACTGGACGACGCCGGACTGGCAGCTTACGAAGCCAGGCTCCAGGATGTGGCGGAGCGGGGATGGGCGGGAAACTACGGCGAATCGTCCATGGACGAGGTTGGCGTCGCCGCCCCCGTCCGGGACCACCGCGGCGACATAGCGGCCGCCGTCCTCATCCCAGCCCCCCGCTTCCGGGTATCGAAGGAACAGTTCGAAAGCCTGGGCGAGGCCTGCGTGGCCGCCGCCGCCAAAGTCACCACCCGCCTGGGCGGGCGCCCCACAACCTGAAGCGGCGTGGCGGTGTTCTGCGTCTTTTAGCTGGGGTGTTCGAGCGAGATGGTTTCCAGGTGCTCGGGGACGCGGGCTTTCCAGCCAAGTTGGCGCTTGATGCGGGCCCGGAGGGTGTCTGCGGCGTCCGGTTCACCATGCGTGACGTAGGTCATGGCCGGCGCCTGGGAAGCGGTCTTCATCCATTGGATCAGCTCGTCGGAATCCGCATGGGCTGACAGTCCTTCCATTTGGATGACTTCTGCTCCGATTTCAACGTCCTGTCCGTAGATGCGGAGGTGTTTTTCACCCGCGGCGAGCGATGCTCCGCGCGTGCCTCCGGCCTGGTATCCGCTGAGGATGATGGCGTTGCGCCGGTCCGGCCCGTAGGCCGCGAGGTGGTGCAGGATCCTGCCGCCAGTGAGCATGCCGCTGGCGGAGATGATGATCATGGGTCCGCCGCGAAGGTTGAGCAGCTTGGATTCGTCAGCGCTTCGGACGGGCGTAGCCACTTTGTACATGCTTTCGAATTCGTGCTGTTTGAGCCTGTGTTCCTCGCGGTGGCGCTGGTACATACCGGAGGCGTCAATGGCCATCGGGCTGTTGAGGTAGATCGGGATGGAGGGGATGGCATTCCTGGCCAGAAGGCGTGAGAGGTGCAGCAGGACTGTTTCGGCCCGGCCGACGGCGAACGCAGCGATCATGATGACGCCGCGTCGTTTGGCCACCCGGCTGATGATCTCGCCCAGTTCGGTTTCAGGGTTCCCCGCGGGATGTGCCCTGTTGCCGTAGGTGGATTCGGTGACCAGTACGTCCACGGGCTCAAGGTCACGGGGCGGGTACATCAGCGGGTCGTGGGTGCGGCCCAGATCCCCGGTGAAATGGATCGTCCTGCCGCCGAGTTTGAGGTGCACCTGTGCGGCGCCCAGGATGTGGCCGGCGGGAAGGAATGTCGCTTCGATGCCCCCGGGCAGGGAAAACGGGGAGTCGAAGCCCTGGGTCCTGAAACTGTTGAGCGATCGGACGGCGTCTTCTGCAGTGTAGAGGGGCACTGGCGGATGATGTGTTGATGATGCTGTGCGGTCCGCATACCGGGCTTCCTCTTCCTGGAGGTAACCGCTGTCGGGAAGCAGCAGTGAACACAGTTCTGCCGTACCAGGGGTCGCATAGACAGGGCCGTTGAAACCGTCGCGGACCAGGGCAGGAACATACCCGGTGTGGTCCAGGTGGGCATGTGTGAGGACAACGGCGTCGATGTTCGCGGGGCTGACCTGGAACGCTACCCGGTTACGGTCGCGGAGGTGTTTATAGCCTTGGAACAGACCGCACTCGATCAGGACCCGGTGGCCGCGTGAACGGATCAGGTATCTGGAACCCGTCACAGTGTCGGTTGCACCGAGGAACTGCAACGTCGGGGGATGCTGGTCCCTTGGCTGGGGCACTGCCCGTTACCCGCGGGTGATGGGAAGTTTTTTCGGTTCGGTGGGTTGGGCCTGCTCGGGCAACGGGGTGCGGACTTCCAGGACCCCGTTGGTGTAGGTGGCTTTGATGTCTTCTTCCTTGACCCCGTCAGGGAGCGGGATGTTCCGGCTGAAGGACCCGTAGCGGAACTCTGACCGATAGCTGCCTTTGTCCTTGTGTTCTTCCTTTTCCTGGCGTTCAGCGCGGATCCGCAGGAACCCGTCATCCATTGTCACTTCAATGTCTTTGTCAGGATCGACGCCGGGCATCTCGGCACGCACCACAAGGGTCTTGTCGTCGACGAACTCTTCGACCCTGATCGGGGCAGGGCTGGCCGGTGACTCAAACATGCGCTCTATGGAGTCCAGCAACTCCGCCGGGGAGCGCAGGGCAGACGTGAAGGGGGAGGGCCACCGGGAGGCTGCGAAGGGGGACCATTTGAGCAGATCAGACATGACAAAAACTCTCCAGATTCGGTGCGGAGGACGCCCGGAAGGGGCCGGATTAATCCAGTAAATACCCGTGCAGCCGGGGCTGGCAGGGGCAAAAGACCCGCCCGCCCGGAGCCCTCACGCACAGCCCTGAAATTCATGGATACCTGAGGACTAAAGCCTCTGAAGGCAAGACGCGCCCGGCTCGAAGCTGGAACCATAGGGAGGCTTGCCCCACCCCGGCAGCCGAACTTAAACACAACAATTTCCCTCCCCGCGTACAAGGAAGCAAGCCATGTCTGCATCATCAGCACATCCGGGCGTAGGCGCACGTCACCACCGCACGGCCATCGAAATGACTGCCCTGGCGGCGGGAGCAGTTTTCGCCCTGGTGGGCGTTCTCGGTTTCATCCCTGGAGTCACCACGAACTATTCGGAACTGAGTTTCGCCGGCCCCGACTCCGGCGCGATGCTCCTGGGTGTCTTCCAGGTATCCATCCTGCACAACATTGTTCACCTCCTCTTTGGAGCAGCCGGCCTGCTCATGGGCAGGACCGCCTCCCAGTCGAAGTACTACCTCATCGGCGGCGGCGCCCTCTACCTGGTTATTTGGCTCTACGGACTCCTGATTGACCAGGCATCCTCGGCCAACTTCATCCCGGTGAACACCTCAGATAACTGGCTCCACGTGGTGCTGGGAGTCGTCATGCTCGCAGTGGGGATTGTGCTTGGCCGCGGAACCGGCCCGGCGAAAGCACCCTGATCCCTCTGACCCAGTACGGCTCGGGGCAGTGAAAGGAAAGACGAATGACCAGCACTGGTCCATTCCTGATTGTTGTCGGCTTTGACGGTTCCGAACCCTCCCAGGCAGCACTGGACTGGGCGATGGATGAGGCCCGCCAACGCAATGGCCAACTCCGCTTCGTCACCGCCTGGAACAAGCCGCCAATGGCGTGGTATCCGGCTGTCCTGGAAACGGCCGCAGGTGAAATTGCCGCCGAAGAGTCTCCGGAGCGCATCGCCCGGACGCTCCAGGGTGAGGCGCTGAAGGCCGCCGCAGATGGCGGCGTGACCGCTTCGGGGCAACTCGTAGACACCCATTCACCTGCTTCGGCGATTCTTGACGCCGCCAAGGACGCGGATCTCATTGTCGTCGGCTCCCGGGGCCATGGGGGATTTCCAGGGCTGCACTTGGGCTCCGTATCCACCCAGGTGGTCAACCACGCCCCCTGTGCTGTCCTGGTGGTCCAATCCAAGGCGTAATGCCCCTGGAGCCTGCTCAGCTGGGCCCCGTCAGCCGCTGCAGCTGGGCGCGTGGAGGGGACGCACACCAAAAGTTCAAGCGGAATGCGCTCTACCTCTGGTGGAGTGCCGGGGCCGGTCGTAGAGTGGAAGTGCCTGCAGGTAACCATCAGATGACGCCGGGTTGTTCAGGACATGAGAATGTCCGAGCCGTCTCTTAGCGAGATCGCGAAGGTACCTGCAGGTTCTGCGTTTAAACACTTTTCTCCGCTGGAAATTTGGCTCTTGCGTCCCCGCAAAACCAGGCGTAACACTGTTAATACGTTCTTCGAAAGAAGGGCGGGAACGGACAACAGGGAACCCTGGAACACACCGTGGATCTGATCCAGGTGGTCTGCCGGTGACGAGGCAGGAAGCACCAGGATTCCCGCAAGTTCGGGAGATGATGTTCGTCATAACGGAATCAAAACAGTCGAAGCCCCTTCAGCATTGCTGGTGGGGCTTCCCCTATGTACTGCCAGGTCAGGGCAGTCCGGCCATCCGGGCCGCCAGGTGCAGTGCCGCCAGCCGGCCCGTGCCGCGCGGATCACCGCCGCACAGCTCGAAAATGCGCTGCAACCTGTGGTGCATCGACTGGCGCTCCAGGTGCAGTTCCCGTGCAGACTGCGCTGTGTTGCAGCCTGAGTCCAGCCACACCTGCAGGGTCTCCAGCAGCTGGGACTGCCGCTGCGCATCATGCTCAAGGACCGCCCGCAGCTGCCGGTTGACGAACGCCTCCCGTGATGAGGCATCAAGGCAGGTCAGGGACAGGCTCTCCACGGCAGCGTCCTCCGCATCCACCACCACCAGGCCGCGGGCCGGATAGCGCCTGCGCGCCGACGCGTTCCTGCGCCGGATCTGGCGCACCTCCAGGGTGCGGCGGGCTTCGGCCAGGGACCAGGCGGCTTCCGCCACGCCGCCGGCCAGGGGACCGACGGCGATCACCGCATCATGGTCCCCTTCCAGCCCCTTCAGCGATTCCACTAGCTGCCGCCGTTCACCGACAGTGTCAGCGCAGGGCAGGCCGATCATCACCACCAGTTCGGCATCATCCAGATAGGCGGCGCACGGAATGCGCCGTGAGCTGAGGAAGCTTTCGACGGCGCCACGCAGCTCCTGCGGTGACGCGGCGTGGATTGCCGCCACCACGGAGGGGGAGTCCGTGGGGAAGCCGGCACCCGGGGCCAGCTGCTCAAGGCGCCACTCCGGAGCTGCGTTCAGGACTGCCCGCATCAGTTCGGCGCCAGCCAGAGCATGCAGTCCGGGAGGCGTGTGCTGCAGCAGCGCCAGGCCCAGGATGTCCACGGCGCGTTCCCCCGCCACCTGCGCCAGGGCCACGTCCGCGGCATCCGGAACCCGCACCTCCAGGCGGCCCATGAGGACACCCCGCACGGGAATGTCCACGGTGATCACCGTTCCGCCGGCCCTGCCGTGAAAGCCGCCGTGCCCGCCCGGCCCGGAGCCGCCGTCGTCCGCTGTATCGCCAGCTGCCGCCGCCCCGGCTTCCGCGCCAATGTCACCGTTCCAGCCCTCGGGCATGGCGCTGCCCATGGTGACTCCCCAGGGGGAGGTGAGCTTCACCGCGGAGCTGGTCATGCCGGCCAGTACGCCCAGGATCTTGTCGAGTGAAGCGCCGTGGGCCAGCTCCGCCGCCATGGCCCGGGTGGCAGCGTCAGCCTGCTGGAGGTGTCCCACGGACTCGCTCACAAGCAGGGAATTGATGGCCTGCATGACGCCCACGAACGGCACCACCTTGCGCAGCTCCACCACCGGAAGGCCATATTCCTCGGCCTTTTCGAGCATGTTGGCCGGGATCTCCGGCAGGGCGCCACCGGTCTCGATGGCGAGCGCTGCAATCCCGCGCTGGGCCAGTTCGCGCACGTAGTCCTCGCGCTTGGCAGGCGTGGCCGTGGCCAGGGTGATCCCGCCGCACAGCAGCAGTTCGCCGCCCCGGAGCAGGGGTGCAATGTCAAGCACTTCGCTGGAGTGGACCCAGCGGACCGGTTGCGCGTCGGCCGCCACACCCAGGGGGTGGACCACGGGATCGGCGGCGGCGAGGGCGGGGTGGGCGAGTATTTCGCCAAGAAACACTGACACGACAGTCCGTAACGTAGTAGGGGAATCTGTTCGACACATCGTATCTTGTTCCTTGTGATGGGGGCCACATAGCCTTTTGGTACTTATCCACCTCACGGAGGCCCCCATGCAAGAAAAGCTTTCACCAGCCACGCACGGCCAGCCCGGCCAGGCCACGCAGGACCACAACGCCGTGGACCACGAAGCCTGGCTCCAACCCATCCCCGAATCAGCACGCACACGCAAGGTTTCCGGCCAGTTCTGGATCTGGGCGGGCGCCAACCTGGCACCCATCAACTGGGTGCTGGGGGCACTCGGGATCCAGCTGGGACTCGGGTTGGCGGACACCGTCACCGTCCTGGTCCTGGGCAACCTGATCGGCATGCTGCTCTTTGGCTGCTTCGTCCTCCTGGGCCAGAAGACCGGCGCCACTGGCATGGTCCTGGCCCGCGCCGCATTCGGACGGCGCGGCAATTACCTCCCGGCCGCCATCCAGGCCCTCCTGGTCATCGGCTGGTGCGCGGTGAACACCTGGATCATCCTGGACCTGGTCATGGCGCTCTTCGGAACCCTTGGGTGGGTTGACCCGGAAGCCCGCAACTACGCCTGGAAGATCGGCGTCGCCACCTTCATCATGGCCCTGCAGGTAGCCATCGCCTGGTTCGGCTACAAGGCCATCGCGGCCTTCGAAAAATGGACCGTACCGCCCACCATCCTCATCCTGGCCGTCATGTCGGCCGTCGCCTGGTTCGGCATGGACATCGACTGGGGCTACGCCGGACCGGCCGGCGCCATCCTGGAAGGCTCGGAGCGGATCGCCGCCATGAGCGCCGTCATGACCGCCATCGGCATCGGCTGGGGCATCACCTGGTTCACCTACGCCGCGGACTACTCCCGGTTCGTCAGCACCAGCGTCCCCAAGAAGAAGGTCTACCTCGCCTCGGTCCTTGGCCAGTTCATCCCGGTGGTCTGGCTGGGTGTCCTGGGCGCCAGCCTGGCCACCAACTCCGGGGAGATCGACCCCGGCAAGCTGATCGTCCTCAACTTCGGCGCCATGGCGCTGCCGGTGCTGCTCATGGTGCTCCACGGCCCCATCGCCACCAACATCCTCAACATCTATACGTTCTCCGTCGCAACCCAGGCACTGGATATCTCCATCAGCCGCCGCAAGCTCAACCTGTTCGTCGGCGTCTTCTCGCTGGCCGCCGTCGTCTTCTTCATCTTCCAGGAGGACTTCGCCGCGGTACTCGACGCCTGGCTGATTGGCCTGGTGGCCTGGGTGGCCGCCTGGGGCGGCATCATGCTGGTGCACTACTTCTGGCTGGACAAGCGCTGGCCGGGCGAGCCGGAGCGCCTGTTCGACGCCGTGGGCACCAAGCGGCTGCCCGGCGTCAACTGGGCCGGTGTCATCTCCCTGGTGGCCGGGATTTTCGCAACGTGGCTCTTCATGTACGGCCTGATCCCCATCATGCAGGGCCCCATCGCGGTGGCGCTGGGCGGCTGGGACCTGTCCTGGCTGGCCGGTGGACTGACCAGCGCCGGGGTGTACGCCATCCTCGGGCCGCGGCAGCACATCCGCTACCTGGCCCTGCAGCCCCGCATCAAGGAGGCGGCGGACAGCGCCCCTGGAGCGGACGGCAAGGCAGCGGACAGCGCGCCCGCCCTTCCCGCCCTCTAAACGGCCCTGCCCTTCTTCCCCAGCACCTGGCGGGCGCACTGCGTCCGCCGAAAGGATTTCCCATGAACCAGCCCGCCATCGCAGACCCGCTGCACCCCATCATCTGGCCCGACGGTGCCAAGGCCGCCGCATCCTTCACCTTCGACGTGGACGCAGAGTCCTGCACCATCGCCCACAACCCCACCAGCACCCGGCGCATGTCCCTGATGAGCCACCAGTCCTACGGCCCCAAAATCGCGGTGCCGCGGCTCCTGGCCATCCTGGCGCGCCAGGACATCCAGGCCACCTTCTTCATCCCGGGCTTCACCGCCGAGTCCTACCCGGACGTGGTGCGGCAGATCGTGGACAGTGGTCATGAAGTGGCGCACCACGGCTACCTGCACGAACCCATGCAGGGCATCGACGCCGCCACCGAGGCAAGCTACATCGACCGGGGCCTTGAGGCCCTGGCCACGGTGGCCGGAGTCCGGCCGGTGGGCTACCGGGCACCGTGGTGGGAGCTGAACTGGCACTCGCCGGGCCTGCTGGCCGACCGCGGCTTCCTCTACGATTCCAGCCTGCTCGACGGCGACGCCCCCTACCGCTTCGCCGTCGCCGCCGATGATCCCCGGGACATTGTGGAGATTCCGGTGGACTGGACCCTTGACGACTGGGAGCAGTACGCTTTCTATCCCGGCGTGACGGGCAGCGGGGTGATCGAGAGCCCGGCCAAGGTCCTGGAGATGTGGACCCTTGAAGCCGAGGCCCACCACTCCCAGGGCAGCTGTTTCGTGCTGACCAACCACCCGTTCATCTCCGGCCGGCCGTCCAAGGCGGTGGCGCTGGAGCAGCTGATCGAGCGGGTTAAGGCGATGGACGGCATGTGGGTAACCACCCTGGAACAGATTGCCCGGCACACCAAGGAAACCGTGACGGAGGTCCACACCCACGCTCGGATCGACGTGCCGGTATTCCCGGGCGCGGGTGCACAGTTCCAGCCCGCCTTGGTGCGGCAGGGGGTGCTGGCCTAGCGTCCTGGGGTAGCGCCCGGGGCAAGCGTCCCGGGCGAGGAAAGCGGCCGACGGCGGGAGTTCCCGCCGCCGGCCGCTTTCGGTTGTTTACGACTGGTCAGCCGTGGTCATCAGGGACTGCATCTGGGCTGCGGCGCCGCTGCCCGGGGCGGGCGTGTAGACAACGATGTGCAGGTCCGGCCGGTCCGAAGGCGACACCTGGTGGTGTTCCAGCTGGAGGACTCCGACGGCGGGGTGGTGGAAGAGCCGCTCGCGGGATTCGAAGCCCAGGATGTCGTACAGGTCCCAGCCCTGGCGGAACTCGGGGCTTGCCTCCTTGAGCCGTTCCACCTGGTACTGGATGTCCGGATCACCCAGCCGCTGTCCGGTTTCGGCGCGGAATTCGGCAAGGAAACGCTTGCTGGTGGTGTCCCAGTCCGGGAGCAGGTCCCGGACGTAGGGGTCGGTGAACACCAGCCACAGCAGGTTCCGGTCCGCCGGGGGCACGGTGGCGATGTTGGGGTACAGCGCGGCATAGGCCTTGTTCCAGCCGGCTACGCCCCAGTCCGGGAACAGGGCAAAGGACGGATTGGGATCAAGTGCATCCAGCAGCCGCTGGATGTGGGGCGGAGCAGTATCGGCGGCGGGGCCCGAGGGCGCCGCGGACGCATACCCGCCCAGGGACAGGACATAGCCAAGGCCGGTGGTGGAAAGATGCAGCGCACGGCTGACGGCCTCCAGGACCTGGCGGGAGGGGCTGATGTCCCTGCCCTGCTCCAGCCAGGTGTACCAGGTGACGCTGACACCGGAGAGGAAAGCCACCTCCTCGCGGCGCAATCCCCGGTCGCGCGAGCGGCCGATCGGCGGCAGGCCATAGTCGGCCCGCAGCGCCTGGTCGCGGCGGGCGCGCAGGAAGAGGCCAAGTTCCTTGCGCCGTCCGGGATCACTCACCCGGAAATACTATTACTCTGGTACTCCTACTACTAGTATCAAGAGCGTCTTCCACCCCGGCCCATGAGCCCGCAGGATGGTAGGCATGCCTGCACTTCGCTCTAAAACAGTCACCCATGGCCGCAACATGGCCGGCGCCCGCGCACTGCTGCGCGCTTCCGGCGTCGCCAACTCGGACATCGGAAAGCCGATCATCGCCGTGGCCAACTCCTTCACCGAGTTCGTCCCCGGCCACACCCACCTCGCCCCCGTGGGCCGGATCGTCTCCGACGCGATCCTCGCCGCCGGCGCCGTGCCGCGCGAGTTCAACACCATCGCCGTGGACGACGGCATCGCCATGGGCCACAGCGGCATGCTCTACTCGCTGCCGTCCCGCGACCTGATCGCCGACTCCGTGGAGTACATGGTCAACGCACACTGCGCCGACGCCCTGGTATGCATCTCCAACTGCGACAAGATCACCCCCGGCATGCTCATGGCCGCGCTGCGCCTGAACATCCCCGTGGTCTTCGTCTCCGGCGGCCCCATGGAAGCAGGGCGCGTGACCCTGTCCGACGGCTCCGTCCGCTCCCTGGACCTGGTGAACGCGATTGCCGATGCCGTGGACGAGTCCATCTCCGATGCCGACATCAACCTCATCGAAGAGAACGCCTGCCCCACCTGCGGCTCCTGCTCCGGCATGTTCACCGCCAACTCAATGAACTGCCTCACCGAGGCCATCGGCCTGTCCCTGCCGGGCAACGGGTCCGTGCTCGCCACCCATACCGCACGCAAGGCCCTGTACGAGAAGGCCGGTGCCACCGTCGTCGAGCTGGTGAAGCGCTACTACGACGGCGACGACGACTCCGTGCTGCCGCGCTCCATCGCCACCGCGAAGGCCTTCGATAACGCCATGGCCCTGGACATCTCCATGGGCGGCTCCACCAACACCATCCTGCACCTGCTGGCCGCCGCCCAGGAGGCCGGCGTGGACTACGGCCTGGCCGAGATGGATGCCAAGTCCCGCCAGGTGCCCTGCCTGGCCAAGGTGGCTCCGAACGTGGCCAAGGACAAGACCTACTACATGGAGGACGTGCACCGCGCCGGCGGCATCCCCGCCCTGCTGGGCGAGCTGAACCGAGGCGGCCTCCTGCACAAGGACGTCCACTCCGTGCACTCCGATAACCTGGACGGCTGGCTGGATGACTGGGACATCCGGGGCGGCAAAGCCACCGAGGAAGCAAAGGCCCTGTGGCACGCCGCTCCCGGCGGCGTCCGTTCCTCCACCGCGTTCTCCCAGTCGAACGAGTGGACCTCCCTGGACACCGACGCCGCAGAAGGCTGCATCCGCTCGGTGGAGCACGCCTACTCCAAGGACGGCGGCCTGGCCGTGCTCCGTGGCAACGTCGCAGTGGACGGCGCCGTGGTGAAGACCGCCGGCGTGGACGAGTCCATCTGGACCTTCTCGGGCCCGGCCGTGGTGTGCGAGTCCCAGGATGAAGCCGTGGAGAAGATCCTGAACAAGACCGTCAAGGAAGGCGACGTGGTGGTCATCCGTTACGAAGGCCCCCGCGGCGGTCCCGGCATGCAGGAAATGCTCTACCCGACGTCGTTCCTCAAGGGCCGCGGCCTGGGCAAGAAGTGCGCCCTCATCACTGATGGCCGTTTCTCCGGCGGCACGTCCGGCCTGTCGATCGGGCACATCTCGCCGGAGGCTGCCTCCGGCGGCGCCATCGCCCTGGTGGAGGACGGTGACATCATCAGCATCAACATCTCGCAGCGTTCCATGCAGCTTGAGGTCTCGGACGAGATCCTGGCCGAACGCCGCGAGAAGCTGGAGGTCAACGGCGGCTACAAGCCCAAGGACCGGGACCGCCAGGTCTCCGCTGCACTGCGCGCCTACGCCGCCATGGCCCTGTCCGCGGACAAGGGCGCAGTACGGGATGTGTCGCTGGTAGAGCGGTAAGGCGTCCGCGGCGGGAGAGGGGAGAAGCAGGTCCTCCGGCCCTCCCCCGCCCGGGGCCGGCGCGCCACACTTGAAGGGTCATCGGCAGGCCCAAAGGAGGGTGTGGTGCGCAGGCTCATCACGGCGTTTTCGGCAGCGGCCCTGGCAATGCTGTTCCTGGCCGGCTGCTCACCGCAGCCGGGAAGTCCACAGCCCTCGCCATCCACGGCGGGCTCTGCCGCCACGTCAGCAACGGCCACCGGTACGGCCGCCGGGCCGACGCCGTCGAGCGTCCCTTCCACACCAACAGCCGCGCCCGGCACTTCTGCGGCCGGTTCTGCCGCGGCTGCCTGGACCACGTTCACGACGGCGGATGGCGCCATGGCGTTCGACTTACCTGCCGCCTGGAGCGTCAAGGATCCGGCAGGGGAGTTGGCGGAGGGCGGAGGGGCCTTTGCGGAGGTGCGGAACCAGGCCGGAAAGGTGATGGCCACGCTGCGGACCAACATGGCCACCGGCTCCACGTGTACCGAGAGGTACCCGTATGAAGTCCTGGACAGCGCGGACATCCCGGTACTGGTCCAGGGCGGAGTGGTGCCGCAGTTCGTGTTCGAGACCCGCGCAAACGCCGCGGCGCCGGGCATGTACCGCACCCCGGCGGCCGGCTACGGCATTACGTCCGGCCCTCCGCCGAGTGGTCCCGACGCCTGCCCCATCTTCCAGTTTTTCCGGTGGCCGCCCAACGCTGCCATGTTCGGCGCCTCCTACGACCCGGAAATCAACGCGACACCCGGCGACCAGTCACTGCCGTACCTTGAGCTGGCGCGGAAATACCGGGACACGGCCGAGTACGCGGACATCAAGAGAATGATCACCTCGCTGCGGCCGGTAAACCGCTGACCGGACGATACGTGGGCCTGGCCCCTTGTCAACGGGCCAAAGGACCGGTCCTGCCGTCCTGCCGTGACGGTACCCTGTTGACATGGTGCAGGAATTTTCCGACTACCGGGCGGAAGGCATCCTGCTTGCTGGGGCAGGGCGGGCCATACTGCTGCAGCTTGCCAATCCGGCCATTGGCCGGGGCGTGGCGGAACACAGCACGTTCACTGAGCGCCCCGTCAACAGGCTCAAAGGCACACTGACGTATGTCTACGCGGTCGTCTATGGAAACGACGCCCAGGTTAACGAGGTCCGCCGCAGGGTTAACCGGGCTCATGTTCCGGTGCACGGCACTGCGGACAAAACGTCCGCCGGGTACAACGCCTATGATCCGGAACTGCAGCTCTGGGTGGTAGCCACACTCTACGACACCGCTCTGACCATCATCGAGAAGATCTACGGCCCGCTGGACGATGCAGCTGCCGACGCCATGTACCTGGACTACGCGCGGATCGGCACCGCGCTGCAGCTTCCGCCGGGCATGTGGCCCAAGGACAGGACGGAGTTCGGCCGCTACTGGGCCGAACACGTCTCCACCCTGCACGCGGAGGCCCCCGGGGTCCGCGTTGGACGCGGCCTGCTGTTTCCCAAGCACACAGCCCTGTGGTACCGGGCCATCATCCCCCCTGCCAGGTTCCTCACCGCCGGACTCCTTCCCCACCAGTTGCGGAAAGACTTCGGCCTCGGCTGGAGCGACCGGCACGAACGGCGCTTCAACCGCACCTTTCGCATCCTGGCCGTTGCCTACCCGCGGCTGCCGCGGGGCATCAGGTACTGGTTCAAGAACTACTGCCTGCGCGAACTCGACAGGGACCTGAAGAGGAACACCCGGCCAAGCCAGCGCCAGGGGATCAGTGCCTAGCCCCAGACGCGGTTCACCACCGGTGGAGCAGCGGATCGACGAACGGGCCAGGAGGTTCCTGGCAACTGCTCCGGCCGGCGGCGGCAAAACAAGACTCACTGAGTTCGTGGTCTTTGGCCTCAAGCAGGGCTGGGCCTGCATCTTCGGCGCGGCGCTCCTGGCAGTGCTCATGGCCGCCAGGATCTGGTATCCGGACACTGCCGGCCTGGCGCGCAACGACTTCCTGACGATCGCCGCCGTCGTCATCCAAATCCTGATGGTGGCGTTCAAGCTGGAAACCCTGCGGGAACTGCGGGTCATCGTCCTGTTCCATCTGGTGGGGACCGTCATGGAACTGTTCAAGACGGACGTGGGTTCGTGGTCCTACGATGCCCAAGGCTTCCTGCGCATCGGGGCCGTGCCGCTCTTCAGCGGGTTCATGTATGCCGCCGTGGGCTCGTACATGGTGCGCGTCTACCGGCTGTTCGACCTGAAGTTCGCCGCCTACCCCCGGCGCTGGATCACCGCCGTCCTCGCCGCCGCGATCTACGCCAACTTCTTCACCCACCACTACATCTGGGACCTGCGCTGGGTGCTGCTCGCCGCCGTCGTGCTCATCTACGGCCGGTGCGTCATGCACTTCCGCGTGTTCCGCCGGGAGTTCCACATGCCGCTGCCGGTCTCTTTCCTGCTGGTGGCGCTGTTCATCTGGCTCGCCGAGAACATCGCCACCTGGTCCGGCGCCTGGCTCTACCCCAGCCAGGTGGACGGCTGGCACCCGGTGGGCCTTGAAAAACTCGTGGCTTGGTTCCTGCTAATGATCATCTCTGTGGTGCTGGTGGCCTGGGTGTACAAGCCGCAGCCCCCGGTGGCGGCCACGGGAGGGCGGCGGGAGGCCCCGTCGTCAGCTGTGCTGCGGTAAGGGGGGTCTGCCAAGACCCGTTTCAGCAGGGCCCTCGCTAGGGCTTCGGAAGCGCGCTTTGATGGAGGCTATGGCCTCCGAAACAACCGTCATCAACACCAGCGGGCAGCAGCGACCAGGCATCCCCGGGCACCAGCAGGCCCACTGGGGAGGCGTCTTCGCGATGTCGCTGTGCGTCTTCGCGCTGATCGCCTCCGAGTTCATGCCGGTCAGCCTGCTCACGCCGATGGCCTCGGAACTGCAGGTTTCCGAGGGCATGGTGGGACAGGGCATCGCGGTCTCCGGCGTGCTGGCCGTCCTGACCAGCCTGTCCGTGTCCACTCTGGCCGGCGGCATGAACCGCAAGACCCTGCTGCTGGGCCTGACGGCGCTGATGGCCGCCTCCGCGGCGCTGGTGGCCACGGCCCCGGGGTACCTGCTCTTCATGATCGGCCGCGCCCTCATCGGCGTGGTGATCGGGGGGTTCTGGTCCATGTCGGCAGCCACCGCCATGCGGCTGGTGCCGGCCCACCAGGTGGCGCGGGCCCTGGCCATCTTCAACGGCGGCAACGCCCTCGCAACCGTGCTGGCTGCACCGCTGGGAAGCTACCTTGGCTCCGTCATCGGCTGGCGCGGGGCGTTCTTCTGCCTGGTGCCGGTGGCCGTGCTCGCGCTTCTCTGGCAGTGGATCAGCCTGCCGTCCATGAACGTCCAAAGGCACGCGCGTGCAGCGGGAAACATCTTCGGGATCTTCGCCGCGTTCAAGAGCCGGCCGATTGCCTGGGGCATGGCCGCCTGCGGCGCCTTCTTCATGGGGCAGTTCGTCCTGTTCACCTACGTCCGCCCGTTCCTGGAAACGGTGACCCGCGTCGATGCGGGCATGGTGTCCCTGGTGTTGCTGGTCATCGGTGCGGCGGGATTTGCAGGCACCCTGCTGATCGGCCGGTTTCTCGGCACCGGACTGTACCGGACGCTGGTCTTTATTCCGGCGCTCATGGCGGTCCTTGCCGCAGCGCTCGTTCCCTCCGGCGGGTGGATCGCCGCCGTCGTGGTTCTCCTGGGCCTGTGGGGCCTGATGTCCACGTCCGCGCCGGTGGGCTGGTGGAGCTGGATTGCGAAGGCGATGCCCCACAACGCGGAGGCGGGCGGCGGCCTGATGGTGGCCGTCATCCAAACATCAATCGCCATCGGATCCACGCTGGGCGGAGTGCTGTTCGACTGGGCCGGCTACCGCGTCACCTTCCTGGTGGCCGCAGCGGTCCTTGCGGCGGCGTCCGTCCTGGCCTTCGTGACGTCCCGGGCCACGCCTGCCGGCCCCGGGCAGACAGCATGACCAACGCACACCTTCCCATCTACCCGAACCACCAGGAGGAGAACATGAAGTACACCCAGAGCGGCGGCCAGACGGCGGCCGGGCCCAAGGAATGGTTCACGGGTACGGTCCAGATCGACGGGATCCGGAATCCGGATGAACAGTCAGCCATTGGCTGCGCGCACGTCCGGTTCGCGCCCGGCGCCCGGACCGCCTGGCACCACCACCCCATGGGCCAGACCCTTTACGTGACGGACGGCATCGGCCTGGTGGCCCGCCGCGGCGGCGAGGTCCAGGAAATCCGCCCCGGCGATGTGGTCTACATCGAACCCGGCGAGGAGCACTGGCACGGGGCCACCCCTGAGCGGTTCATGGCACACCTCGCCATGCAGGAAGCCGACGGGAACGGACAGGTTGTCACCTGGCTCCGCCACGTGACCGATGAGGAGTACGGGGCGTAACTCACCGTTGCGCAGAAGGAGGGCGGACGACGCCGGGAGTTCCCGCCGTCGTCCGCCCTCCTTGTGTGTGGGGCAGGTCAGTCCTCGTACGTGTTCGCGATGTAGACATCGCAGGGGGCATTGTGCGCCACACTGTTGGCGACGCTGCCCAGGAGCCGGCCGATGCCGCGCATCCTGCGGTTGCCCACCACGATCAGCCGGGCATCCAGGCGGATGGCTTCTTTGATGAGGGAATCGGCCGGCTTGCCGCGGGCAGCGAAGTGGGTAATCTCCACTCCCGGCCGCGAGGCGCCGAGCGACTTTGCCACCATCTCCGAGCTGTCCGCGTTGGAGATGCGCACCTTGTCCGAGCCCACCCCGAAGGTTTCGGCGTTCTCCATTTCAAAGGCGGTCACCACATGGAGTGTCGCTCCCAGCGACTCCGCCAGCCCCAGCGCCACTTCCGCAGCCTTCCGTGCGGACGGGCTGGCGTCCACACCTACAACGATTACACCGCTCATGTCCTGCTCCTTCGTCCAGTCCTGGCCTTAATGTTCACTGCCAGTCTAGGGACTACCCCTCCCGGGCCCTCGTATCACACGGCCTGGGGCACCGTCTCATGGATCCCGGCAGTCAGAACGCGGATCCAATCGAGGCAAGGCCGGCGGCGGACGCCCCCGCGTACCGGTTGGCCGGCCGTGGCAGGCCGTAGTGCTCCCGCAGGGTCCGGCCTGTGTATTCGGTGCGGAACAGGCCGCGCTCCTGCAGGATGGGCACCACCTGGTCCACGAAGGTTTCCAGCCCGGACGGGAGCACCGGCGGCATGATGTTGAAGCCGTCCGCCGCTCCGCCGTCGAACCATTCCTGGATGGCGTCCGCCACCTGCACCGGGGTGCCGGTGAAGGTGCGGTGCCCGCGGCCGCCGCCCAGGCGGCCGATCAGCTGCCGCACGGTGAGCTGCTCCCGGCGCGCCAGCTGGACGATCAGGGTGTAGCGGCTCTTGGCGCCCTCGATCTCATCCTCGCTGGGCAGGTTGTCCGGCAGCTGCCGGTCCAGCGGGAGGTCCTCCGGGTCCACGCGCAGGGTCTTGGCCAGCTGGATCCGGGCGTATTCGGGTTTGATCAGCCGGTCCAGCTCGCGCTCCAGCTCCTGGGCTTCCTCCGCTGTGGCACCAATGACCGGCACGATGCCCGGCAGGATCTTGATGGCCTCCGGATCACGGCCGGCGGCCGCGGTGCGGGCCTTCAGGTCGCGGTAGAACTCCTGCGCATCGGCAAGGGTCTGGTGGGCGGTAAAGACGGCATCCGCGTACCGGGCAGCGAGGTCCTTGCCGTCCTCGGACGAGCCCGCCTGGACGATCAGCGGGTGCCCCTGCGGTGAGCGGGGAACGTTCAGGGGACCGCGGACCTTGAAGTGCCTGCCCTCGTGGTCGATGGCCCGGATCTTGTCCGCGTCACCCCACACGCCTTCGGCCTTGTCGGCCAGCACGGCGTCGTCCTGCCAGCTGTCCCACAGCTTCTGCGCCACCTCGATGAACTCTGCGGCGCGCTCGTACCGGACAGCGTGGGCGGGCTGGTCGTCCACGCCGAAGTTGCGGGCGGCGTCCGGGCCGGCCGTGGTCACCACGTTCCACCCTGCCCGTCCGCCGCTGGCCCAGTCCACGGACGCGAAGCGGCGGGCCAGGTTGAAGGGCTCGTTGTAGGTGGTGGACGCGGTGGCGATCAGCCCGATCCGTTCGGTGGCGCCGGCGATCGCCGTCAGCAGCACCGTGGGCTCGAGCTTGCCGGCAGGACGGCGGCCCACCTCGCCGAACAGGACGGGGGAGTCGGCAAAGAAGATGGAGTCCAGCTTGCCGCGCTCGGCAGTCTGGGCGAGCAACTTGTAGTGCCCAATATCCGTGCTGGCCTGCGGATCGCTTTCCGGCAGCCGCCATGAGGCCTCGTGGTGGCCGGTGCTCATCAGGAACGCGTTCAGGTGGAGCCGGCGCCGGGGAGGGTTATTGGAAGTCATGGGTAGTCCTTCGGGTCTGGTGGTTCAGTGGGTGGCGCCGACGACGCCAAGATCGGTGAGGAGGCCGCGGCGGAGGGCTTCATGCCCGGCCGCATCGGCGGAGGAGCGGATCTCCGGCGTTACCGGGCGGACGGTGGCGATGCGGCCGTGGTCCAGGACCACGATCCGGTCTGCAAGCGCGATGGCCTCGTCCACGTCGTGCGTGACCAGCAGGACGGCTGGGCGGTGCGCGGCCACCAGGTCCTGGAGCAGCCCGTGCATCCTGATCCGGGTCAGCGCATCCAGGGCGCCGAACGGCTCGTCGGCCAGCAGCAGCTGGGGTTCGCGGACCAGTGAACGGGCCAGCGCCACGCGCTGCTGTTCGCCGCCGGACAGCTGGTGCGGCCATGCTTTTTCACGTCCGGCGAGCCCCACTTCGGCGAGGGCCTTGCGGGCGCGGGCTTCGGCGTCGTGCTCCCGGACGCCCAGGGTGACATTGCCCAGCACGCTGTCCCAGGGCAGGAGCCGCGAGTCCTGGAAAACCACGGAGACGCGGTCCGGGACGCTGATCACGCCGCTGCCCCGGACGTCGTGGTCCAGGCCGGCCAGGGCGCGCAGCAGGGTGCTTTTGCCGCAGCCGCTGGGTCCCAGCAGGGCCACGAACTCGCCGGGGGCGATGTCCAGGTCAACGCCGTTCAGGACTCCCTTCGGGCCGAATCCCCGGACCAGGTCCCGGACGGAAACGGCGGAACGTACGGGACGTGCGGGGCCGATGGCGGTCAGCCCGCCAGGGTGCGCTGCCATGAGAGGGCCTTTCGTTCGATGAAGCGGACAATGCCGTCGGAGAGGAGGCCAAGGATGCCGTAGACGGCCAAGCCCAGGACGATGATGTTGGTCTGGCCGTAGGTGCGGGCGAGCTCCATCATGTAGCCGATGCCGCTGGTGGCGTTGATCTGCTCCACCACCACCAGGGACACCCAGGCGCCGGTCACGGCGAAGCGCAGGCCCAGGAAGAACCCGGGCAGGGCACCGGGGAGGACCACCTTGCGGATGAAGCCGGCCCGGCTGAGCCCCACGGTCTGTGCGAGCTCCACGAAGCGCAGGTCGATGCCGCGCAGGCCCGCATGCGTCTGCAGGTACACCGGGACAAAGACGCCCAGGGTGATGGTGAGGACCTTCATGGTCTCGTCGATGCCGAACCACAGGATCAGCAGCGGGATCAGGGCCAGGCCGGGGATGGCGCGCTTGATCTGCACGGGCCCGTCGATGAGGGCCTCACCCACCCGGCTCAGCCCGGACAGGAGCGCCAGGACGGCGCCCACCAGGATGCCGAAGAAGAGCCCCAGGCCGGCGCGCTGGGCGGAAATGGCCAGGTTCTCCTGGAGCCGGCCGTCCGCGATGAGCTCACCGGCGGTGGCCACCACGGTCCAGGGTTCGGACAGGATCCTGGGGTCCAGGAGCCCTGTTGCGGAAGAGACTGTCCACAGCAGCAGCAAGGCGGACGGGCCCACCCAGGCGAGCTGCCGGCGTCGTCCGGGCCCCAGCCCCTTCCCTGCGGGCCGCACATCCGGCCGCCCTGCCGGTGCCGGATCCTGGTGGGCTGCCACCACGGGCCGGTCCAGTACGGCGCTCATGCGGCACCTGCCTTTCCGGCGGGCGCAAATGCCGTGCCGGCGATGGCTTCAAACCTGGTGTCGTACAGGTCGGCCGCCGTCAACTGCGGCTTCTTCTGCTCGCGGGCCAGGAGGTCGATGGTTTCCTGGTGCCTGGCGATCGCTTCGGTCCAGGCGGTGGGCAGGTCGCGCTTGCCGGTGGCATCGATCAGGTATTGGCCGTCCTCGCGGGACAGGCCCTGGTCCTTGACGTAGTAGCCGTCAAGCCACTGCGCCGGGTGGTCTTCGATCCAGCGCTGCGCCTTGCCCCAGACCTTCACGTAGGCGGCCAGGGCGGCGGCCTTGGCCGGATCGGCCAGGACCTTGGCGGGGGAGTAGAGGAGGCTGGGATCATCGCGAAGCCCGTGGCGGATGGTGGTGGCGCCGTCGGCCTTGTACTTGGCCAGGTAGCGCTTGATCTGGACCCCGCCCAGGGGAGCGGCGTCCACTTGTTTGCTGGCCAGCGCCGTGGCGTAGGCGTCCCCGGTGCTGGGCAGCTCCACCAGCTTGACGTCCTCCTGCCTGAGCCCGGCCTTGTCCAGGATCCGCAGCACCAGCGCACCCTGCGCCTGGCCCGGGCTGTAGGCCACTTTCTTGCCGCGCAGGTCTTCCAGGCGGCTGATGCCCGCTCCCGGGGCGACGCCCAGCTCATAAATGGGATGGTTCACGGCATCCTGGCGGTAGCCCGCGGCGATGATGCGGACGTCCAGGCCGGTCCAGGTGGCGTGGATGGGCGGGACGTCCGCCACGGACCCCGCATCCAGGGCGTTCGCCCGGAACGCCTCGGTGGTCTGCGGGCCGCCGGAGATGTTGGCGAACTCCACCGTGAAGCCGTCCAGGTCCTTGATCAGGCCGGACAGTTCCAGCGCCACTTTGATGCTGGGATCGCCCACCTTGATGGTGGTCCCGGCAGGCACCGAGGCAGCCAGCGGTTCCAGGGCGCCCTGGCTGATGCGGGCGCCGCCTGCGGTGGCGGTCCCGCCGCAGGCGGACAGCAGGCCGACGGCGGGAATCGCCAGAAGTGCGCCCAGCGCACGGCGGCGGGTGAATGCCGGGGAGCCGGGGCTGGAGTGGGGCGGGGGTGCTGGGAAGGACATGGTGTTCCTTTCGGGGAAAGATTCCGGGTACGACGACGGCCCCCGGGGTGTGTGCCCGGGTGGACGTGTGAGGTGGGTGGGGCCGTCGGCGCGGCGGCGTGCCCGCGCTTTGGGCTGGTGCTTACGGCCTGGCCGGTGCCGTGAAAACACTCAAGCACGGTCCGCAGGGCGTTGGCCAGCAGCACGCAATGGAGGCTAAACGCTGCGAAACGGCGCTACTTATGGCGCCATCCGGCCGACAAACGCGGACCAATGGGGACAAGCCAGGCAACGCGGAGCCACGAACCGCAACGGAGGTTAATGTGACTGGACGGCAAGGCGCGGGCGAAGGCCGGCGGCCGGTGAAGCCCTGTGGCCTAGGCGCGGACTTGGCCCTGGGCCATGTCCGCGATCTTTTCGGTGGCCGCCCAGGAGGCCAGGAGCTTGAGGGCCTCCTCGGAAGGGCTGCCGGGAGTGGCGGGATACACGGTGAGCGTGTGCCCGGGGTCCTCTTCCAGGCCCAGGACCTGGTAGTTCAGTTCCAGGAGGCCCACCACGGGGTGCTGGAAGAACTTGGTCCCCGCGTAGTGGCGGCGGACGTTGTGCGCTGCCCAGAGCGTGCGGAACTCGTCACTCCGCATGGACAGCTCACCGATGAGTTCGGCGATGCCCTTGTCATGCGGGTTGCGGCCCGCCTCGCGGCGGAGGATGGCCACATTGGTGTTGGCGGCCCGGTCCCAGTCGGTGTAGAAGTTGTGGGCCCGGGGGTCAAGGAAGATGAACCGGGAGTGGTTGGCCGGCCGTGACGGGGCACGGTACATGTCCGAGTAGAGGGCGTAGCCCAGGGTGTTGGCGGCCACGATGTCCATCCGGTTGTTGCCGATGAACGCAGGTGCCCCGGTGATGGTGTCCAGGAGGTACTGCAGCTCGGGCCGCACTTTCGAGGGCGCGGACCCGCCTGCGCCCGCAGCCCTCTTCCGGCCCGACGTGTTGGCCGCCCGGGCCAGGTCGTAGAGGTGGTCGTGTTCCGCGCGGTCCAGTTCCAGGGCACCGGCAATGGCATCCAGGACACTGTCCGAAACGCCGCTGAGGTTCCCGCGTTCCAGCCGGGTGTAATAGTCCACGCTGACGCCCGCCAGCCGGGCCACCTCCTCGCGGCGCAGCCCCGGTACGCGCCGCCGGCCGCCGTACGGTTCAATGCCGGCCTGCTCAGGGGTGATGCGCCCACGGCGGGAGGACAGGAACTGTCGGACCTCGGCTCGGTTATCCATGGGGACCACGTTACGACCATCGGCATCGCCCTAAGGAGGTTCTGCCAGAACCAGTTACAGCAGGGCCCTCGCTAGCGTTCACCGGGCCGGGTTTGATGGGATTGTCCGTTTTTAGCTTTCCACCCCTTGGAGGACCCAGCATGCGCGCAGCCATCATGCACGCCCCCGGAGACGTGCGCGTCGAGGACCGTGACAAACCCGCCATCAGGCAGCCCAGCGACGCGGTCATCAAACTCGTTGCCGCCTGTGTCTGCGGGTCCGACCTCTGGCCCTACCGGGGCGCAGACAAACTGGCCAAACCCATGCCGATGGGCCACGAATACGTGGGAATCGTCGAAGAAGTGGGCGCCGACGTGAAGAATGTCCGCCCCGGCCAATTCGTGGTTGGCTCCTTCTTCGCCTCGGACAACACCTGTGAGATCTGCCGCTCCGGCTACCAAAGCGGCTGCGTCCACCGGCAGGGCGTGGGCGGTGCGCAGGCTGAGTACCTGCGCGTCCCGCTGGCGGACGGCACCCTGGTGGCCACGCCGGAGATGCCCGACGCCGGCATGGTTCCGTCGCTGCTTGCCGCCTCCGATGTCCTGGGCACGGGATGGTTTGCCGCCAAGGCGGCCGAAGCGGGACCAGGCAAAACCGTGGCGGTGGTGGGCGACGGCGCCGTGGGGCTTTTGGGGATCCTGGCCGCACAGCAGATGGGCGCCGAACGCATCATTGCCATGTCCCGCCACGCCGACCGGCAGGCCCTGGCCCGCGAATTCGGCGCCACCGACATCGTCGAGGAGCGCGGGGACGCAGGCGTGAAGAAGATCAAGGAACTCACGGGCGGGCTCGGCGCACACTCGGTCATCGAGGCCGTTGGCACGCAGGAATCCATGCTGCAGGCAATCCACGCCACCCGTGCCGGCGGCCATGTGGGCTTCGTCGGTGTCTCCCATGACGTGGCGCTGCCAGGCCGGGACCTGTTCTACTCGCACGTCCACCTGCACGGCGGTCCCGCTCCGGTCCGGCAGTACCTTCCCGAGCTGATCGACCTGATCCTCCGTGGCGACATCAACCCCGGAAAGGTGTTCGACCTCGAACTCCCCTTGGACCAGGCAGCAGAGGCGTACAAGGCCATGGACGAACGCCGCGCCATCAAGGTGCTCCTCCGGCCCTGACGTTTCACCCGGCTTGGCCAGGCTGCAGAGGGTAGGACTGCCAAGACCAGGTACAACAGGGCCACGCTGGCCCCACCTTTTCCGGGGTTTGATCCGAACAACCCCGGTAGCATTTCAGTTATCCCCCAACAGATCACAGGAGAACCATGACTACCGTCAAGGCTTATGCATCCCCGTCCGCCACGGAGGACCTGGTGGCAACCACCATTGAGCGCCGCGAGGTGGGTCCCCACGACGTCATGATCGACATCAAGTTCGCCGGCATCTGCCACTCGGACATCCACACTGTCCGCGGCGACTGGGGCCCGCAGCAGTACCCGCTGGTTCCCGGCCACGAAATCGCGGGCATCGTTACAGAGGTGGGCTCCGCGGTGACCAAGCATGCCGTTGGCGACCGTGTTGGTGTTGGCTGCATGGTCAACTCCTGCAAGGAGTGCGCCAACTGCCAGAAGGGCGAGGAACAGTACTGCCTCAAGGGCAACGTTGGCACGTACGGCGCCGTTGACCGCGACGGCACCATCACCCAGGGCGGCTACTCCACCCACGTTGTGGTGACCGAGGACTTCGTGGTGACCATCCCCGAGGGCATCGAACTCGATGTGGCCGCACCGTTGCTGTGCGCCGGCATCACCACCTACTCCCCGCTGCGGCACTGGGGCGCCGGTCCCGGCAAGAAGGTCGCCGTCGTCGGCCTCGGCGGCCTGGGCCACATGGCCGTCAAGCTCGCCCACGCCATGGGCGCCGACGTGACTGTTCTGTCCCAGTCGCTGAAGAAGCAGGAAGACGGCCTGCGCCTGGGCGCTGACAGCTACTACGCCACCAGCGATCCCGCCACGTTTGAGGTGCTCGCCGGCTCCTTCGACCTCATCATCAACACGGTCAGCGCTTCAATCGACATCAGCTCCTACCTCGGCCTGCTGAAGCTTGACGGCGCACTGGTCAACGTTGGTGCTCCTGCCGAGCCGCTTCCCGTCAATGCGTTCGCACTGATCGGCGGCCGCCGCTCCTTCGCCGGTTCCATGATCGGCGGCATCCGCGAGACCCAGGAGATGCTCAACTTCTGCGCCGAGCACGGCCTGGGCGCCGAGGTCGAGGTCATCCCGGCTGAGAAGATCAACGAAGCCTACGAGCGCGTCCTTGCCTCGGACGTCCGCTACCGCTTCGTGATCGACACCGCCACCCTCTAAAGCACCACCGCCGCGCGGCGGGCCGGCTCCGAAAGGGGCCGGCCCGCCGTCGTCCGTGGCAGAAGCAGCAGCCGTGGCAGAAGCATCAACCCGCTACGGGGCGAGACTCTTGAGGATTGCCGCCGCGGGGCCGTCCACGGCATGCCGGTAGTTGATGCCGGCCCACAGGTTCAGCCAGTCCGGCTCGCCGGCGGCTGCAGCCGCTGCCCGCAGGGGAGTGGTCAGGTGGTGGATCTCCGGGTAGCCGTAGGGGGCATCGGGGTCGTGGCGGCGCATGAATTCGTTGTAGAGGCCGCGGGCGTTGCGGCCCGAGAAGGCGCGGGTGACGGCGGTGGTGGTGAACCGCTCCGATGACGACAACGCGGCCCGGTGCGCCGCCTTGGTTCCCGCTTCATCCGCGCGGAGGAAGGCGGTTCCGGCCTGGACCGCCGCGGCACCCACGGCGAGGGCAGCCCGCGTGTCATCGGGCGTGGCAATCCCGCCGGCCGCGATGAGCGGCACCTCAAGGTCGGAGAGCTCTTCGAGGATGCCATGCAGGGGCACCTCGGGAGGCGGAACATCCGCCTTGAACGTCCCGCGGTGGCCGCCGGCTTCCGGGCCCTGGACGCACAGGGCGTCGGCGCCTGCTTCAAGCGCCTGAAGCGCTTCGCCGCGGTCCGTCACCGTGGCGACCACATACACACCCTGCTTTTGGAGGGCCTGGACCACCCCGGTAGCGGGAACGTCGAAGGTGAAGGACACAACGGCCGGCGCGAGCTCCAGCAGGACCTCGAGCTTTTTGTCCCAGTCGTCATGGTCATGCCGTGGCTCGCCCAGGCTGACACCGAAGCGCTCGGCGTCAGGGGCCAGGGACGCCGCGTACTGCTGAAGGGACGCCGGGCTGATGACCGACGGCTGGGGAACGAACAGGTTGACCCCGAACGCCCGGCTGGTGAGTGAGCGCACCGTCTCAATCTCGGAGCGCATCGCCGCGGCGGTCTTGTATCCGGCCGCGAGGAAGCCGAGGCCGCCGGCGGCAGTGGCAGCCGCCGCGAGCTGAGGTGTGGAGGGCCCGCCTGCCATCGGTGCCTGGATGATCGGCACTGCCAGGGACCCGAGGTTGAACCGGCCGGGCTTTTGCTGGGTATCCATGTTTCCTCCCCGTCCTGCTGCGCGTACCTCACGAATGCTACGCCGTTCCGCGGCGGCGGGCTGCGCCAGGTTGTGCGGTCAGGGCCCCCGTCCCCGCGGGGCAGCAAAAAAGGCGCGGACGACGGCGGGTGGTTCCCCGGCGTCGTCCGCGCCCCCTGGTGGTGGGAGTGCCTAAAGGGCCAGTGCCGCCTCGTCGCCGCGCACACTCAGGGTGAAGGTGTTGGGCCCGCTGCACGTGACAGCGATGCGGCAGGTGGTGGTGTTGTGGCGCGACGACAGGTCGCTGACCGCGGAATCAAGGGTCTCGTGGAGTGAGGTACGGTCCCAGATCTTCAGGGTCACGGATTCGGCAGTATTAAACGTCATTGTTCAGACTTTCCTGTATCAAGCCGGCGCTGCGTCCGGTCAATTGGCCTGTCCGCGCTCAGAGGATCGGTGGCCGGTGCTCACCGGTGGGCCTCATTGCGTCACCAGGATGTCAAGGGCCGATGTGTCCGGCCGTGCCCTTCCATAGTGCCCATGACGAAAGTGCCTGCTCAACCAAAATGCCCTATTATTGCGAGTGATTCTCATCACTTGTGAGCGGGCGCACCGTCCACTCCGGCGTTTACGGAAGCGCAGTGCTGCTCCACGCCTTTGCTCGTCGGCTTCGATCAGCTGGTCCGGCCCCCGGTCCATTCGGCATTCATCTTTTACCCCCACCCGGATCGGCATTAAGGCTGCCCCTCGCCACGATCTCCTGCGCAATCTCCTGGATCCGGCGGTTGCCGGATGCGGCAGCGGCCTGGAGGAGGTCCAGTGCGCCGTCCCGGCCGCCGCGGGCCTGGAGCATAACCAGCGCAATGGCCGCGTCAACCACCGCGCGCGACTTCAGTGCGGCCCGCAGGTCCTCGGAAAAGACCTCAGGGGCGTGGAGCCGCAGTGCGAGCCGAAGGATGCGGGACATCGACGCCGCCTGGTCCTCCACCAGCTTGACGGTCTCGGGGTCGAAGGCATGGACAGCATGCGCGTAGCAATTGAGGGCCGCTTGGGAAAGGGGCTCCGTGCGGATGGGTACCGCCAAAACCGAGCGCACACCCAGCTTTGCAACGGCATAGGTGTACGGTGCCCACCTCTGGTCAAGCTGCAGGTCGTCGATCAATACGCTGCGCTGCTCCCTGAGCGCGGCGAGGCATGGGCCTATGCCAAAGGCGTACTGGGTCTCGTCCAGCCGGCGGCCCTCTTCGCTGCTGTAGGCAAACGTGGACAGGGCGCCGTCGCGCTCCACGGTGACCGTACATGCCACCGGCGCCCCGTCGCCCCCCAGCTGCGACGCGGATATGGTCGCAAGGCCCAGGAGGAACTGCGAAAATTCCGGGGTGTTGAGCAATAAATCCTGATACTGGTCTGCGGTGGTGACTGCATCGTTGTTGGCCATAAGGCCTCAATCCCTAGTTGCGCCAGTGATCCTTTATTCGACACTACGCCTGTAAAGGGGATTCCGAACAGGGTTTGATGCCCGTCTCACTGATGCTGCTTCAGGGGCCTGGCGCGGCGGCGCCTGGTTCGCTGCCGCCGTCGTCATCCCCTTCCGCATCCCCATCCGCATCCTCTTCCGCGGCCTCCGGCCTGGATGTGAAGTCATTGGAGTAGGGCGCACGCGGCCGCGGCCGCTCGTCAATCAACTCGTTCGCCGCAAGCGCCAGCAGGTCGCGCTGGATCGGCGGCAGCGAGAGAAGGCCCTGCAGGTAGGCCTCAACCTCATATTCGCCTGCGTCTCCGGACATGCCAAAGTACTTCAACCACAGCTCCGACACGGAGATATCCGCTGCCCTGAGGGCTGCACGGAGCCGGCGCCTTTGTTCCGGTTCGTGTGGATCGAAACCCATCCGCGCTGCCTAAATCCCGGACGCCGGCGTCCCGGCCAGAATGGATTCGCTGATGTTCAGCAGGGTGGTGCGCTCGTTCCGCGCCTGGTTCATCAGCTGTTGCAGCGCT
This sequence comes from Arthrobacter sp. StoSoilB19, assembly GCF_019977275.1. Classification (NCBI taxonomy): domain Bacteria; kingdom Bacillati; phylum Actinomycetota; class Actinomycetes; order Micrococcales; family Micrococcaceae; genus Arthrobacter; species Arthrobacter sp. StoSoilB19. The sequence continues at coordinate 3,706,056 of NZ_AP024650.1, read as the reverse complement.
GCCTTGTGCGTCGTGCCCAGGCGTTCCATCACCACACCGCAGGCGCGGTTGATGACATCCCTGCTGTGGAGCGAAGTCTGCAGCCCTTCCGTCATTTTGCGCGGAGCTTCGCTTCCTTGGACGTGCGACAGAAGGGTCGCGGCCGGCCCGGCGAACAGTTGAATCAGCCGCACGCTGGTTTCGTCGTAGCCGGACGGTGTGGCGGCATACAGTTTGAGGGCGCCGATCGCTTCCTTGCCGGCCATCAACGGTGCACTCACCACTGACCGGATGGGTAGTCCCCGCACCGAGTCCCGCCATAGCGGCCACCGCATGTCGTCGTGGAGGTCCTGGACCAGGACGGGAATCTCTGCCGCCCAGGCTGTCAGGCAGGGACCTTCGCCATGGCGGTACTGTTCGGCGTCAGCCTGTTCCACCACCCCGTCGGTGTAGCCGCTGCTGGTCCGCCGGCCCCGGGAGTCAAGCAGGGACACGCCAGCACCGATGGTGCCCGGGACTGACTCCTTTGCGGCCCGCGCCAGGAGGCTGACCGCGGTGCCCACCTTTTCCTCTGTCAGCAACAATCCCTGAATCCGAGCAATCACAATGCTGAGCTCGTCAATGGGCAGGTGCTGGGGCATCTCTCCAGCATATGTTAACCACTTGGCGTCTCCACGCGCCGCTTGGCTGCAACAGTAGGATTGCAGCATGTCGACATCAGCAGATAACGAGTCGGTCCGTCAGCTGCAGGAAATCCTGGTGGGCGCGGAGGGCATTGTGGATTTCCTGTCCGGGCTCTCGGGCATGGCTGCCGCAGCGGTCTCCGAAGCTGCGAACGACACGATCGAGTGTGCTGTCACCCTCAAAGTCCGGCGGCGTCCTGCCACTGCAGCCGGCAGCAGCGACCGTGCGCTGGAGCTCGACCACATAGAGCAGCTGTTGGGCGACGGGCCTTGCGTCCGTGCCCTCCGGGAGATGACTCCGATCATGATTGACGACGTCGCAGAAGACCCGAGATGGCCGGACTTCAACAAGAAGCTGGCCGAACACAGCGTGCGCAGCAGCCTTGGCGTGCCGTTGGTGATAACCGGTGATGCAAGGGCGGCGTTGAACTTTTTCGCCGCCAAACCCCACGCGTTCACCGCTGATGTATACGATAAGGCAGTTGGTTTCGCTGGTGCCGCCCACAACACCATGCAGCTCTCCGTGCGCATCAACACGAGCGAAAACCGGGCCGACGACCTGGAAGCCGCCCTTGAGAGCAGGACCGCCATCAATCTGGCCTGCGGCGTGATCATGGCGCAGAACCGATGCTCGCAGGAAGAGGCGATGGAGATCCTCACCAAGGTCTCAAGCAACCGCAACCGTAAGCTCCGGGATGTTGCCAAGGAACTGATTGAGCAGTTGTCCGGCACCAGCGTCCGCACGCACTTCGACTCGTAGCCGGCAGGTTGCCAACCTGATCCCGGCCCGGTCAGTATGCAGATCTTACGGATACGACGGCGGTCCCTCCGCTTCGGTGAACGTCCCAGCAGTGGCCGCTGCCGATGACGTCGTAGTCCCCGTCGCCCAAGGCCGCTAAAACCACGGCTGTTTGCTCGTCAATGGCCACCGCCCTTTCCACCAGGCCAGCTGCCACGGCGCCCACGGCACGGCTCAGCGTCCCGGCCTGGGCGGCATGGACATCCACGGAAAACCCGGCCAGCCCCAGACCCTCGCGGAAATCCACTGAGTCCAGGCCCTCCGAGCACTCTTCGCCGCAAACTTCCACTCCGTTGACCTTGTATCCGCCAACCAACGCCCGCCGGGGTGCCACCATGGCGCCGGCGGAAAACCCCAGATAGGGTGCGCCGTCGGCAACCAGGCGCCGTATCGTTGCGGCCGCGGGGTGCAGGGCCTCCCAATAGGCCGGTGTGAGACCGCCGCCCACCACCACCGCATCGACTTTCGCGAAAGCGCCGGGGTCGGCAGGCTTGCCGTCTGGAAGCGGTACGGCAGCAATTTCGCACTCGATCCTGGCCTGGAGGGGTTCGGCGCAGGCGGCCACGAGTTCCTGCAGGTTGCCGCCGCGTTGGTGCACGGCTACGGCGATGCGGGGAGTCCGGCGGCCGGCATGTTCCCGGACGTCGAGTGCGAACCGGTCGAAGACCTCCTGGAATGCCAGCGGATCCGGGCCCGCCCCGGCGAGGAAGATGCTCATGGCCTTCAAGATACCGGCACGGCCGGGGTGCCCACGGCAGGACCATTGACGCACGTCCAACTGAGGGCTAATCTACAACCAAATGGTTGTAGATACGCTGACTGAGACTGAGCTGGACCGCCTCTTCCAGGCGTTCGCCGATTCCACCAGGCGGGACATCGTCCGCCGGGTGACTGTCGGCGAGTACTCCGTTTCCGGCCTGGCAGCGCTTTATGCCATGAGTTTTGCGGCCGTCCAGAAGCATGTGGCGGTGTTGGCGCGGGCATCCCTGGTCACCAAGGAAAAACGCGGAAGGGAGCAGATCGTGCGGGGCAATCATGAAGGACTGCGGAAAGCCCGGCAGCTGCTCGACGAATATGAACAAATCTGGCGGCAGCGCGCCGCCAGGATGGCAGACATTCTCGCTGAAGGTTAGGAAGGCATTGCCATGGCCGTCATCACTATGGACAAGAACCCGGAGGCGCTGACCCTCACCCTGGTCGCAGAGTTCGACGCCGGCGTCGATCGTGTGTGGCAGCTGTGGGAGGACCCCCGCCAGCTGGAGCGCTGGTGGGGCCCACCCACTTGGCCGGCCACATTCCACAAACTGGAATTCGTCCCCGGCGGCCGTGCCAACTACTACATGACCGGCCCGGAGGGGGAGAAGGCCCACGGCTGGTGGGAATTCACAGCGATTGATGCCCCGCGGACGCTGCAGTTCGACGACGGGTTCGCGGACGACGACGGCAATCCCACCGGCGACCTGGGCGTCACCCACGCCACGGTCACGTTGGAGCCGCTGGGGGAGCGTACCCGCATGACCATCCAATCGTCCTTTGAATCCGAGGAGCAGTTGGAGCAGATGGTGGCCATGGGCATGGAGGAGGGCCTGAAGGGAGCCGTGGGCCAGATCGACGGCATCCTCGCCGAGCACGCCAACGCCTGACTGCACGGTTGCCACGACGAACTCCCGCCACAGCATCTGGTGGGCGGACGACGGCGGGACGTCCCGCCGTCGTCCGCCCACCTTTGCCGTTGAACAAGGAAGCCGCCCGTTGAAATACTGGAAGGTGGTTCAGGCCGAGGGAAGGCGGTGGCAGCAATGAGCGGCGGGACAGGGGATTTCCGGAAGCGCCTGGAGAGGGCAGTGGAGCTCCGTTCATACCGCGGCGCCGGCATCAGTGCCGAGGAGGAAGCCGCGCTGGACGCCCTCGACGAGAGGGAGCGTGAGAAGCGGAGGAAAGTCAGTGATGCCGCCCGCGCCGAGTACCTGGTCCGGGACGCCATGGCACAGGGCAAGTTCGACAACCTCAAGTACGCGGGCAAACCGATCCCCGGCCTGGGGGACTCGTACGATCCCGACTGGTGGGTCAAGGGGCTGATCCAGCGGGAACATATCAGCGGCCTGGGCCCGGCTGCCATCCTGCTCCGCGCCGAGGACGCTGAGCTCGAAGCCAAGCTGGATACCCAGTACACCGAGCAGCAGGTCCGGGACCTCCTTCAGGATTTCAACCGGCGCGTGATCGATGCCCGCCGCCAGCTGCAGGGCGGGCCGCCGGTGGTCACCAAGACCCGTGACGTGGAGGAGGAAGTGGAGCGCTGGCGCAGCCGGCGTGCGGCGCGGAGTGTGGAAGTTCCTGCCGAACCGGAGCCCCAGCGTTCCTGGTGGAAGCGGTTGTGGAAGGGGACGGGCCAGGAATAAGGGTTCCACTGCTCATGGACCTGGCTGGCAGATGTGGGGACAGTTAACGGCGGTCAGCTGGTTTTCCACATAGGGCTTTTGGCTGGCTGTCGCTGTCGGACCCTGAGGTCTGCCGCTCCGCTGAAGCCAGGGCCTACGGCTTCGGGGTGGGGCTGGGACCAATCATCGAAGCGGGAGGCGGCGCGAACGGGGTTGCGGGATAAAGCGGCGCCACCTTGAGCATGTAGTTGGCCCACTGTGGACCGGCGATCATGTATCCGTCCAGCCGGGGGTAGAAGGTGCCGTTGATGGTCACGTTTTGTCCTGGCCGCTTTTGGCCTTCCAGGGCATCCCCGAAGAAGGAAGCGGTGACCATGCCGGTGGTGTATCCCACCACCCAGGTGGAACCGTTGTTGTTCGAGGTCCCGGTCTTGGCTGCGGTGGGGACCTTGTCATGGACCTTCGGGTTGATCCAGACACCGGAGCCCTTCTTCAGGACATCCTGCAGTACCGAGTTGACGCCGCGGGCTACGTCCGGTTTGACGGCATCGTGGCAGTCCGGGGCCTGGGCGGGCAGCTTCGCCCCGGCTGCATCCGTGACATCAACCAGTCCAATGGGTGCGCAGAAGCGGCCGTCCGTGGCGAAAGTGGCAAAGGCATTGGCAAGGGTAAGGGGGGCAACGCCGGTTCCGCCCAGCAGGTTGCCCAGCTGGTGCATGTTGACCGGGGTGCTGTCGAGGCCACTGTGCAGCCCGACGGCATCCACCATCTTCTGGATGCCGCAGAAGTCCAGCTGCGCCGCCGCGGCGAAGGTGGCGGTATTGATCGAGTTGTACAGGCCGTAGTTGACGGGCATCGGCCGGTAGAAGCCGTCCTCGGCATTCTGCAGGTCGTCGGCAGCACCAAGGGCGGGGTTTGCCTGCGCGGTGCTGTAGGCTCCCAGCACCTTTCCGCAGCTGTCCTTCCACGGGAACCCCAGGGGATAGACGCGGCGTGAGGCGTCCACTTCGGCGGTGATCGACTTTCCCTCGTTCAGCCACTCCGCAAAGGTGAAGGGCTTCATGGTGGACCCGGGCTGGAAACCTCCGGCGCCGTTCAGGTCGTTGCCCTGGGCGTCCTTGGCATCCACGTTGAAGTTGAGGTTGGTGTCGAACTTGCCGGGTTGCGGAAGGAACACCGTGTTTTGGGCCATCGCCAGGATCTTGCCGCTGCCGGGCTGGATGGTTACCAGCGAAGCTGCCCACCGGTCAGGATTTGCGCCTGCGGTGCCGTCAACCTGGGCCTGTGCGGCGGCCTGAAGCCTGCTGTCCAGGGTGGTGACGATAGTGAGCCCACCCCGGTACAGCCTTCGTTCCCGTTCAGGTTCCGTCGGGCCGTAGGCGGGATTGTTGAGGATCAGGTGCGAGATGTAATCGCAGAAGTACGGCGCGATGGCCGCATTGGCGCAACCCTGCTGCTGGGGCGTGATCTTCAATTCAATCGGAGCGGCCACGGCCTCGTCATGCTGGGCCTGGGTGATCTTGCGCAGGCGCAGCATCTCGGACAGGACCTGGTTGCGGCGCACAATGGACTTGTCCGGGTTGGTGGCCGGGTTGTACAGGGTTGGGCTGTTGACCAGCCCGGCCAGCAAGGCTGCCTGGGGAAGGGTGAGGTCTTTCGCGCTGGTGCTGAAGAAGTAGCGTGCCGCGGCTTCAATTCCGTAGGCGTTGCTGCTGAAGAACACGATGTTGAGGTAACCCTCAAGGATCTGGTCCTTGGTGTACTTCTTCTCCAGCGTGATGGCGAGCTTCATTTCCCGCAGTTTGTCGCCAAGGGTCTTCTGCCCGTTCAGCACCACCGCGTCCGGCCTGTCCTGTGAGAGCTGTGCCTCGTTCAGGACGTTGGTGACGTACTGCTGGGTGATGGTCGAGGCGCCCTGCTCGCCGCCCTTGGTCAGGTTGGACACCATCGCCCGCAGGATCCCCTGCGGATCAACACCCGCATGGTCGTAAAACCTGCTGTCCTCGATGGCGACAATGCCGGTCTTGATGAAGGGCGACATCTGGTCCAGCGGTACCCGCACACGGTTCTCCGTGTAAAACGTGGCGATCGGTTGCCCATCGGCGGTCAGGACCTTCGTAGCCTGCGAGGGCGGCTGCACCGTCAATTCCGCCGGCAGGCTTTCGAAGAAGCCAATGGAGGAACTGACGCCCATCCCGGCGGCTGCCACAGCCGGAACCACCAGGCTGGCTGCCAGCACGCCGCACATGACGCTCGCTGCAAGGAACCCCAGGACCCGTCCCAGGGCCGCGCCAAAACCGCCCCTGCGCTTCCGCTTCTTCACCATTCCTCAGCCCTCGTCCTGTGAGGTGGGAACAGGATACGCCCCTGCCAAGGGCCGAAACAGGGGCGGAAGGTCAGGATTTGGTCACACCGAACCATTGACCAAGCGATAGTTACCGACATATCGTTAACTATCGCTGAATAAAACAGCGAGCTTCTGAAAACGAAAGGACCATGCCACCATGAAAGGCATATTTGATGACAGGAATCCCGGCCCGGAATTCGGCAAGGGCCGCTTCGAACGGGGGAGGGGCCACAGGGGACCGCACGGGCACCGGGGTCCGGGCTTTGGTCCCGGTTTCGGACCTGGTTTTGGACCTGGTTTCGGACCTGGATTCGGGCCGGGCTTTGGCCCGGGTTTCGGGCGGGGCGGCCGGCGGGCAAGCCGGGGCGATGTCCGTGCAGCCATCCTCTCGCTCCTTGCGGAGGCACCATCCAATGGTTACGGACTGATCAAGACCATCGCCGCAAAGACCGGCGGAATGTGGCGGCCAAGCCCGGGATCCATTTACCCCACGCTCCAGCAGTTGGTGGATGAGGGCCTGATCGAGGCGCTCAGTGAAGGCCGCGGGACCGAGTTCGCACTCACGGACGCAGGCAGGGCCTATGTGGCAGAGCATGCCGAGGAGATGGAGAACGCCTGGAACGCCGAACCGGACAGCGCCGACAGGGACTTCCACCAAAGCATCGGCAAGCTCCTGGGCGCCATCCATCAGTTCCGCACCGGCGTGACCCAGGAACAGCGTGCTGCTGCGATCGAGAAGATGGACGAAACCCGCCGGGCGCTTTACAAAATCCTTGCGGACTAGATCCTTAGGCCGCGGCTGTGGAAGCTACGCGAAGGAGTCTTCCCGGGCGTGCCGCTCCGCGGGAGCAGCAGCGGTTGGGATGTGCGCAGCTGCCTGGCGCAGGGGGTTGAAGCCTGCTCCGATCTCGCCGAACGCGTAGGCGGTCTCGGCGTGCTCGGACAGGTCCACGCCGGCGGTCTCGGCCTCGTGGCTGACGCGGAAGCCCACCGCCTTGTTGATGACCCGCGCAATGACCGCCGTTCCAAGTCCGGACAGCAGCAGGGTGATGACGACGGCGGCTGTCTGGGCGATGAGCTGCTGGACACCGCCGCCGTAGAAGAGGCCGCCGCCCTGGCCGTTCACGGGGAGGGCGATGAATCCCAGGGACAGGGTGCCAATGAGGCCGGCCCCCAGGTGGACGCCCACCACGTCCAGGGAGTCATCAAGGCCGAACCGGTACTTGAGGTCCACGAATACGCAGCATGCCGCTCCCGCCACCAGGCCCAGGCCGATTGCTGCCACCGGGCTGACGTTGGCGCAGGAAGGGGTGATGGCCACAAGGCCGGCCACAACGCCGGAGGCGGCGCCCAGGGAGGTGGGGTGCCCGTGGCGGATCTTTTCGGTGATGAGCCAGGTGAGCATGGCCGCGGCGGGGGCCACCAGCGTGTTGATCCAGATGAGGCCGGCCTGTTCAGCGCTGGTTGCGGCGCCGCCATTGAAGCCAAACCAGCCGAACCACAGGATGGCCGCGCCCAGCATGATGAAGGGCAGGTTGTGGGGGCGGTGATTGGGGTCCTTAGCGAAGCCGTGGCGCTGGCCCACGATGATGGCCAGCACCAGCGCGGCAGTTCCTGAACTGATTTCCACCACGGCGCCACCGGCGAAATCGATGACCTGGCCGAAGATTGCGGTGACGGCCCCGCCTGCACTCATCAGCCCGCCACCCCAGATCATGTAGGCGAGAGGGCAGTAGATCAGGGTGATCCACACGGGAACGAACAGTGCCCATGCGCTGAACTTCGCGCGGTCGGCGATGGCGCCGCTGATCAGGGCCACGGTGATGATGGCGAAGGTGGCGCTGTAACCGGCCTTGAGGAGGTCCGGCGAGCCCATCAGGTTCTGCAGGCCGAAACTCGTGAAGGGATTGCCGAAGAGCCCCAGGATGCCGTCTCCGGTAGTCATGGAGTAACCCCAGAGAACCCACACCACGCCCACGATCCCGGCGGAGATGAAGCTCATCATGATCATGTTCAGCGCGGCCTTGGCGCGGGTCATGCCGCCGTAGAAGAGGCCGAGCCCAGGGGTCATCAGCAGTACCATGGCGGCCGAAATCATCAGCCAGACGTGTTGGGCAGTGATTTCCACCGGTGGGTCCCTTCGCAACGTGATCTTGGTCCGGGGCCCGTTTTGGCCCCAAGCATTTCCCCCGGGATCCATTTTTGGCGTCGCGTGTTTCAGTCAATGCCGCTTAAAGTTGCAGGCACGTTACACAAATCGCTCCCGCGTGAAGTTCACGTATCCGGTATGTTTCGGGAATGTAAACGGCTTCTCTGGCCGGAGCCACCCACGCTGGCACCTTCCCAAAACTTCCCCGCCGGCACAGGCGACGCAGCGCACCTAAGGTGAGAAACGCCGTCGTACCCTGCTTGGCCTTCTGTTTCAGAGCTATGAACGGCAGCTCACAGGGTCAGAACCTGCGCGCGTTGGCCAGGACCGGCAGGTTGGCCCGTACGTCGGCCACCGTGGCGGGGTCAATATCGACGACGGCGAGTTCGGGTTTTCCGCCAAGGGTCACCAGCGGTTTGCCGAGTGGGGTCACAACCGCGCTGTGGCCGATTCCCGTGGGTGCTGTTCCGGCGGGACCAGCGCCGACGGTTTCGGGATCCCCTTGGCCGCAGGCAATCACGAACGCGGTGCTGTCCAGAGCCCGTGCGCGAACCAGCAGGTCCCACTGCTCGGCCTTGCCCTCCCCGGCGCCCCAGGAAGCGCACACGATGTTCACCTGCGCCCCCGCGTTCGCGTTTGCCGTGAACAGGCCGGGAAAGCGCACGTCGTAGCAGGTGGCAAGGCCGAAGACGGTCCCGTCCAGTTCGAACGTAACCGGCCCTTCCCCTGGGTCCACTGTCCTGGACTCCGTGAACCCAAAGGCATCGAAGAGGTGGATCTTGTCGTAGGAAGCATCCACACCGGGTCCGGTGACCAGCAGCGTGTTGCGGACGCGGCCGTCCTTCCCCGGCGTGAACATGCCGGCCACAATCGTGATCTCCAGCTCCCGGGCCATCCTGCGGACCTCGCTGGCCCACGGGCCGTCGAGGGGCTCGGCAATGTCCCTGAGGGAGTGCCCGAACGCGCGCATCGTCGCTTCGGGAAAGACAACCAACTGCGCGTCCGCATTACTGGCCTGCGCGGCGTAGTCCCACATCAGTTCAAGGTTGGCGGCGGTGTCTGCACCGCTGATGATCTGCGCTACGGCAATACGCATTACTGCCGGTAGCCCTCAACCTCGCTGATGGGGCGGGCCTCGGCGTCGTTCGGGTTCTCCCCGGAATCCTTCTTGGCCCGGCGCTGGCGCAGCAGGTCCCAGCACTGGTCCAGGCTTTCTTCCACGTACTTCAACCGCGCCGGGTCCGGGGCCTGCCCGCTGCCCGATCCCTCGCGCAGCGAGTGCTCCTCCTCCACCAGGGCCTGGATGTGCGTCAAAATGTCCTGATCATTCATGGCTTCCCCTAACTCCGGACCGGTCACCTTCAGCGTACGGATCAGGTGCTGAAGCCACCAGTCCCCGCGCGGTACCATCAACTTCATGCCCACTGCGCTCGATATGGCAGGTCCCATCCTGGAAGTGCTCACCTGGTTGTGCCTGCCCGCCGGGCTGGGACTGCTTTTCTACACCGGCTTCCTCCGCCGCTTCGTGCACCCCTGGGACGTGGCCGAGGCCGTGGTGTACTCCGATTCCACCGGCGTGGGGTTCCGCTGGTTCGACCGGAAGCACCAGGTCCACAACGCCCCCATGTCTCCCTACGACATCAGGGACATGGCGGCGGGAGACACCCTCCCCATCTACTACCACCCCAAGCGCCCAACGCAGTGGCAGACCACCGCGCCGGAGGAAGCCGGCAGGACAGCCTCGGTCCTGGGCCGCTGCCTGACGGCGATCGGCTCGGTAGCGCTCCTGGCCGGCTTCGTCCTGCCGATGTTCTAGGAACCGGCTGTGTTCCAGGGGCTGGCTGTGTTCTACGGACTGATCAGGACCACAACAATGCCAAGTCCGCCAAGGACCACTCCGGCGAGAGCGGTCCAGAGCACGGCAGGCAGGTCCGCTTCGATGCTTTCGCCTGCCAGGCCATGGGACCTGGCCCGGTACCGGCGGCGCTGCGTGAGGTAGATGGCAAGGGCGGCGCCGCCGGAAATCGCCGGCAGCATCAGGATGGGTAACCCGTAGACGGGTAGCCAGCGCAGGAAGAAGGCGCTCGCCGTCACCAACGCCAGCATGGTGCGGCCCCATGCCAGGGCGGTCCGCTCGGGCTGGAGGCCGGGATCGCCGTGGGGGCTGGGAACATGGGCTGCCACAGGCTCAGCGCCAGAGGATAAAGACCAGGACGACGGCGGCAGCCAACGCCCCTGCCCCGGCCAACAGGGGCACAAAAAACGGCAGGGGCAGCGGGGCCCTGGTGCGCATGCTCCGCTCCACCCGAAGCCACCGCACCGCGGCACCACCGCTGAGCATCATGCCCAGCAGCAGCAGCAGGACGGCAAGGCCTTTACGGACAGGCTCAACAAAAAGTCCGGACGTGAACGCCTCAATGGCAATGCCGCCTGCCAGCAGCGCCAGCGACGTGCGGATCCAGGCGAGGAAGGTGCGCTCGTTGGCAAGCGTGAAGCGGGGGTCCGGTTCCTCGCCGCCGGGGAGCAGCCGTTCGGCCATTTTTCCGCGCGGGGGCGGGCCGGGCGGCTGCTCACTGTTGGTCACCGGGCCAGTCTAGCCGCCGCTCCGCGGGGCAAACATGATCACGGCAACACCCAGCAGGCAAACCAGGGAGCCTGCGATATCCCACCTGTCGGGGCGGAAGCCGTCAAAGACCATGCCCCATGCCAGGGAACCTGCCACAAACACCCCGCCGTAGGCCGCCAGGATCCGGCCGAAGTGCGCGTCCGGCTGCAGGGTGGCCACGAAGCCGTAGGCGCCGAGCGCGGCCACGCCAAGTCCGGCCCACCACCAGTCCCTGCCTTCGCGGACGGACTGCCACACCAGCCAGGCGCCGCCGATCTCCGCTGCCGCGGCCAGCACGAACAACACAATGGCCTTGAAAATACTGACGGTTTCCTCCGGAATGCCCACGGAGCCATCATTCCAGCCGGGAATGCCACCGGTATCCGGACAGTTGGGCAAGGTATGCAGCGCATAGGATTCCTTTCATTCGGCCACTGGGGCCCCGGCCAGGGCTCGCGCACCAGGACGGCGGCGGACGCCCTGCTCCAGGGGATCGAACTGGCGGTTGCCGCTGAAGAACTCGGCGTGGACGGGGCATACTTCCGGGTCCACCACTTCGCCAGGCAGCAGGCATCACCTTTCCCGCTCCTGTCAGCCATCGCCGCCCGCACCCGCCGGATCGAAATTGGCACCGGCGTCATCGACATGCGCTACGAAAATCCCCTGTACATGGCGGAGGAGGCTGCAGCGGCAGACCTGATCAGCGGTGGCAGGCTGCAGTTGGGCATCAGCCGCGGGTCACCCGAGCCGGCCCGGGAAGGCGCCTCGGCATTCGGCTACCGGCCGCAGCCGGGGGAGACCGACGCCGACATGGCCCGGCGCCACACCGCCGTCTTCCGCAAGGCCATCACGGGTGCCGGCATGGCTGAGGCGGACCCCAGGTACGCCGGCGGCGCCACCGGCCTCCTCCCCGTCCAGCCCCAGTCCCCGGGCCTCGCGGAACGGATCTGGTGGGGCGCCGGCAGCAGGAAGACCGCCGTCTGGGCCGCGGAACTGGGCATGAACCTGATGAGCTCCACACTGCTCACCGAGGACACCGGTGTCCCCTTCCATGAACTCCAGGCCGAACAGATCCAGCTGTTCAGGGACGCGTGGGCGGCAGCAGGACATACCCATGCCCCGCGTGTTTCGGTCAGCCGCAGCGTCCTTCCCATCGTGGATGAGGAAGACAACTACTACTTCGCCGGCAGCGCCCTTCGTGACGGCCGCGACCAGGTGGGCGTTATCGACGGACTGACTGCCAGGTTCGGCAAGAGCTACGTGGGCGCGCCGGACCTCCTGGCGGAAGAACTCGCAGCCGATGCGGCAGTGCGGGCAGCGGACACCCTGCTGCTGACCGTTCCCAACCAATTGGGCGTGGACTTCAACGCCAAGTTGCTGGGAAACATCGCCGGGCACGTCGCCCCGGCCCTGGGCTGGAGCCGCCAATAAGGTGCGGAAACCAGGTGCGGGAACAATTTGTGAGACCGAACCGTTACTCTTATAGTGCGGCGTGGGGGCTTCGCGCCCTTAACTAGTGTGTGACTGCGGAACGGTCATATGACGGAGAGAGAGATATATGGCTCGCACCGCTCTAGGCTTAACCGTATGATCCGGCTACGTCAGCTGGCCCAGGCGGCCTCAGTGCTTACCACCCCTTTGGCGCCGGAAGACATTCTGGCACTTTTCAACCCTGTCTACTCAGCCAGGCAACTGCGCGGCGTGGTCACCCGCGTGGTCCAGGAGACGGCCCAGTCGGCCACCATCTTCTTCCGCCCCGGCCGCGGCTGGAAGGCGCACCTTGCCGGTCAGTGGGCCCGCATCGGCGTCGAACTGGACGGCGTCCGGCACTGGCGCTCCTATTCGCTCAGCGCTCCGGCAGGCAAGGATCCTGCCATCACCGTCACGGACGTCGGCGCCGTGTCCGGCACGCTGGTGCGCACCACCAAGCCCGGCGATGTCCTGTTCCTGGCTCCGCCGCAGGGCGACTTCGTGCTTCCCGAGCACCCCCGGCCCCTGCTGATGGTTACGGCGGGCAGTGGCATCACCCCGGTGATGTCCATGATCCGTACGCTTGTGCCGCGGCGTCCGGACGCCGACGTCGTGCTGGTCCACTCCGCACGCACCCCGGGCGACAGCCTGTTCCGTGAAGAGCTGGCCGAACTCGCGGACCAGTTCCCCAACTTCCGCCTGGCCCACTGGTACACCGGTGAACAGGGGCGGATGGACTTCTCCAGCACCAAGGAGCTGGACGAAATCTGCCCCGACTGGAAGGACCGGGCTGCCTACGCCTGCGGTCCGGACAGCTTCCTGGACGACGCCGAGGCCCTCTGGAAGCGCGCTGCGCTGACCACCCGGTCGCCGGGGACCGACGTCGCCGTTGCCGGAGACGCCGGCAACCTCATGATCGAGCGCTTCAACACCACCTTCAACGCCGGTGTAGGGCACGACGGCGGCTTGGTCACCTTCGAAGCCTCGGACCGGGAGGTGGAGGCCGACGGCGACACCCCCATCCTGGACATCGGCGAGGACGCCGGGGTGCTGATGCCCAGCGGCTGCCGGATGGGCATCTGCCACAGCTGCCTCACACCGCTCCTGGCCGGCCAGGTCCGCGACCTGCGGACCGGGGAAATCCATGGCGAACCAGGCCAACTTATCCAAACGTGTGTCTCGGCAGCCGCCGGACCCGTCAACCTCGAACTCTGAGGAGCAGTACCGTATGACTGTCATCTCACCTACAAAGACCACGGCCGCCGGAGGAGCCAGCGCCGGCACCTCACGGACGCGCCCGGGCAAACTCGCCGAATCCGGCAGCCCCACCGTCCGCCCGCCGGCCGCCGCGCACCTCAGCGACGAGCACGTAGCTGAACTCGGCCGCGAACTGGACGCCATCCGGGACGAGGTCCTGGCCAAGCGCGGGGCCGAGGATGCTGCCTACATCCGCCGGATGATCAAGATCCAGCGCGGCCTGGAGATTTCCGGCCGCGCCGCCCTCCTGGTCAGTAAGAACAAAGCCGCCTGGGTTACCGGCACCACCCTGCTGAGCCTGGCCAAGATCCTGGAAAACATGGAGCTGGGCCACAACATCCTGCACGGCCAGTGGGACTGGATGCGGGACCCGGACATCCACTCCACTACCTGGGAATGGGACTTCGTCACGCCCTCGCGGTCCTGGCAGCACACCCACAATGACCTGCACCACCGCTGGACCAACGTGGTGGGCAAGGACAACGACGTCGGATACAACCTTCTGCGCATGGACGAGAACCAGCCGTGGAAGCCCATCAACCTGGCCAACCCGCTGTTCAATGCCATCCTGGCGCCGGTTTTCGAGTGGGGCATCGCCATCTACGACCTCGAGCTGACCGAGTACAAGGAAGGCACCAAGTCCAAGGAAGCCCTGCTCAAGGACCTCAAGGCGCTGGGCAAGAAAGTCGTTACCCAGTTCACCAAGGACTACGCGGCCACTCCTGCCGTCGCCATGCTGACCGGATCCGGCAAGCAGGCGCTGTTCGGCACGATCACTGCCAACGCTGTCCGCAATGTGTGGGCCCACGCGGTTATCTTCTGCGGCCACTTCCCGGAAGGAACCGACACCTTCACCGAAGAGATGGTTGACGGCGAAACCCGCGGTGACTGGTACGTGCGGCAGATGATCGGCTCGGCGAACATCTCGGGCTCCAAGTTCATGCACCTCATGACCGGCAACCTCTCGCACCAGATCGAGCACCACCTTTTCCCCGACCTGCCCTCCAACCGGTACGCCGAGGTGGCGCCCAAGGTCCGCGAGATCTGCCAGCGCTATGGCCTGAAGTACACCACCGGCCCGCTGCTGAAGCAGGTGGGTTCGTCCTGGGCCAAGGTCTTCAAGCTGGCCCTGCCCGGCAAGGCTGCGCGGGCCTAGAAGCCTCAAAGCAAAACCCGGGAAGTGACCCGGCCGGCGCTGCCCGGCCGGGTCACTTCTGCGTTGGCGGCCTTTAGCGCCGGGTGCCTGGAACCAGGAGCACGTGGTCCAGCTTGGGCAGTGCATGACGCAGTCGGTGTTCGGCGCTTTCAAGGACCGCTTCCGCCCGGGACAATTCCGTGTCCGCCAGGTCAATCCGTGCCGAGCCCTGCAACCGGTGCCCGGACCACCGCAGCTGCAGGTGCCGGACTGCCAGGACGCCCGGCGTAGCCTCCAGCGCGGCTTCGGCACGCGACACCAGGTCCGGCTCGATGCCATCCATGAGCCGGCGCCCAATGCTGCGGACCGTTCCCCACAGCAGGACCATGATGGCAGCGGAGATGATCAACCCGACGATCGGATCAGCCAGCGGGAAACCCAGCATGACCCCCACCGCTCCGATGACCACGGCGAGCGAAGTGAAGCCATCCGTCCTGGCATGCACACCGTCCGCCACGAGCGCCGCGGAACCGATCCTGCGGCCAACCCGGATGCGGTAGATTGCCACTGCCTCATTCCCGGCGAAGCCGATCAGGCCGGCGGCGATGACCCAGCCGAGGTTTTGCAGCGGCTGGGGATGGATCAGCCGGTCCACGGACTGCCAGCCGGCCACCACTGCAGAGAGGGCCACCACGGCCACGATGAACAGTCCGGCCAAATCCTCAGCCCTGCCGTAGCCATACGTATAGCGGCGGGTGGCGGCCCTGCGTCCCAGGATGAAGGCCACCCACAGGGGCACCGCGGTCAGGGCGTCCGAGAAGTTGTGGATGGTGTCCGCGAGCAGGGCCACCGAACTGCTGAACAGGACCACCAGGAACTGCAGCGCCGTCGTGGCCAGCAGGACGAACATGCTGATCTTCAGCGCCCTGATGCCCTCGGTGCTGGCCTCCATGGCATCGTCAATGGAATCTGCGGCGTCATGCGTGTGCGGAACGAAGAGCTCCATCAGCCAGCCCTTGAAGCCGGTGTGGTGATGATGCCCGTGGTCGTGGTCGTGGTCGTGGTCGTGGTCGTGCTGGTGGCCGCCGTGGTCCGTCCCGTGCGGGTGGCCGTGGGCGTGCGTTGACCCGCGGTGCGGGCCGGTCACGACGCGTTCCCCTGTCCGGTGTGGACGAAGCCCTGGTCGTGGGGGACCTGCTTGTGGGGAGCGCGGTGGTGGGCAGGTTCGCCGCCGAGTGCATGCTCGGCCTGGAAGATGGCGTCCGCCACCAACTGCCGCGCGTGTTCATTTTCCAGCCGGTAGAGCACCCGGGTCCCGTCCTGCCGCGTGGAAACCATTCTTGCCAGCCGCATCTTGGCCAGGTGCTGGGACACGGCGGCGGGGGACTTGCCCACCACGTCCGCCAGGGCACCCACCGCCATCTCGCCGTCACGGAGGGCCAAAATGATCCGCACCCTGGTGGCGTCCGCCAGCATGGCAAAGACCTCCACGGCCAATTCCACGTACTGGCTGTCCGCCTTCAGTGGGCAAGCATTACTATCTGCATTCATGCGCATATAGTGTCACACTACTTCACAGCAGCGCATCCAGGCCGCCGCGGGCACCGAACGGCGCGACGAATCGAGGCTGCTGGAGCGGGGGCCGCCCCCTAGAGTAGGAGGTGCAGGGCCCGGCGTTCCGCCGGACCGCTCCGATCAGATCAGTCTCGAAAGGAACTTGCCTCCATGGCTTTCATTACCGTAGGTACCGAGAACAGCACTGACATCGAGCTCTACTACGAGGACCACGGCTCCGGCCAGCCCGTCGTGCTGATCCATGGCTACCCGCTGGACGGATCATCCTGGGAAAAGCAGACCGCCGCCCTCCTGGATGCCGGGTACCGTGTCATCACCTATGACCGCCGAGGCTTCGGAAAATCCAGCAAGCCCACCGAGGGCTACGACTACGACACCTTCGCAGCGGACCTCAACACCCTGCTCAACACCCTGGACCTGAACAACGTGGTGCTGGTGGGCTTCTCCATGGGCACGGGAGAGGTGGGCCGCTACCTCGGTACGTACGGCTCGGCCCGCGTGGCCCGCGCGGCGTTCCTCGGGTCCCTGGAGCCCTTCCTGCTCAAGACCGATGACAACCCCGACGGCGTACCGCAGGACGTGTTCGACGGCCTCAAGGAAGCGGTCACCGCCGACCGCTACGCCTTCTTCACCGAATTCTTCAAGAACTTCTACAACTCCGACACCTTCCTGGGCACCCCGCGGCTCAGCCAGGAAGCCGTCAACGCCAGCTGGAACCTGGCTGCCGGCGCCGGAGCGCATGCTTCTGTTGCAGCGCAACCCACCTGGCTTACGGATTTCCGCCAGGACATCCCCAAGATCGAAGTTCCGGCGCTGATCCTGCACGGCACCGCTGACAACATCCTGCCCATCGATTCCACCGGCCGGCTGTTCGCCAAGGCCCTGCCGAGTGCCGAGTACGTGGAGATCGAGGGTGCACCGCACGGCCTGCTCTGGACGCACGCCGCGGAGGTCAACGAAGCGCTGCTGGCCTTCCTTTCGAAGTAGGGGGTCAAACGGACAAACGGCGACGACGGTATGCCGCCGTCGCCGTTTGCTCACCACCGCGGTCCGCTGAGGCGTCATGCCTCATGTCCAGGAGGCGAACTTAGCAGGCGGGTTTGCCCGTTATGTGCGGCTCCTGGGAAACCGGCGGCGGTGTCACCAGTTGTACGGCGAGCTCCCGGAGCTCCTGCGGACGGAAAGGCTTGGTGAGGTACCCCGCGGCCCCCGATGCCATGCCGGCCAGCACATCGTCCTGCTCGGAACGGGCCGTGAGGAACAGCAGGGGCGCGCTGGTAAGGGCGCGGATGGCGCGGGCCACCACGTACCCGTCCATATCCGGCAGCCCAACGTCCAGGGTCACCAGGGCGAGGGCGGGATCAGCCGCGGCGGCAATGGCCTCGGCCCCCGTGCCCACCATCCTGACCTCAAAGCCCGCGCGCGACAGGACCACTTCGATCAGTCCGCGGATATCGTCGTCATCCTCCACGACAAGGCAAACACGCTGCTGTTCCATCAAGCCCCCCGGCGAAAAGTTGGCACCAGTCTACCTGCGGGAACGCTGCCGGCATGACCGACGCAAAAAGATGGCCGCTATCCGTCGTAATGCGTGCGCGCCGGGCCCTGGCCCAGGGCGTTGACGACCGCCGCGGCCACATCATGCAGCTTGGTGTTCCGGGTGCTGGAAGCGGTCTTCAGGATGTCGAAGGCTTCCTGCTGGCTGCACCGGTTCTGGGCCATGATGATGCCGACAGCCATGTCAATGACCGTGCGGGACTCAAGGGTGGCTCGAAGGTTCGCGGCCGTTTCGCTGTAGTGCGCGAACCGCACCGCAAGGCGGAGCGCCAGCGAGGTCTGGCTGACGAAATCCTCGGCAAACTTCAGCACGCGGCCCTCGAACCGGTGCGGGCGGCGGGAGTACAGCAGCAGCGATGCCTTGGTTTCCCCCTCAAGCCGGAACGGAACTGCCGCCACGGAGCGGATCCCCTCGGCGGTCGCGGCGGCGGCGTACTCAGGCCAGCGGCCATCCGCGGTGAGGTCCGGAGCGTGCACGATCTCCTGGGCCGTGGAAGCCGTGAGGCCCGGGGTGTCGCTGTACCTGTGTTCAAGCCGTCCGATGGACTTTGCATCCGGGCTGCTGCTGGCGACCGTGGCGGCCTTGCGTTGCCGGAGGAGGGTGATGGCGCACAGCATTTCGTCGCCGGGCTCGGAGAGATTGCGTGCGGAGACCTGTGCCAGTTCATTAAGGAAGTCCTCAACGTCGGAGCTGTTGAGGACAAGTTCATGCAGGTGCTCAGTGATGGATGTATCGGTTTTTGCTGTTGACTCGCTGGCCACGATTTTCTGGTGCCATTCGCTCAGGTCAAAACGAGCCGGCAACACGCCAACGCCCCGCAACTGGGCGGGGAGCCGGTGATGGTCGCTGGATCGACGAACTTTCCAACGGCCTGCTGCTAAACCGATAACCAAAAGTATATACATCCCCGTGCCGCCCAAAGCGTCATATATGGCTGCCCTGGAGCGGGCAAAAGGCTGGCGCGGGGCCGGGCATACCGGCACAATGAAGCAGGCGCCGGTGCTGCTGCGGGCTGGCCGCGGGACCAAGGGCTGCTCAGCGGCGGAGGGACAGGAACATGACCAGGCTGCTCATCATTGGACCACCAGGGTCCGGCAAGGGAACCCAGGCCGAACACCTCGCGCGGCACTTCCGGGTCCCTGCCGTTTCCACCGGGGATATTTTCCGGAGCAACGTCAGCCAACAGACCGACCTGGGGAACCAGGCCGCCCGGTACCTGGATGACGGCCATTTCGTACCGGACCACCTCACCAACGCGCTGGTCAAGAACCGTCTCCTCGAAAGCGACGCGATGCACGGGTTCCTGCTGGACGGCTATCCGCGGACAGCTCAACAGGTACTGGAGCTCGACCGCATGCTTGAGGAACAGGGGCATGCGCTGGACGCCGTGATCGAACTGCAGGCGCCCGACGAGGAACTGGAGCAGCGGATGCACCGCCGCGCCCTGGAGCAGGGGCGCACGGATGACACCATCGACGTCTTCAGGCGCCGGCTGGACCTCTACCACCGCCAGACGCATGAAGTAGTCTCGGTGTACGCGGGCCGGGGCATTCTTGTGTCCGTCAACGGCAGCGGGGACCCGGGCGGGATCACTGCACTGGCAATCGCCGCCGTCGAAAAGTTCCTTGCAGCCCCGCAACCCCCGTCCTGACCGAAAACACCGCACGGTGAACGCACTCGAGCAAAAGGAAACAGTGATGAGAATTGCCGTTACAGGCGGAAGCGGAAAACTGGGGCGGCACGTGGTGCGCCGGCTGACAGGCGACGGCCACCAGGTCCTCACCCTGGACCGTGCGGGTGCCCGCAGCCCGGAACTGCTGGTGGTTGACCTGCGCAACTACGGCCAGGTGGTGGACGCGCTGCTGGGCGTTGATGACCGGCATGACGGGTTCGACGCCGTGGTGCACCTGGGTGCCATTCCCGCCCCGGGCATCCTTCCGGACGCAGCCACCTTCGAAAACAACATGCTGTCCACCTACAACGTCTTCCAGGCGGCGCGGCGCGCCGGCATCAAGAAGGTGGTGTACGCCTCCAGCGAGACGGTCCTGGGGCTGCCGTTCGACATCGACCCGCCCTACATCCCGGTGGATGAGGAGTACCCGCCGCGGCCGGAAAGCACCTACTCGCTGGTGAAGACGCTGGAGGAGCAGATGGCTGTGGAGATGACGCGGTGGGACCCCGAACTGAGCATCACCGGCCTGCGGTTCTCCAACGTCATGGACGAGGCCGACTACGCCAAATTCCCCTCCTTCGACGCCGACGCGACGCTGCGGAAGTGGAACCTGTGGGGCTATATCGACGGCAGGGACGGCGCGCAGGCCGTAGTACGTGCGCTGGAGAACGCCAAACCAGGGTTCGAAGCCTTCATCATCGCCAACGCTGACACGGTGATGAGCCGGTCAAGCGCCAGCCTGGCGGAAGAGGTCTTTCCCGGCGTCAAGGTCACCAAGGACCTGGGAGAGCACGAAACGATGCTGTCCATCGACAAGGCGCGGCGCCTGCTCGGTTTCGAACCCGAGCACAGTTGGCGTAACCACGTGGCGGCCGGCTCCAACACGGTGGAAAGCCAGCGATAACCACCGGTCCGCAGGAATCGCCGAGGGTTCGCGAAGGATCATCCAAGGAGCCGGAAGCCGTGTGCTTCCGGCTCCTATCCTTTTGGTATCCCCCCTTGCCCCGCCACCACAAGGACCCCAAAATTCGTACCCGATTCTTCGTGCTGCCGGCCCTCACGGCGCTGCTCTCCGCCGTCGGCCTTTCCACCGTGTCCCTGCCGGCGGCTGCTGCTCCTGCCCCCGCCGCCGCAACCGGCCGTTACATAGTGCAGTACGCCGCCACTGCCGACCTCGCAGCCGAGGTGTCCGGGCTGCGCGGCCAGGGCCTCGCCGTCGGCCGTACCTTCGAGCATGCAGTCCGCGGCGCCGTCGTCACGGCCAACCCCGCGCAGGCGGCAGCCCTTGCCAGGTCCGGGAAGGTGCTGTCCGTGGAGCCCGACGCCCCCGTCAATGTTTCCGGGACCGAGCAGCCCGCCCCCTGGGGCCTGGACCGCGCAGACCAGCGGACCCTTCCGCTCTCCGGTTCGTACTCGTGGACCGCGGCGGGCGCCGGGGTGACCGCCTACGTGGTGGACACCGGCATCCTGGCATCGCACACCGACTTCGGTGGCCGGGTTGCGGCAGGCTGGACAGCGGTGGCGGACGGCAACGGCACCACCGACTGCAACGGCCACGGCACCCACGTGGCCGGAACCGTGGCCGGAGCCACGTATGGCGTCGCCAAGAGCGCCACGCTGGTGCCCGTGAGGGTGCTCGACTGCAGCGGGTCCGGCTACAACTCGGACGTGGTGGCCGGCCTGGACTGGATCGCCGCCAACCATGCGGCCGGAACCCCCGCCGTGGCAAACCTCAGCCTGGGCGGAGCGGCCAGCAGCACCGTGGACGCCGCCATCCAGGCAGTTCTTGACGACGGCGTCACCACAGTGGTTGCCGCAGGAAACTCCGCCGTGGATGCCTGCACCGCTTCGCCCGCCCGCGTCCCCGGGGCTGTCACGGTGGCAGCCAGCGACTCCGCCGACAAGCAGGCCTCGTTCTCCAACTTCGGGTCCTGCGTGGACCTGTATGCGCCCGGCGTCGGCATCACCTCCGACTACTACACCTCCACCACCGCCACCGCATCCATGTCCGGAACCTCCATGGCCGCGCCGCACACCGCCGGAGCAGCCGCCGTCCTGCTGTCGCAGAACCCTGCCCTGGCACCGGCCGACGTAGCAGCGGCACTGGTAGCCAATGCCACGTCCGGCGTCATCGCCGGCGCCTCCGCGGGAACCCCGAACCGCCTGCTGTACACCGGCGCAACGGCACCTGCACCTGCGCCTGCCCCTGCACCCGCTGTCACGTCTGTTTCACCGGCCGCCAAGGCCACCGCCGTGGCAGCTGGAACGAACGTCACGGCCACCTTCAGCACCGCTGTTCAGGGCGTGAGCGCCGGGACGTTCGTGCTCAGGAATGCAGCCGGCAACAGCATCGCGGCCACCGTCACGTACAACGCCACCACCCTGGCCGCCACCCTTGACCCGGCAGCAAGCCTTGCCCCCGATGCCAGCTACACCGCAATCCTGACAGGAGGAGCCTCGGCCATCCGCGATGCCGCAGGTACCCCGCTGGCGTCCACCAGCTGGACGTTCACCACTGGCCCCGCGCCCACCGTCACCAGCTACTCGCCGGGCAGCAACGCCCTCCTGGTCCGCAGGAGCAGCAGCATCAGCGCCACCTTCAGCGAGGCGGTCCAGGGCGTTAACACCACCACGTTCACCCTGAAGAACCCGGCCACCGGCGCCGTGGTGGCAGCAACGGCCTACCGCAACGGCACCACCAACCAGTGGATCCTTGACCCCCGGGAGACCCTCGCCGCCAAGACGCGGTACACCGTGACCCTCACGGGCGGGACCAGCGGCATCCGGGACGTGGCCGGCAACCCCCTCGCCAGCCGGAGCTGGCAGTTCACCACCGGCTCCTTCTAGCCGCCTGATGGAGTGAATGGGCCGTGGCCGGGATAATCTTCACCCTAGGCATTCATCACGGCACGCATCTTCCGCGGCGTAGGGACGGGCAGCACATTGGCACAGAAATCAGCAGGTTCCGCAGTCTCTGAACGGAAAGCGGGAAGGTGGCACGCCTTCCACGAGAAGTTCGTGGTGGAGGAACGCTACGTGGACCCTGCCGACCGGCGGGGCCTGTACCGCGCGTCGATCATCCTGGCCGTCGTGGGGCTGGCACTCTTCATTGCCACCCTGGTCAGCGTGGTGCAGGCCGACGGCCTTTCCGTTGCCGACACTCCCGTGCATGACTGGCTGCTGACCACCCGTTCAGCGGCCGTCACTGCCATCATGATCTTCCTGGCGGTGATCTTCGGCCCCATCGCGCTGCCCATCATCGTGCTGGTGGTGATCCTTGTCTGGGGATTCGCAGCCAAGCACGCCTGGCGCCCCATCCTGCTCGCCTCCGCGATGCTGACCGGAGTGATCATCTCGCAGATCATCCTGCACATCGTCCAGCGCTCCCGGCCCCCCGTGGACCAGATGCTGTTCGGCGCGGACCAGACCTTCTCGTTCCCGTCCGGGCACGTCCTGGGGGCCTGCGACTTCCTGCTGGTGGGCGCCTACCTGATTTTCTCCCGGCGCCGGAACCCGCGTGCCGCGGTGTTCGGCTTCATCGGGGCCGGGATCGGCATCATCCTCGCTATCGCCAGCCGGTTGTACCTTGGCTACCACTGGCCCACGGATGCGTTGGCGTCGTTCGCGCTCTCGCTGCTCATCCTCTCCGGGGTCATCGCGCTTGACACGTGGCGGACGGCCAGGATTCCGGGGGAACCGATCACCGGAGAGCTGTCAAGGGCCGAATCCACCGGAGAGTAGGAACTTACCGGGAGCAGTCCAGGAACCGGATCCCGCTTACTGGGCCGCTTCCTGGCCCACTTATTGCGGCCGCGATTTTGCCCGCTTGAGTGCCCGGTGCAGCTTCACGATGGCTGCCTCCAGCTCCAGTACCTTCGCAACGCCCGCCAGGTTCAACCCCTCCTGCAGGAGTTCGCCGATCCGCAGCAGTACGGCAATATCGTCGTCGCTGTACTGGCGCGTGCCGCCCGCCGTCCGCGAGGGCGTCAACAGTCCCTTGGTTTCGTACAGCCTGATGTTCTGCTGTCCGGTTCCCGTGAGCTCCGCCGCCACCGAGATGGCGTACAGGGCCCGTGAACCGGGGGAGCGGCCAGCCCGACCTGCTTCAGGATCCGCCATTCTTTCTCCCAAAAATCGCTTCCGCTGGTACCTTGCTTCAGTTTTGCACGAGTGCTATAAAAAATCTATATCCACCACCATAGATTAAAGGAGGTGGTGGGTAGCTGCAGATCCAGCACCTGGAAGCTAAAGGAGTGGGAAATGATGTTGATGCGTACGGACCCGTTCCGTGAGCTGGACCGGCTCACGCAGCAGGTCTTTGGAACCTCCGCCCGCCCGGCAGCCATGCCCATGGACGCGTGGCAGGAAGACGGGGAATTCGTGGTGGCGTTCGACCTTCCCGGTGTGAACGTGGATTCCCTGGACCTGAACGTTGAGCGGAACGTCCTGACCGTCCGGGCGGAGCGCAAGGACCCCACGCAGCCCAACGTGGAGCTCGTGGCCTCTGAGCGTCCCCGGGGCGTGTTCAGCCGCCAGTTGATCCTGGGTGACACCCTGGACACCGAGCACATCAAGGCCAGCTATGACCAGGGTGTCCTGACCCTGCGGATTCCGGTTGCCGAGCAGGCCAAGCCGCGCAAGATCGAGATCCAGACCCAGCAGGGCGAGAAGCACCAGATCGGCAGCTAGGACCATGCTTTCGTGCCGGCGCCCCTGACCCTCCGGGCGGGGCGCCGGCGAAACAGGAGGCAGGATGACTGATCTCCCCGACTACTACGCCATCCTGGGCGTAGGCCGGGACGCCGGCCGCCAGGAAATCTCGCATGCCTACCGCGCCCTCATGCGCACCCACCATCCGGATATGGACGGCGGGCGGGCTTACGAAGGCATGGAGACCATGGGGGATACGACGGCGGAGAAGGGCAACACTGCACAGGGGGAGGAACTTCTCCGGATCATGCAGGCGTTTAACGTGCTGCGTGACCCCGGGCGCCGCGCCGACTACGACAGGAAGCTGGCGGCAGCTGCGCCCACCATCATTCCGGTCCGGAAAGTCCGCAGCCGTGGCGGGCAGTCCGGACCTCCCATCCGCGTCACCCCGGTGCGGTGGGAAAGCGGGCCCTGGTCCTGATCCAGGCCCTGGGCCACTGATCCAAGGAGGCGGAAAACTGCATGGGCGACTGGCGGCGCTACGATTCACACCTCATTCCTGCATTCTTCGAACGCTTTGAGCAGCGGTGGGGCGAGGGAACCGCGCCCTTCCTGGACCCGGAGGCGCACGAACAGCCTCTGCCGCGGGCACAGTGGATCAACCCCACCACGGGTGCTGCGCTGGCGGTGGTTCCGGTATGGACCGCCGATGAGAGGCAGCAGCGTTCCTTCGGCGTGTTCTACCTCCCGCCGGGCGGGGACATCTGGGTCCTGCGGCCCGGGTACACCGGCTACCTGGAGCCGTCCGACGACGACACGGAACACCTGGTGACGCTCCGGAATGATGCCTTCCGCAAGGCAGTGGCGCACGCCAAGGAGTTCCTGTTCGGCACCCAGTAGTTGCCGGCGCCGGGAGCGGAGTTGCTGCTCGTCAGCCGACCTCCGCTGTGACATTCTGGGACGTACCCTAACTACCGTGACCAAAGGCTGGACCCCAATGCACATCACCGCCAAGGACCTCGCAGCGCTCATCCCCCCGGGGTTCACGCTTGGCGTCGCAACCGCAGCATTCCAGATCGAAGGGGCGCTGGACGAGGATGGACGGGGACCGGCGGGCTGGGACAGGTTCGCTGCCCGGCCCGGTGCCATCGTTGAGGACCACAGCCCGGTGGTGGCCACGGACCACTACCACCGGATGCCGCAGGACGTGGCCCTCCTGAAGCAGCTCGGCGTTGACTCCTACCGGTTCTCCTTCTCCTGGCCGCGCATCCAGCCAGGCGGCACCGGCCCGGCCAACCGCGCAGGCATGGCGTTCTATGACCGGCTCCTGGACGAGCTCCTGGCCAACGGAATCTCGCCCATGGCCACCATCTACCACTGGGATACGCCCCTGGAACTGGATGAGGCCGGCGGCTGGATGAACCGGGACACCGCCTACCGGCTGGGGGAGTACGCAGCGCTGGTGGCGGATGCCTTCGGTGACAGGGTGGCCCGGTGGGTCACCATCAACGAGCCGGCAACGGTGAGCGCCAACGGCTACTCGCTGGGGCTGCACTCCCCAGGCAAGGAGTTGGCCCTGGGTGCCTTCCCCACGGTCCACCACCAGCTGCTGGGCCACGGGCTCGCCGTCCAGGCCCTTCGCGCGGCGCGGGTGCCCGGCGAAATCGGCATGACCAACGTCTACTCACCCATGGTGCCCAACTCCATCAACCCGCTGGACAAGATCAGCGCGGGACTTATGGACCTGGGGCAGAACCGGCTCTACGCGGACCCTGTCCTGACGGGCAAGTACCCGGACCTCATCCGCGCGGCCAAGTTCTTCAGCTCCTTCGAACATCCCGAAGAGGACATGGAGATCATTTCCCAGCCCCTCGATTTCTACGGGCTCAACTACTACATGCCCACCAAGGTGGCCGTTGGGCCGGGCAACGGCGCCGTGCCGGCCAGCATGGCCGAGGCCATGGGCAGCGACCTCAGCGCGGCCGGAAACGGCGCTACGCCCTTCCACGTGGAGACGTGGCCGGAAGCGGACGTCACCGCATACGGCTGGCCGGTCAAGCCGGAGTACATGGCCGTGGCCCTGAAGGAGATGGCGGAGCGGTACCCCAACCTGCCGCCCGTGATCATCACCGAGGGCGGAGCCAGCTTCGAGGACATCATTGTCCGGGACAAGTCCACCAACACCAGGTTCATCCCGGACGAGCGGCGGCTGAAGTACATTTCAGACCACCTTGAAACCGCGCTCCGGGCCACGGCGCCCGGTGGGGTGGCCGAATCCGTGGACCTGCGCGGCTACTACGTGTGGTCCTTCCTGGACAACTTCGAGTGGTCCGCCGGCTACAACCAGCCGTTCGGCCTCCTGCACGTGGACTTCGAAACGCTCGACCGCACACCCAAGGCGTCCTACTTCTGGTTCCAGGAGCTCATCGAGGAACGCGACCTGGCTGCCGCGGCCGGGGCGGCCATCGCGCAGGCAGCGGTTCCGGAGCTGTTGGGCAGTGAATTGCCCGACGACGGCGCACCCCTGGGTGCCAACGCGCAGTAAGGCTGCGCAGCCGGGAGCCGTTCAGCCCCGGAGCAGGTCCAGCATGGCCAGCTGCTTGGCGATGCCGGCGCCGTCGGGCGAGTAGATCCACGGCACGCGGGAGGTGGTGTGGTCGCCGTCCTCGGAGTGGCCGCCGGCGAACACGGATTCGCTGACGGACAGTTGCCGGATGGCGATTGCTGCAACCTTGTCCGGGTTTTCGGCGGCAAAGGCGGAGTAGATGGCCTCGTCATGCTGTCCGTTGTCGCCGATCAGGAGCCACCGCATGTCCGGGAATTCCTGGGCCAGCCGCTCCAGGTTGCGGTGCTTGTGGTCCTGGCCGCTGCGGAACCAGCGGTCCTGGGTGAGTCCCCAGTCCGTGAGCAGCAGCGCGCCCTTGGGGTACATGTTGCGGGTCAGGAACCGTGCCAGGGTGGGGGCCGCGTTCCAGGGGCCGGTGGACAGGTAAATGACCGGGGCTTCAGGGTGCTCGATGGTCAGCCGGTCCAGCAGCACGGCCATCCCCGGAGTGGCCATGCGCGCCCGTTCGCTGAGCACGAAGGTGTTCCACAGGGCCAGGAAGGGCCGGGGCAGGGCGGTCACCATGACGGTGTCGTCGATGTCCGAGACGATGCCGAACTGCACGCCCGGAGCGATCACCTGGATCAGTGCCTCCGCCGGCTCGGTTCCCTCGGCCCGCAGCACGGCAGTGTGCCAGCCGGGGGACAGCTGCACGTCCACCTCTGTGTCGATCAGCCCGCCCCGGTCCGCCGTGACGTGGGTGACCACATCACCGATGGTGATTTCGACGTCGGAAAACTGCAACGGCACCCCCGTGAACGCCCGCCAGCCGCGGATGTTCTGGTTGCCGTTCCTGGCCGCGTGCTCGGCCTTGCTTCCGGGCGGCGGCTTCTGTGTCAGCAGTACCCTGCCCAGGACGCGCACCCGGGCGGTGGAGCCATAACCCTGGTACGCGATGGTCTGCGGCACGAACTTCCACCGCTTGGCGAGCTGGATCCGGACGTCGTTGACCGCGTCCGACAACCGGTGTGCCAGCCGGAAGAACTGGCTTCCGGACAGGGCGGTGCGGCCCTTCGTGTTCCGCCGGGGTGGGCGTGCCGTGTCCTGGTCGGGGTTCTGCGGGGCCGAGTCCATGCCACCACTCTGCCACAGGGCGGCAGCGGGCATCAGCCGTTGCCGAGGATCGCGCGCAGGGTCCGGGCATTCCACACGGCGTTCCCGCCGCCGTCGTTGTTGAAGTACGCGTAGACATCGATGCCCGCGCCGTCCCACTCACGGATCCGGTCGGCCCACCAGTGGAGGTCGGCGTCCGAGTAGGAGCCGCCGTAGAGGTGCTGGTGGTCGGGTCCGTGCAGCCGGACATATGCGAAGGGCGCGGTGGTCCGCAGGATGCAGGGCAGGTTGGCGCCGCTCATGATGCAGTAGGCGGCCTGGTGCCGCTCCAGCAGGGCAAACACGTCAGGGCAGTCCCAGCTCGGGTGCCTGAACTCCACGGCAACCCTGATCCACGGCGGAACCGCAGCGAGGAAGTAGTCCATCCTGGCGTCGTCGCGCTCCAATTGGGGCGGCAGCTGGACCAGGAGCACGGCACGTTTGTCCCCCAGTTCGTGCCAGCAGCGGGCAATCCGCTCCACCCAGACTTCCGGTGAATACAGTTTCCGCGCGTGCGTGAGTCCCCTGGGAGCTTTGACGGACATGGCGAACCCGGGCGGCAGGCGTCTGTTCCATCCGGCGAAGGTGGTATCCCTGGGCCAGCGGTAGAAGCTGGCGTTCAGTTCCACCGTGCTGAATTCGGCGACGTAGCACTGGAACCGGTCCCGCACGGGCAGCCCGGGCGGGTACAGGACGTTCTCCCAGTGGTCGTAGCTCCAGCCGGAGGTGCCGATGTGGATTCCCATTTGCCTCAGGCTACACCGGGCTTCCACTTCCGTTCGGGCCCGGGTGTGGCAGGGTAATGTCATGGCGCGAATCGAAGATTATGCGGTTGTTGGCGACCTTCAAACCGGAGCCCTGGTCAGCAGGGAAGGCTCGATCGACTGGCTCTGCCTCCCGAGGTTCGATTCCCCTGCCTGCTTCAATTCGCTGTTGGACACGCCGGACTCGGGGCGCTGGCTGCTGGCTCCGGAAAGAGGGGGTGAATGCACCCGCCGGAGCTACCGCGAGGGCACCCTCATCCTGGATACGGAGTGGGAGACGCCGGACGGAACCGTGCGCATCACCGATTTCATGCCGCCGCGTGATTCCGTCGCTGACATAGTCCGGATTGTGGAAGGCATCAGTGGCAGCGTCAGGATGCACGGCGAACTGGTCCTGAGGTTCGACTACGGGCACATCATTCCGTGGGTGCGCAAGGACAAGCGCGGGCTGCACGCGATCGCCGGTCCGGATGCCGTCTACTTGGTCACTCCGGCACCCCTGCATGGCGAGAACATGCACACTGTCAGCGACTTCACCGTGAATGCAGGCGAAAAGGTACCTTTCGTGCTGACCTGGGCGCCCAGCCATGTGGGACGCCCGGTATCCGTGGACGCGGAAGTAGTCCTTGACAGCACCTTTGCATTCTGGCGGGGCTGGTCCTCGCAATGCACCGTCAAGGGCAAGTACCGGGAGGCCGTGGTCCGTTCCCTGATAACGCTCAAGGCGCTGACGTATGGCCCAACCGGCGGGATCGTCGCGGCCGTCACAACGTCGCTGCCGGAGCAGCCGGGCGGCCAGCGTAACTGGGACTACCGCTACTGCTGGCTGCGGGATGCCGCCATGACGCTGCAGGCGCTGCTGGCGGCCGGCTACACCGCGGAGGCCGCTGCCTGGCGGGACTGGCTGCTCCGGGCCGTGGCCGGCGACCCCGCCGACCTGCAGATCATGTACGGGATCCATGGCGAGCGGCGGCTGCCGGAAATGGAGTTGCCGTGGCTGAAGGGTTACGAGAACTCGGTACCGGTGCGGATCGGGAATGCGGCGGCTGAGCAGTTCCAGCTGGATGTATGGGGTGAGGTCCTTGACTGCCTGGCGCTGACCCGGAACTCGCTGCTGACGCATACGGACGAGGCCTGGGACGTGCAGATTGCGCTGATGGAGCACCTTGAAACCATCTGGGACCAGCCGGACAACGGGCTCTGGGAGATGCGAGGGCCGCGCCGGCACTTCACCCACTCCAAGGTCATGGCGTGGGTGGCTGCGGACCGGATGGTGAAGGGTGTGCGCGAGTCCGGCCTGCCGGGCCCCGTGGAGCGCTGGGAGCTGCTGCGGGACCAGATCCGCAAGGACATCATGGCCAACGGCTTCGACGCGGAGCGCAATACGTTTGTCCAGTCCTACGGCCGTCCGGAGCTGGACGCCAGCCTGCTGTTGATTCCCAGGGTGGGGTTCCTGCCGCCCGATGATCCCAAGGTGGTGGGAACCATCGAAGCAATCCAGCGGGAGCTGACCCAGGACGGGTTTGTGCTGCGGTACCGGCCGGAGCAGAGCGACGACGGCCTGCCGGGCGACGAGGGCGTCTTCCTGGCGTGCTCGTTCTGGCTGGTGGAGGCGCTTCTGGGGGCGGGCCGCCATGAGGAATCCCGCGAACTCTTTGAGCGGCTGCTGGAACTGCGCAACGACGTCGGGCTGCTAAGCGAGGAATGGGCGGTGAAAGCCAAGCGTCAGCTGGGCAACACGCCGCAGGCGTTCAGCCATTTTGCCCTTGTGACTAGCGCCCTGGAGCTGCATCAGGATACGGTTCGGCGCAGTGACAGCCCCATTCCGCCTGAAGGGGTGGATTCGCGCTGAGGCGGCGCGGACCGGGGCTGGAACTTCTCCTTCGCAGGATAGATAAGTATACTTACTAATACCTCATGGAGTGCTCCCAAGCACAGCGCCGTGATTGATGGAGGAGTGATAGTTATGGCCGGATATTTTGAGCTCGTTGATGCCCCCGACGGCGGGTACCGGATCAGGATGATGGACGGAAGCGGGAACCTGATGGCCATCTCGGTAACCTTTCCCACCAAGAGGGCTGCTGTGGCGGGCGTCGCGATGGCCCGGGAAATTGCCGGCACCGGCCTGATCCGGGACAAGAGCCTGGACGGGGCCGGATCGGTCATCCGCGACCGCGTGCGGCCCGTCAACTCCCCCAAGGAGGAGGCGGCCCGGCGGAAGAAAGCGCCGGAGGCACGACGGGCAGCGGTGAGCTGATGCCGGGTTCCACTCCACCCCCCGGCGGCCCGCGCCGGGGGGTCCTCTTTGACGTTGACGGGACGCTGATCGACTCGTCCTACATCCACACCGTCGCCTGGTGGGGGGCGTTCCGCCAGTACGGCCACGACGTGCCCATGGCCTCCATTCACCAACTCGTTGGCATGGGCGGCGCCCGGCTGGTGGACAATCTCCTGCCGTCCGGCCGCGACCGCGGCGAGGATGAGGACATCATGGCCAGCCACGGCGCGCTGTATGCCTCGCACTGGCCCTCCCTCCGCGCCCTCGACGGGGCCAAGGAACTGTTAGGCCGGTGCCATGCAGGCGGGCTGGCTGTGGCCCTGGCATCCGCGGCGAGGGACCGCGACCTCGAGGTGATGCGGTCCGTCCTCGACGCCGACCCCTTCATCGATGCCGCCACCAGCGCGAATGATGCGGAGGAAAGCAAGCCTGCGCCGGACATCCTGGAGGCGGCCCTGGCGGCCACCGGCCTCGATGCCGCAAACGTTGTCTACGTCGGGGACGCGGTATGGGACATGAAGGCGGCGGCGGCGCTGGGGATCCCTTCCATCGGCGTGACCTGCGGTGGAATCCAGGCCGGCCAGCTGCGTGACGCCGGCGCGGTGGAGGTCTACCAGGGACCGCGCGACCTGCTGGAAAACCTGGGCTCAAGTGCCATTGGCCGGCTGCTCGCGCTCCAGCCGAACGCCTGACAGCACCCCGCTTGACGGCACCCACGCCTGCTTGACGGCACCCACGCCTGGCGGCGGTCATAACGGCTGGCCGCCGGGCACCGAATCCTCGTTGCCGGCGACGGCGGGCTTCGTCCACGACACCACCACCTTCACCGAGCCGTCGTCATTCCGCTCGATGTCAGTGGCCACCTCTGCTGCGGACGCGCCCATTTCCGCGATCCGCGCGCGGTAGGTGCTGACCAGCTCAGCCAGGCTTTCTTCCGTCCATTCACCCGGACGCATGCGGGTGGAGATCTCGACTGGTTCCGGCTGGTACAGCGACATGGCATTCCTCTTTCCCGTTGTCTTTTGCCTGCCCTTCCTACGCTAGGAGCAGTCGACGGCGGTCACAAGGTTTTCATCAGCATGCTTACTTTTTTTCCCTAAAACAGATAGCGTCGAAGAAAGGGTGCCTGCAGGCGCCCTCCGCACGCCCCCGGAGAGAGCCCGGCGGCAGGACAGAGTGAAAGGGAGACTGTGAAAGCACTGACGTGGCAAGGAAAACGGTCGGTAAGCGTTGAAGAAGTACCCGATCCCGTCATCCAGGAACCGACGGATGCGATCGTACGGATCACCTCCACAGCCATCTGCGGCTCGGACCTGCACCTCTACGAAGTCCTGGGGCCATACATGCACAAGGGCGACGTCATCGGCCACGAGCCGATGGGCATCGTGGAAGAAGTGGGCAGCGGCGCCACCAACCTCCGCAAGGGCGACCGCGTGGTGATTCCCTTCAACATCTCCTGCGGTTCCTGCTTCATGTGCAGCCAGGGCCTGCAGTCGCAGTGCGAAACCACACAGGTGAAGGAGAAGGGTTCCGGCGCGGCACTGTTCGGTTTCTCCGAGCTGTATGGATCCGTACCCGGCGGGCAGGCGGAATTCCTTCGCGTCCCGCACGCGGACTATGGCCCCATCAAGGTGGGCAGCGAGCTACCGGATGAACGCTACCTGTTCCTTTCCGATGTCCTGCCCACGGCGTGGCAGGGCGTGGAGTACGCCAATGTCCAGCCCGGTGGCACCTTGACGGTTTTCGGGCTGGGGCCCGTAGGCCAGTTCGCCACCCGGATCGGGATCCACCGCGGTTACCAGGTCATTGGTGTGGACCCGGTCCCGGAGCGGCGTGAAATGGCCGCCCGCCACGGCGTGGAAACCCTTGACTACAGCAAAGGCGTCGCCGACGAACTGCGGGAGATAACAGACGGCAGGGGCCCGAACGGCATCGTGGACGCCGTCGGTATGGAGGCGCACGGTTCCCCGGTGGCCGGCTTCGCCCACCAGGCCCTTGGCCTCCTGCCGGACAAGCTCGCACAGAAAGCGATGGAGACTGCCGGCGTGGACAAGCTGGCCGTGCTGCATACCGCAATCGACGCGGTCCGCCGCGGCGGCACCCTGTCGCTGAGCGGCGTCTACGGCGGCGAAGCCAGCCCCATGCCACTGATGACCATGTTCGACAAGCAGCTCCAGCTGCGCATGGGCCAGTGCAATGTCCGTAACTGGACGGACCAGCTCATCCCGCTGGTGGAGGACGACGCCGATCCGCTTGGCGTCATGGACCTGGTCACCCACCGCTCCGGCCTGGAGGGTGCGCCCGCCCTGTACGAAAAGTTCCAGAAGAAGGAAGACGGCTGCATCAAGGTGGTCCTCAACCCCGGCGCCTGATGCCCGGGTGTCTGTACACACAAGCAGTGGCGGTTACGGAAATCCGTAACCGCCCCTGCTCCTGTCCGGACGGGCCGGAAAACTCCTAGGTGAGCTTCACCTGGCGGTTCATGTCCTTGTAGAGCAGGTAGCGGAACTCACCCGGGCCGCCGGCGTAGCAGGCCTGCGGGCAGAAGGCACGCAGCCACATGAAGTCGCCGGCCTCCACCTCCACCCAGTCGTTGTTCAGCAGGTACATGGCCTTGCCCTCCAGGACGTACAGGCCGTGCTCCATGACATGGGTTTCCGGGAACGGGATCACGCCGCCCGGCTGGAAGGTCACGATGTTGACCTGCATGTCATGGGCGAGGTCGCTGGAGTCCGTGAAGCGGGTGGTCTTCCAGACGTCGTTGGTGTCCGGCATGGACGTGGGCGCCACGTCCTTTTCGTTGGTGACGAAGGACTTGGCCTCATAGCCTTCCAGGCGCTCGTAGGCCTTGCGGATCCAGTGGAAGGACACGATGTCGTCGGAGATGTTCTCCAGCCCCCACTGCGCGCCGGCGGCCAGGTAGGCGTAGCCGCCCTCCTCCAGCTGGTGCAGCTCGCCGTCGAGGGTCAGGTTGACCGTGCCCTTGGTGACGAAGACGACGCCCTCAACGCCTTCCTCGAACTCCGCCTTCGGCGCCCCGCCGCCGGGAGCGATTTCCACGATCAGCTGCGAGAACGTGGTGGCGAAACCGGAGATGGGGCGGGCAATGATCCAGGAGCGGGTCTTCGAGAAGCCGGGCAGGTTGGACGTGACGATGTCCGTCAGCACGCCCTTGGGGATGACCGTGTAAGCCTCGGTGACGATGGCGCGCTCGGTGGTGAGGTGGGTCTGCGGCGGCAGGCCGCCTTGCGGGTAGTAGTACTTGCCCATGAACGAAGGTCCTTTTCTTAGGAGTTTGACGTGGTGGCGAGCCGCGGGTGCGCCAGCGCGGTGAGCTGCGGAATCCCGACGCCGGCAAGCGCCTGGACTTCATCCGCACCGACTGCGCCGCACTGGACGCCGCGGAGCACGAAGGCGGCCAGGGCCCGTGCGGTGGCGGGCTCGTCCATGACGCCGCCTTCGGTCCGCTCCACATAGTTCCGCAGGCGGGCGGCGGCGGCCGGCAGGCCCTCGCGGTAGAACGCATAGGTGGCGGCAAACCGGCTGGGAAGCTGGGCCGGATGCAGGTCCCAGCCCTGGTAGTAGCCGCGTTCCAGCGACCGGCGGACCAGGCGCCCGTGCAGCTGCCAGGCGTTCTCCACGTTGTCGCCCACCGGGATGATGTTGGTGGACCCGTCGGAGAGCCTGATGCCGGTGCCGGCGACGGCCAGCTGCATGACCTCCTTGGCGAAGTCGGCCACCGGGTGCTCCATGGACTGGTACTCGGCAGAGATCTGCAGCGACGCCGAGTAGTCGTAGGTGCCGTAGTGCAGCCCGCTGATCCGGCCCGGCACGGCATGCGGCAGCTGCGCCACCGGGGAGGTGCCGTCGGGGCCGAGGATCAGCTGTGGCGTCTCCACCTGGACCTCGAAGCGGAGCCGTCCGGCGGGCAGCGAGTGGACTTCCTCCAGCCGCGACACCGCGTAGTCCATTGCCTGGACCTGGGCCACGGTGGTGACCTTGGGCAGGGTCAGGACCAGGCCCTCCGGCAGTTCGCCGGCGGCGGCGAGGCCGGAGACAAACAAGTCCAGGGTGCGCAGCCCCCGCGCACGGGTGGCCGCCTCGAAGCACTTGAAGCGGATGCCGATGAACGGGGGAGCGGACCCGGCCGAGACGGCGGCGGCCACCGCGGACGCCGCGGCAACCGCGGCGGCGTCCTCGGCGTCGTCGCCCCGGTCCCCGAAGCCGTCCTCAAAATCGAGGCGCAGGTCCTCGATAGGTTCGCTGGTGAGCTTCGCTTCCACGCGCCCGGCGACTGCTTCGGCGAGGCTGCCTTCCTGGCCCAGGAGCCGGCCCAGTGCTTCCAGGCCGCCGTGGGCGTTGGCCACAGCCAGCGCCTGGGCGCCCCAGTCGGCAGCGAACGACGGCGTGAACCGGTCCGCGGGCACGTAGGCCGTATGCACGGGCTGGCGGGAGCCGTCGTCGCCCGGGTAGTTGCGCTCCAGCAGCCGGTCGGTGGCGGCCAGCTGCCCGTCGATGTGCGCGAGGTCCCCTGCGGACAGCGAGGGCCTGGATGCTGCGGCCATGCCTCAGCCCACCAGTTCGTAGGCCGGCGTGGTGAGGAAGTCCGTGTACTCGTCGGAGAGGCAGATGTCCGCGATCAGTTCGCTGGCCGGCTGGTAGTAGCGGCGGAACGCTTCATCGCCGAACTCCGTGCGGAGCCGTTCCGTCTCCTCGGCGAGGATCCGCTCCACCAGTTCCCTGGTCACGGTGTTGCCGGTGTCGGCCAGGACGGACTTGTTGCGGATCTGCTGCCATACCTGTGAGCGGGAGATTTCCGCGGTGGCGGCGTCCTCCATCAGGTTGTGGATGGCCACGGCACCGTTTCCGGACAGCCAGACGGCCGTGTAGGCGACAGCCACGTAGAGGTTCAGGCGCAGGCCGGCCTCGGTGACCTGGCCGTCGGCGGAGGAAACGTCCAGCAGCTGTTCCGCCGTGACCGAGACGTCCGGGCGCTGCTTGTCCACCTGGTTGGGCTTGTCACCCAGCACCGAGTCGAAGACTTCGCGGCAGGTGGGGACCAGGTCCGGGTGGGCAACCCAGGAGCCGTCGAAGCCGTCGTTTGCCTCGCGGGTCTTGTCCGCCCGCACCTTTTCGAAGGCAGCCTCGGTGACTTCCGGGTGGCGCCGGTTGGGGATCACCGCGGCCATGCCGCCCATGGCGAAGGCGCCGCGCTTGTGGCAGGTCTTGACCAGGAGTTCGGTGTAGGCACGCATGAAGGGCGCGGTCATTACCACGGACGCGCGGTCCGGGAGGACGAATTCCTCGCCGGCGTCCCGGAAGTACTTGATGATGCTGAACAGGTAGTCCCAGCGGCCGGCGTTCAGGCCGGAGGCGTGGTCCCGCAGTTCGTACAGGATCTCGTCCATCTCGAAGGCGGCCGGGATGGTCTCGATCAGCACGGTGGCGCGGATGGTGCCCTGGTGCAGTCCCAGGAAGTCCTGCGCGAAGACGAACACGTCGTTCCACAGCCGGGCTTCAAGGTGGCTCTCCATCTTGGGCAGGTAGTAGTACGGCCCCTGGCCGTTGAGCACCAGCTGCTTGGCGATGTGGAAGAAGTGCAGGCCGAAGTCCACCAGCGCACCTACGGCCGGCTCGCCGTTGACCAGCAGGTGCTTCTCCTGCATGTGCCAGCCGCGGGGGCGGGCCACCACCACGGCGAGCGGCGCGTCGGTGCGGAGGCGGTACTCCTTGCCTTCCTCCGAGGTGTAGCTGAGGGTGCCCTGGGCGGCGTCCCGGAGGTTCAGGATGGCGTCGATGACGTTGGCCCAGGTGGGTGTGCTGGCGTCCTCGAGGTCCGCCAGCCACACCTTGGCGCCGGAGTTCAGGGCGTTGATGGCCATCTTCGCCGGCGAGGCGGGCCCGGTCATCTCAACCCGGCGGTCCTGCAGGGCTGCCGGTGCGGGCGCAACCTTCCAGTCGCCGTCGCGCACGTCCTTGGTTTCCGGCAGGAAATCCAGCTTGCCGGTTTCTGCCACCCGCTGCCGCTTGACGGCGCGGGCCGCCAGCAGCTCGTTGCGCGTGCCGGCGAACCGGTTGTGAAGTTCCTCCACGAAGGCCAGTGCCTTGGGCGTGAGGATCTCCTCTGCGCGTGCGATGGGCCGGGGGTCTGTGACGGTGATGGCCATTTCTGGTCCTTTCCTTTGGCTGGACGTCGGGCGGTCAGGCGGAAGCCAGTGCTGCTGCTGGTTCCAAGGCGGAATCGGCCGGTTCAGCCGTTGCAACATGTGCGGACCGGGCGGCCGCGGCCACCGCTGCGGCAACGTCGGCAGCCACATGGGGATCGAAGACGCTGGGGATAATGTAGCTGGCATTCAGCTCATCGTCAGCCACGCGGTTGGCAATGGCCTCCGCGGCGGCCACCAGCATGTCCGGTGTGATGTCCGAGGCTCCGGCGTCCAGCAGGCCGCGGAAGAAGCCGGGGAATGCCAGCACGTTGTTGATCTGGTTGGGGAAGTCGCTGCGGCCGGTGGCCACCACGGCGGCGTGCCGGGACGCGATGACGGGATCGATCTCGGGCGTGGGGTTGGCCATGGCGAACACGATGGCGTTCTCCGCCATGGCTGCCACCTGCTCCTCGCCGATCACGTGCGGTGCACTGACACCGATGAAGACGTCCGCGCCCACGAGGGCCTGGTGCAGGCTACCGGCAAAGCCTTCCCCGTTGGTGTTCGCGGCGATCCAGCTGCGGTGCTCATCCCCGTAGGTCTCGCCGGAGTGGATGGCACCGGAGCGGCCGGCGGCGATGATGTGCCGCGCACCCTGGGCTTTGAGGAGCTGGATGATGGCGGAGCCGGCGGCGCCGACGCCGGAGACCACGATCTTGATGTCCTCCAGCTTCTTGTCCACTACGCGCAGGGCGTTGACCAGGGCTGCGAGCGTGACGATGGCGGTGCCGTGCTGGTCATCGTGGAACACGGGGATGTCCAGCTCCTCGCGGAGCCGGTTCTCGATCTCGAAGCAGCGAGGGGCGGCGATGTCCTCAAGGTTGATGCCGCCGTAGACGGGGGCCATGGCCTTGGCGATCATGATGATTTCTTCGGTGTCCTGGGTGTCCAGGCAGACCGGCCACGCGTCCACGTTGGCGAACTGCTTGAACAGGGCAGCCTTTCCCTCCATTACGGGGAGGGCTGCGGCGGGGCCGATGTTGCCCAGGCCCAGGACGGCCGAACCGTCGGTGAGGACGGCGATGGTGTTGCGCTTGACCGTCAGGTTGCGGGCTGCCGCGGGATCCTCGGCAATGGCCAGGCAAACGCGGGCGACGCCGGGCGTGTAGGCGCGGGAGAGGTCGTCCCGGTTGCGCAGGGCTACCTTCGGGACGACCTCGAGCTTGCCGCCCAGGTGCATCAGGAACGTGCGGTCCGAGACATGCTGGACCGTGACGCCGTCGAGCGCGTCCAGGGCGTCCTTGACGCGGGCGGCGTGGGCGTCGTCGGTGGTGTTGCAGGTGACGTCCACCACCAGGGTCTCGTGGTGGGATTCGCTGACGTCCAGGGCGGTGATTGCTGCGCCTGCGGCTCCCACGGCTGCGGCGAGTTCGCTGGTGGCGCTGAAGCTTGACGGTGCTTCCACGCGCAGGGTGATCGAATTTCCGGGGCTGGGGTTCGCCATTGAATGTCCTCCTGTTGGGCCTTGGGCCGGCTGCTGCTCGGATCCGAATGTTTTCGTATTATGGATATTATTATCTACTTTATGGAAATACAACCCCTCCGATTGCGACCGGAGGCCAACGTCGCCGTGGAAACCCGCGTGCTGTATCTTGGGTGTTCTAAGCAACTCTTTTCACGATGCGGATAAGAGTTGTCGGATTCCGAGCCGTAGGAGACAACGGAATGGCAGAAAAAGCCTCTGGTGGGGTGCAGTCGGTGGAGCGCGTTTTCGAACTGCTGGAACTCATCACCGATGCCGGCGGCGACGTCACGCTCAGCGAGCTGTCGTCCTCCACGGACCTGCCGCTGCCCACCATCCACCGCCTGCTGAGGACGCTGGTGTCGCTGGGCTACATCCGCCAGCTGCCCAACCGGCGCTACGCCCTTGGTCCCCGGCTCATCAGGCTGGGGGAGGGTGCCAACAAACAGCTGGGTGCCCTGGCCCAGCCGCAGCTGAAGATCCTGGTGGACCGGCTGGGGGAGACCTCCAACATGGCTGTGCTGGACTCGGACATGGTGATCTACGTGGCCCAGGTGCCGTCGCTGCATTCCATGCGCATGTTCACCGAAGTGGGCCGGCGCGCCCATACCCATGCTACCGGCGTGGGCAAGGCCATCCTGGCCCAACTCGACGACGACACGGTCCGCGGCATCGTGGCCAGGGCCGGGATGCCCACCCCTACCGCCAAGAGCATCGGAGACGTGGACGAACTCCTGGCGGACCTTAAGCTCATCCGCGAGCGGGGATACTCCATTGACGAGGAAGAGCAGGAACTGGGTGTCCGCTGCTTCGCCATGGCAGTGCCCAACGCGCCCACCCCCACGGCGATTTCCGTATCCGGTCCCGTATCCCGGGTGGACGAGGACTTCGCCGACAAGGCCGTGCCGGTCCTCCGCGAAGCGGCCGAGGCCATCTCCCGCGAGCTCAACCGCACCTGACGCACCTGCCCTGCGCGGGCGGTGCCAACCACGCGCGACGGCGGCCCCTCCTTTCCGGAGCGGGCCGCCGTCGTCGTTTGCGTGGAAGGTCAGTGCTCTGTTGCCTTGCCGGCTGACTGGATGGGGACTTCCTTACCGTCGCAGTCGATGAGCTTGCCGTTCTCGAAGCGGTCGCCTTCGGCCAGGCACCGGAGGTCCTCCGAGCGCACCAGCCGCTCCGTGCCGGCCACGAAAACGGACTGGTTGTCCGAATTTCCGGCCCGGAGATGGTTGAACAGCAGGTTCAGCAGGATGGCCATCACGGCGGCCGAGCTGATGCCGGAGTGGAAGATGGTGCCGAACCAGGACGGGAACTGGTCGTAGAAGGCCGGGGCGGCGATGGGGATCATGCCGAAGCCGATGGAGGCGGCCACCACGATCAGGTTCATGTTGTTCTTGTAGTCCACCTTGGACAATGTCCGGATGCCGCTGGCCGCAACTGTGCCGAAGAGCACGACGCCGGCACCGCCCAGGACGGGGGTGGGCACCGCGGCCACCACCCGGCCAAGGACCGGCAGCAGGCCAAGGACCACCAGGATCACGCCGCCGGCGCTGACCACGAACCGGCTCTTGACGCCGGTGATGGCCACCAAGCCTACGTTCTGCGCGAAGGCGCTCTGGGTGAAGGAGTTGAACAGCGGGGAGACGGCGCTGGACAGCATGTCCGCCCGCAGGCCGTTGCCGATCCGCTTGGAGTCCACCTTGGTTCCAACGATCTCGCCCACGGCAATGATGTCTGCGGAGGTCTCGGTGAGGGTGACCAGGATGACGATCAGCATGGAGATGATGGCGGCGAGTTCAAACGTGGGCGGTCCGAACGCGAAGGGGGTGGGGAAGGCGACGATCCCGCCCTGGCCCACCTTGGAGAAGTCGGCCATGCCGAACGCGACGGCAATCAGCGTGCCCAGGACCATCGCCAGCAGGATGGACAGCCGGGAGATGGCGGCGCTGCCGACCTTGCTCAGCAGCAGGACGATGCCCATGGTGGCTGCCGCCAGGCCGATGTTCGCAACGCTGCCGTAGTTGGGCGCCTTGTTGTTGCCGCCCATGGCCCAGTTTGCGGCAACCGGCATCAGCGTCAGGCCGATGGTGGTGATCACCGTGCCGGTGACCACCGGCGGGAAGAACCGGATGATCTTCGAGAACAGGGGGGTGATCAGCAGGCCGATCAGGGAGGCCGCGATGACCGAACCGAAGACGGCCTGGATGCCCCCGCCGCCGTGGACGATAGCCACCATCGTGGAGACCCCTGCGAAGGAGACGCCCTGGACCAGCGGCAGCTGCGAACCGAAGAAGGGGACGCCGACCGTCTGCAGGATGGTGGCCAGGCCGCCAACGAAAAGGCAGGCCGCAATGAGCAGGCCAATGTCCTGGGAGTTCATGCCTGCGGCCGCGCCGATGATCAGGGGCGGGGCAATGATGCCGCCGTACATTGTGAGGACGTGCTGGAAGCCGTAGGCAAACATGCTTCCGATCGGGAGGCGCTGGTCCTCGGGGCGGGCGGGCCGTGCGCCTTTTTCGGCGGCTGCAGTGGCCAGTTTCTTCTTGGTGTTCATGGCAGACTTTCTTGGTTCATGGCAGACGTCATCGTCTGGCTAACGTTGTCTGGCTAACAGGTGAAGCTGTGGGGTGGCCTCGACGGGCCCAGCCGCCAATGGTGGTTGGGCCCGTCGAAACCTGTTGTCGTGCTTTAGCAGAAGCCGGCGATACCCGACCAGGCGGCCGGGGCCGCCGCAGCGTCCTCGCGCTGGACGGTGGCCTCGATCAGGCCGTACGGGCGGTCGGCCGCGTAAAAGACCTCATTGGGGTTGTCCAGGCCGAATGGGGAAAGGTCCACCAGGAAGTGGTGCTTGTTGGGCATGGAGAACTTGATCTCGTCGATTTCGCTGTGCGCCTCCAGGACCTTGGCGCCCATGTCGAACAGGGTCTGCTGCAGTGCATGGGAGTACTTTTCCGTGAAGCCTTCGAGCAGGAGGCCCTTGACGTCGTCGTAGCTCTTGTTGAAGTCCAGCGCGCTGAAATCGGTGCCGGTCTTGAAGCGCCAGCGGGCCGAAACGTCCGTTGCAAGGATGCGGTCGGTGGTCTCGGGAAGCGTGGTGTAGCGGTCCCGGGGGTAGCCGACAAAGCCGGACTGGGTGGACTTGAGGACGGTGAGGTCCTTCAGCCCGGAAATCAGGTGGCTGGTGGCCCCGTCACGGACCAGGACGGCGGTCCGGACTTCCTGGCCGTTGCGGACGAACGAGTGGTCGTGTTCGCTGCCGTGGGCCTGGATCCGGTTCCATGCGTAGGACTCGGCTTCCCAGCGGCCGCCGGTGACCCAGTCGAAGCTGGACGTGAAGTGCTCGCCGAGGCGCAGCAGGAACGCCTCCGGCGAGCCGATGCCCTCACGGGCGAAGGCGTAGATGGTGTTTTTCTGGGTGTCAGTGGCCACCACGTGGGCGTTGTCGCCCTCAAGGTGGGCCGCGGCAAAGTCGCCCCGCAGCTGCGAGGTGACGTTCAGGTCCTCGATCTCGTGGCGGTTGGTGTCGCGGGTGATCTTGACGACGCGCACTTCTGCCTTGCCGTACTGGTTTTCGCCGAGGATGATCTTGCTGCTCATGGTCTTTTCCCAACTTCCGGTAAGTGGAACCTAGGTTCCATCACTGAAATTAAGCGCGCATTTCATGCGCGTTTCCGATGGAGCCGACCCAACAAAAAAGAGCCGGCATCCGTTGATGCCAGCTCATTACGACCCTGCCTGCTGCTCCCAGGTTACGTGACGTGCGCCACGAGTTGCCTAACAGCGTACCTCCGCAAACCGGTGGTGTACATCACAAGGCCAAAAATCATTTTATGACTGCCGTATGCCCAGCCGGCCCCGGAGCACCATTGACGGAACCGTTGACGTCAAGCTGCTCCACTACCTACACTTTTCATATAGCAATAAATAAATTCCGAGATACGGAAACGCTATAGGAACAGGAGGAGCAGATGAACCCCCAGGAACAGAACCAGGTTGTGGAATTCCCGGCGCCGGGCCAGGAGTTGTACCTGCCCTTCGGAGCCAGTGATCCCGACTTCTACATTCCGGCCGACCACGAGCGGCGGTCCGGAGGCTTTTCACGCTGGCTCCGCGCCCTTCCGGTGTTCGGGCGCCGCTGACCCCGGCCGCCGCTGACCCCTGGCCGCCGCTGACCCCTGGCCGGG
Source organism: Arthrobacter sp. StoSoilB19 (assembly GCF_019977275.1). Lineage (NCBI taxonomy): Bacteria > Bacillati > Actinomycetota > Actinomycetes > Micrococcales > Micrococcaceae > Arthrobacter > Arthrobacter sp. StoSoilB19. The sequence goes on along the minus strand of NZ_AP024650.1, from coordinate 3,663,208 downwards.
CGTCAGGAGCCGGGGCCTCCGGGCCACTGCTTGCCCGCCCAGGGGTCGTAGTCCGCGACGAGCTCCTCCTGGGGCGGCCGGTCCGCCTCGGGTACATGCTGCAGGTTTACCCGCACCCGGTACCAGAGCGAGCTGGATCCACGCATCCCGTCCACAAGGACATCGGCGGGCTGAAGGGCCGCCACGACTCCGGCGTGCCGGGACCTCCATTCATCGAGCGCGGCGAGCGCCTCGGGCTTGGTCCTGGTCCGGGCCACTTCGATGAGCGGCATCACCGACTGCCGGCGTCCGGATCCGTTGCCGCCGCGCGGTGCCTTCTCTGCGGGACCCAGTTTTTCGGCAAGGGCCAGGAGTCCATCGAGCCTGCCCACCGCGCCGTCAATACCCGCATGCGGATCGCCGATCTCGGCGAACCGCTCCAGGACGGTGGGCACCGTGAACTGTTCCGGCCTGGCGGTGCGCACCTCTTCCCAGGTAAGCGGCGCCGAGACCCGGGCATCGGGCAGCGGCCTGACTGAATAGGCGGAGGCCACGGTGCGGTCCTTGGCGTTCTGGTTGAAGTCCACGAACACGCTCTCGCCGCGCTCCTCCTTCCACCACCGTGCCGTGGCGAGTCCGGGAGCGCGGTTTTCCACCTCCCGGGCCAGGGTTTCCGCAGCGAGCCGGACATCGCGGTAGGACCACTCCGGGGCAATGCGCACCAGGATGTGCAGCCCCCGCGAACCGCTGGTCTTCGGCCACCCCTCCAGGCCCACGTCCGCCAGGACCTCCTGCGCCACGTAGGCCACGTCCACGATCTGCGGCCAGTCCACTCCCGGCATGGGGTCCAGGTCCACGCGGAGTTCGTCCGGGTGTTCCAGGTCCTCTGCCCGGACCGGGTGCGGGTTCAGGTCAAGGCAGCCGAGGTTGATCACCCAGGCCAGGCCGGCCGCATCGCGGATCACTGCCTCCTCCGCCGAGGTCCCGGACGCGTAATGCAGCGTGGTGGTGTCAATAAAGGGCGGGTGGTTTTCCGGGACGCGCTTCTGGAAGAACGGCTCCGCGTCGATCCCCTTGGGAAACCGCTTGAGCACCATCGGCCGCCCTCCCGCACCCCGCAGCGCTCCGTCCGCCACAGCCAGGTAATAGCGCACGAGGTCAAGCTTGGTCAGCCCCGGCTGGGGGAATACCACCTTGTCCGGGCTGGAGATCCGGACCTCAACACCCTCGATATCCAGGACTTCGGCCGGCGTCTTTGACGGAGTCATGCCGCCACGGTAGCAGCGGCCAGTATCCCTGTCAGCCGTTTATCAGGCGTCGTGCCGCGGCGGAGTGCTCCGCGATGAGCCCCGCCACGTCCAATCCCGGAACCTGGCCGTCCACCACACGCCACTGCCCGCCGACCATCACCCGGTCCGCCCGGTCCGCGGCGCACAGGAGGAGGGCGGCCACGGGATCGTGGCTGCCGGAGAAACGCAGGTCGTCGAGCCGGAAGAGTGCCAGGTCCGCCTGCATCCCGGGTGCCAGCTGGCCCAGTCCGGTTCTGCCCAGGACCGCGGCGGATCCGCGGGTGGCCCAGCCCAGGGCCCGTTCCACCGGTACGTCGGCCCCGTACCGCAGCCGCTGGAGGTAGAGGGCCTGCCGCGCTTCCAGGATCATGTTGGAGGCGTCATTGGATGCCGAACCGTCAACGCCCAGCCCCACCGGAACTCCGGCGTCTTCCAGTTCCAGGACCCGGGCGGTGCCTGACGCCAGACGCATATTGGAGGTGGGGCAATGCGCCACCGCGGTCCCCGCGGCACCCAGCCGGGCGATCTCCGCGTCGCTGAAATGGATGCCGTGGCCCAGCCAGGTGCGGTCCGTCAACCAGCCGACGCTGTCCAGGTAGTCCACCGTCCGCAGCCCGAACATCTCCCGGCAGAAGTCCTCCTCGTCGAGGGTTTCTGCCAGGTGGGTGTGCAGCCGGACGTCCAGCCGCCCGGCGAGGGCCGCGCTTTCGGCCATGATCTCCTTGGTTACCGAGAACGGGGAGCACGGCGCCAGCGCAATCTGGATCACCGCGTCATCGCCGCGCTCGTGGTACCGGCCCACCAGGCGCTCGCTGTCCGCCAGCACCACTTCCGGGGCCTGCACGGTGGACTGCGGCGGCAGGCCGCCGTCGTCCGTTCCCAGGGTCATGGACCCGCGGGTGAGGGTGGCCCGCATGCCCAGCCGGCGCACCGCCTCCACTTCAATGTCAATGGCGTCCTCAAGGCCCGCGGGAAAAAGGTAGTGGTGGTCGGCAGCGGTGGTGCAGCCCGAGAGCAGCAGTTCGGCAAGGGCCACCGTGGTGGCCAGTTCCAGGTCTTTCGGCGTCAGCCGGGCCCACACCGGATAAAGGTTCTGCAGCCACGGGAACAGCGGGGCGTTGGCCACCGGACCCCAGGCCCGGGTGAGGGTTTGGTAGAAGTGGTGGTGCGTGTTGACCAGGCCCGGCAGCAGGACGTGGCTGCCGGCGTCGAACGTTTCGGTGCAGGGCGCGGCCGGCTTCTGCCCCGCTGCCAGGACTTCTTCAATCACTCCGCCGTTGACCACCACGCCACCCGAGGCGTCAAGAGTGTTGGCGGTGAAGGCGGCCAGGGGGCTCCGGATCCACAGGCGGGAGGCGGGCGCTGGATGGGGCTGGGGCATGGGATGTCCTGTTCTGGGCGCAGTGGCAGTTGTTCCAGCTCAGTGAGGCCCTGTCTGCTGATCCAGGTGCCCGCCACCTGCAGGCAGGACGGGTGGGATCAGACTAGGAAAGGGCCTCCACCTGCGTCAATGGAAGTGATTGTGACTGCGTGGCGGCATCCGCCGTGAAGGCGTCGAAACATGGATTTCACATTGCGAAATTAAATTTCCAGAAAACTATGGCGCAGCCCACAAAGCGGTGCTAATCTCGATTCTGCCAAAGGCGGGCGCCCCTCCTCGGGGAAGCTATCTACCAGGCGCAACTTAACCTTCACAGCACATGCTGAAGCCTGGTAACCGTTCGCACCTGGTTCTACTGATACTGCACGGCATCAGGCTTCCCGGCAAAAGGAAGTCGCATCATGAGTACCACCGTCACGGCCGAACAATTTCTGGCCCGCTCCATCCGGCTGGCAACGGCCAACGTCCTTAACAGCGGAGGCCCGTTCGGCGCCATGATCGTCACGGCGGACGGCCAAACGTTCGACGGCGTCAACCGTGTCACAGCGGACAACGATCCCACCGCCCACGCCGAAGTCACCGCCATCCGCACCGCCTGCCGCGAACTGGGCACCTTCGACCTCAGCGGCGCAGTCCTGTACACCAGCTGCGAGCCATGCCCCATGTGCCTGGCGTCCGCACTTTGGGCCCGGGTGGGCCGCGTGGTCTACGCCGCGGACCGCCACGACGCCGCCTCCGTCGGCTTTGACGACGCCGTCTTCTACGAATACTTCGAAAACCAGGACAGGGACTCCCTGATGCCGGTATCCAAACTGGAGCTGGGCGATCCCCAGGCCCCGGCACCACTGGAGCCGTTCAACACCTGGAACACGCTCGAATCCAGGATCGACTACTAGGCGGCTGGGATGACCATCCTGGACCATTCCCACGAGGAGCATCCGGCTCCAACCACCAGCACCCCCCGGCGGGCGCCGCGCACTTCGGCACAGGGACCGCACGTCCCGCTGCCGCCGGCCCCGGAATCCTTCCTGGACCGCTTCTTCCAGGTCACCCGGCGCGGCTCAACCCTTGCCCGCGAATTCCGCGGGGGCCTGGTCACCTTCTTCACCATGGCGTACATCGTCATCCTGAACCCCCTCATCCTCGGCGGGTTCAGCGCGGACAACGCCCCCACCGACGTCGCCGGGGGCTGGCTATCCGCAGCCCAGGTGGGTGCCGTCACCGGCCTCACCGCCGGCGTCATGACCATCCTCTTTGGCCTCATCGCCAACCTGCCCTTCGGACTTGCCGCCGGCCTGGGCATCAACTCCTTCCTGGCGGTCTCGGTGATCCAGGAAGTCACCTGGCCCGAGGCCATGGGCCTGGTGGTGATCAACGGCATCCTGATCGTCCTCTTCGGCGTCACCGGCGCCCGGACCGCCATCTTCCGGGCAGTGCCCAAGGAACTGAAGGCCGCCATCACCGTGGGCATCGGCCTGTTCATCGCCTTCATCGGCTTCGTGGACTCCGGCTTCGTCCGGCCCACGGCAGGCGGTCCGCCGGTCCAACTGGGCGACGGCGGCTCCATCACCTCGGTACCCACGCTCGTCTTCGTCATCGGCCTCCTTGCCATGGGGATCCTGGTGGCGCGCAAGGTCCAGGGCGGCCTGCTCATCGGCATCGTCGGCACCACCGTGCTGGCCGCCGTCGTGGAAGCCGTCCTGAAGCTTGGCCCGGCCAGCGCCACCAACCCCGGCGGCTGGCACCTGAACACCCCCGTCCTGTCCGGCCGGCTGGTCTCGGCACCGGACCTCGGTTTGGTGGGGCAGTTCGACCTGTTCGGCTCGTTCGCCCGGATCGGCGGCCTGGCCGCCACCATGCTGGTGTTCACGCTGGTGTTCACCAACTTCTTCGACGCCATGGGAACCATGACCGGCCTGGCCAGGAGCGCCGGCGTCGCCCACAAGGACGGCACGTTCCCGCGGCTGAAAGCGGCCTTCATCGTGGAAGGCTTCGGCGCCGTGGCGGGCGGGGCAACCTCCGGTTCCTCCAACACCGTGTACATCGACTCCGCCGCCGGCATCGGCGAAGGGGCACGGACCGGCCTGGCCTCGGTGGTCACCGGCGTGCTGTTCCTCGGCTCGATGTTCCTCACCCCGCTCACCAGCGTGGTGCCGCTCGAGGTCGCGGCCGCCGCCCTGGTGGTGGTGGGGGCGATGATGATGGCGCAGATCCGGGAGATCAAGTTCACCAAGTTCACCGTGGCCCTGCCGGCATTCCTGACCATCGTCACCATGCCGCTGACCTACTCGATCGCCAACGGCATCGGTGTTGGCTTCGTGAGCTGGGCCGTCATCGGGGCTGCGTCAGGCAAGGCGAAGAAAATCCATCCGCTGATGTGGGTGGTGAGCATCGGGTTCCTGGTGTACTTCGCCCGCGGTCCGATCAACCACCTGCTCGGAGGCTGAGCTTGCGCCAGCCACACCGGGGGCCGGGCCAACCCTTGGCCCGGCCCCTGCCAGGACCGACAATGGACACCACCGCCGCGCGGAAGAAGGAGTGCCGCCATGCTTGACCTGATCCCTTCGCTGGGCCCGTGGCTGCACCGGCTTGCAGACGGGCAGTTCGCCGTTGCCACCATCGTGGCGGCGTCCGGTTCCGTGCCCCGGCCGGTGGGAACATCCATGCTGGTCACCGAATCCGGCGAGGTGCTGGGCAGCCTCTCCGGCGGCTGCGTGGAAGGCGCCGTGGTGGTGCTCGCCCAGGAGGCAATGGACGACGGCGGCCCGCGCCTTGAGTCCTACGGGTTCAGTGCCGCCGACGCCTTCGCCGCCGGGCTCACCTGCGGGGGACGGCTGGACATCCACATCCAGCCGGTGCCTGCCGCGGTTCCGGCCGAACCCGCCCATCCGCTGCGCACCGCCCTGCTGCAACTCGCCGAACCCGGCCCGGACCAACCCATGGCCCTGGTACGGCTGCTGGGCAGCCCGGGAGGCGCCGCCGTCGTACTGCACCATCCCGCCACGGCCGGCGTGGCCGCATCCCCGGAGCTGTCCTTCCTCCAGGGGGAGGCGGCACTGCAGGTGGAGGCCATCCTGCGCCTCGGTGGCACCGGACTGGTCAGTATTCCCGGGGCAGGGGACTGTCTGCCAGACCGGACAGCGCAGCCTATGGACGGGTCCGCCGTCCTCGTGGAGTCGCGGCTGGCCCCGCCGCGGATGCTGGTGTTCGGCGCCAACGACTTCGGCGCGGCGCTGGTACCGGCTGCGAAGCTGCTGGGCTACCACGTGACCCTGGTTGATGCCCGGCCCGCCTTCGCCAGGCAGCCCCGTTTTGCCGCCGCCGACCAGGTGGTGGCCGAGTGGCCGCACCGGTACCTGGCGGCGGAAGCGGCTGCGGGCAGGACGGACCACCGCACCGTGGCCGCCGTCCTGACCCATGATCCGAAGTTCGACATCCCGTTGCTGGAAGCCGCGCTGGCCCTGGACCTCGCCTACGTTGGCGCCATGGGCTCCCGCCGGAGCCACCTCCAGCGGGTGGGCGAACTCCTCAGCGCGGGTGTCCCGCCGGAGCGGATCGCCCAGCTGCACTCACCCATCGGGCTGGACCTTGGTGCCGCCACCCCCGCCGAAGTGGCGGTGTCCATCACCGCGGAAATCATCGCTGCCCGCAACCGCGCCGCCAGCTGCCTGCCGCTGCGCGAAACCTCCGGCACCATCCACCCCCACCCCGCGCCCACGCCGGCGCCTACAGACTCTGACAAGCAGGAGATTGCATGGACATGAACACCATTGAAGCGGTGGTCCGCACCACCGACCCCGCGGAATGGCGCGACGGCGACGCCTGGCTTGCCGGCGGGACGGTCCTTTTCTCCTACGGCAGCTACGCCTTCGGGCCCCAGCCGCTCAAACGGCTCCTGGACCTCGGCGCCGCAGGCTGGACGCCCATCACCGTCACCGACGACGGGATCGAGCTTGCCGCCACCTGCACCATCGCCGGGCTGTACAGCCTTCCCGGGCTTCCGGATGTGTCGGACCGCGGCTGGCGGGCGCTGGACCTGGTCCGGGCATGCTGTGACTCCTTCGTGGCTTCCTTCAAGGTGTGGAACATGTCCACCGTGGGCGGCAACCTCTGCACCTCGCTGCCCGCCGGGCCCGTCATTTCGCTTTGCGCCGGACTGGACGGCACAGCCACCCTCATCGCACCGGATGGCGGCAGCCGCACCCTTCCGGTGGCGGACTTCATCACCGGCGACGCGAAAAACGCCCTGGCACCCGGTGAGCTGCTCCGCAGCGTCCACCTCCCGGCGTCGGCCCTTTCCGCCCGCGTGGCGTTCCGCCGCCTGTCCCTGAGCAACCTGGGCCGGTCCGGCGTGCTGCTCATTGGAAGGCTCGACGGCGGCACCTCCCTGGTGCTGACCGTCACCGCCGCCACCAAGCGGCCCGTGCAGCTGCGCTTCGACGCGCTGCCGGACGCGGACCGGCTGGCGGCCGGACTCGATGACCATATTCCGGCGGAGCTCTACCACGACGACATCCACGGGCTGCCCGCCTGGCGCCGCGACATGACGTACCGGCTGGCCGAGGAAATCCGCGGCGAGCTGGCAGCGCCGCAGGGAACGCCGGGACTGGCTGTGTCCGGGGACTTCTGGCCGCCCCGGACCGGCGGGATGCCGGGGCCCGGGCCCACAACTCTTTCGAAAGGGGCCTGAGCATGGCCATCGAGATTAACGGAATTTCCGCGGACGCGGCACCCCGTCCCGGGCAGTGCCTGCGCACGTTCCTGCGGGAGCAGGGAAACCTTGGGGTAAAGAAAGGCTGTGACGGCGGCGACTGCGGTGCCTGCACGGTGCACGTGGACGGCACCCCGGTCCACAGCTGCATCTACCCGGCTGTCCGGGCGGAGGGCCATGCCGTCACCACTATCGAGGGGCTCGCGGGTGCCGGCGGCCCCGACGGGCAGCTCCACCCGGTGCAGCAGCAGTTCCTGGAGCGCCAGGGCTTCCAGTGCGGCTTCTGCACGGCCGGCATGGTGATGACGGCCGCCACCTTCACAGATGAACAGAAGGAGAACCTGCCCCGGAACCTCAAAGGCAACCTCTGCCGGTGCACCGGCTACCGTGCCATCGCGGATGCCGTCTGCGGGGACGCCGGGCGCCCGGATCCCCAGGGGCCGGGCTCCGGCATCGCAGGGGACGGGCAGCCGGATCCGGAGCCGGGCCGGCTGGGCGATGACGTCCCGGCGCCGGCCAGCCGCGCGGTGGTCACGGGCGCTGCCCGGTACACCCTGGACGTGCCGCCGGAGCAGCTGCAGGGGCTGCTGCACCTGAAGATCCTCCGTTCGCCCCATGCCCACGCGCGGGTGGTGTCCATCGACAAGGCTGCGGCGCTGAGGGTTCCCGGCGTGGTAGCCGTCTTCACCTCCGAAGACGCCCCGGAACAGCTGTTCTCCACCGCACAACACGAGCTGTTCACGGACGACCCCGATGACACCCGGGTGCTCGATGACGTGGTCCGGTTCATTGGGCAGCGGGTGGCCGCCGTCGTGGCTGAATCGGTGGGCGCCGCGGAAGCCGGCGTCCGTGCCCTCCGGGTGGACTATGAGGAACTCCCGGCGGTCCTCTCACCGCAGGATGCACTGCTGCCCGGCGCCCCGCTGGTCCACGGTGGCAAGGATGCTGCAGGCTCCCGGATCGCCCGGCCTGAGCGGAACGTGGTGGCGGAGCTCCACTCGGAGCTGGGCAGCGTGGCCGACGGTTTCGCTGCCGCCGACTTCATCCACGAAAAGACCTACCAAACCCAGCGGGTCCAGCACGTGGCACTGGAAACCCATGCAGCCATCGCCTCGGTGGACGCGGAAGGACGGCTGCAGGTGCGCACCTCCAGCCAGGTCCCCTTCCTGGTCCGCCGCACCCTGTGCCGGATCTTCGGCCTGGAAGAGGACAGAGTGCATGTGGTGGCCGGCCGCGTGGGCGGCGGGTTCGGCGGCAAGCAGGAAGTGCTCACCGAGGACCTCGTGGCGCTCGCGGCCCTCAAGCTCGGGCGGCCCGTCCAGCTGGAACTGACCCGCACCGAACAGTTCACCGCCACCACCACCCGGCACCCCTTCACCATCAAGCTGAAGGCCGGAGCGAGCAAGGACGGGAAGCTGACGGCCCTGGAGCTGGACGTGGTGACCAACACCGGCGCCTACGGAAACCACGGCCCCGGCGTCATGTTCCACGGCTGCGGCGAATCGCTGGCGGTCTACAACTGCGCGAACAAGAAGGTGGACGCGCATTCTGTGTACACCAACACCGTGCCGTCCGGAGCTTTCCGCGGGTACGGGCTGAGCCAGATGATCTTCGCCGTCGAGTCCGCCATGGATGAGCTCGCCGCCGGGATCGGCATGGACCCGTTCGAGTTCCGCCGCCGGAACATGGTCCGGGAAGGGGACCACATGCTGTCCACCCAGCCGGACCCGGAAGAGGACGTCCATTACGGCAGCTACGGGCTGGACCAATGCCTGGACCTGGTCAGGGACGCGCTGGACCGCGGCCGCGAACGCTACCGGCAGGCCGGCCTTGAGGACCTGGGGCCTGACTGGATGGTGGGCGAAGGCACGGCCCTGTCCATGATCGACACCGTGCCGCCGCGCGGCCACTTTGCCCATTCAAGGCTCCGGCTCCTGCCGGACGGAACGTACCAGGCCGACGTCGGGACCGCCGAGTTCGGGAACGGCACCACCACGGTGCACGCCCAGCTTGCCGCTACCGCCCTCTCCACGGAAGCGTCCAGGGTGGCGGTGCGGCAATCGGACACGGACCTGGTAGAGCACGATACCGGTGCCTTCGGCTCGGCCGGCACCGTAGTGGCCGGCAAAGCCACCCTCGCCGCAGCAGAGGAACTGGCCGTCCGGATCCGTGCATTCGCCGCCGGCATCCGGCAGACCCAGGCCTCCGCCTGCGTCCTTGAGGGCGACGTCCTGGTGGTCGACGGGACTCCCGTGGCACTGTCTGAACTGGCCCAGGCCGCGGAGAGTGCCGGCGTCGAACTCGCCGCCGAGGGGCGCTGGGGCGGGACTCCGCGCTCCGTCGCATTCAATGTGCACGGCTTCCGGGTGGCGGTGAACCGCGGCACCGGCGAGCTGAAGATCCTGCAAAGCGTGCAGGCGGCCGACGCCGGCGTGGTGGTCAACCCGCGGCAGTGCCGCGGCCAGATCGAAGGTGGGATCGCCCAGGCCCTTGGCGCCACGCTCTACGAGGAGGTGGTGGTGGACGACGCCGGAAAGGTCACCACGGACATCCTGCGGCAGTACCACATCCCTACTTTTGCGGACGTGCCGCGCAGCGAGGTGTACTTCGCGGACACCAACGACAAGATGGGGCCGCTGGGGGCCAAGTCGATGAGCGAAAGCCCCTTCAACCCGGTGGCGCCGGCGCTGGCCAACGCCATCCGCAACGCCACGGGCGTGCGCTTCGCGTCGCTGCCAATTTCCCGGGACCGCATCTACCTGGGGCTGAAGGAGGCGGGGCTGGTGCCCAAGCTCGAGCACGCCCGGTCATAACGCCGGGGCCCTGCCCGCACCGTGCGTGCGGAAGGCCCAAAAGGTGTTCGCAGCGGGGCAACCTGACTGCGGGTTGCATCGTTGCATATAGTCAGGGGATGGAACAGCGGATTTTAGGCAAGACCGGACGGAACGTCTCCATCGTGGGGCTCGGCACCTGGCAGCTCGGCGCGGACTGGGGCAACGTGGACCCGGCACAGGCGCAGGCCATCCTCGCCGCCTCCGTGGAGGCCGGGGTCACCCTCTTCGACACCGCAGACGTGTATGGCGACGGCAAGAGTGAGCAGGCTATCGGGAAGTTCCTGGCGGACAACCCGGGCCTCGGCGTCACGGTGGCCACCAAGATGGGCCGCCGGATGGAACAGCGGCCGGAAAACTACACGCTGGCCAATTTCCGCCAATGGGTGGACCGCTCAAGGAAAAACCTGGGCATGGACACCCTGGACCTGGTCCAGCTGCATTGCCCGCCCACCCCGGTCTACAGCAACAACGAGGTCTACGACGCCCTGGACACCCTTGTGGCCGAAGGCGCCATCCGTAACTACGGCGTCAGCGTGGAGCGGACGGACGAGGCCCTCGAAGCCATCCGCCACGAGGGAACTGCCTCGGTGCAGATCATCCTGAACGCCTTCCGGCTCAAGCCGCTGGACGAGGTGCTTCCGGCCGCCAAAGCGGCCGGGGTGGGCATCATCGCCCGCGTGCCGCTGGCGTCCGGCCTGCTGTCCGGGAAGTACTCGAAAGAGACCACCTTCGCGGAGAACGACCACCGGAACTACAACCGCAAGGGCGAGGCGTTCGACGTTGGCGAGACTTTCTCCGGCGTGGACTACGAACTGGGCCTGAAAGCCGTGGCGGAGTTCGAACAGCTGGTGCCGGAGGGCGCCACCACCGCGCAGGCGGCCATTGCGTGGATTGCCGCGCAGGACGGCGTCACGTCGGTGATCCCCGGCGCGCGCAACGTGGATCAGGCCAGGGCGAACGCCGCTGCGGCCACGGTCAGCATCAGCGAAGAGTTCGACGCCGGCGTCCGCTGGATCTACGACCACTACTTCCGTGAGGCCATCCACCCCCGCTGGTAAGGCAGCACCTGTGGGCGGCAGGGAGTTGAACGATGACCAAGACGTCGGACTACCGGGCGGTCCTGGAAGCGCTGCCGTCGGCGCAATGGGAGGCGTACCTCCGCGCCGAGTCAGGATTGCCGGGGCCGCGCGGCAACCTTGAACTGGTTGCGGCGTTCGCCGACGTGGCGGATCCCGGCCTCATCCGACGGCTCGTTGACAGTCCGGACGAGTACCTTGCCACGTGCGCTGCTGTCGGCCTCGGCCGCCTGCTTGCCGCGGGTGACCAGCGCGCCGCGGAAACACTAAGGGTCTTGGCGGAGGACGGGCGCTGGCGGGTTCGTGAAGGTGTTGCCATGGCCCTGCAGCGGCTGGGAGACGCGGACATGCGGGCACTGTGGGCGTTGGCCAGGGAATGGGTGGACGGGAAGCCCCTGGTCCAACGTGCCCTTGCAGCCGGGGTCTGCGAACCACGGCTGCTCCGCGTACCGGAAGATGCAGCCAAGGCAGTGGAAACCCTCGACCGGATCACGGCGTCGGTCGAAGGAACCGGCCCGGAATCGCGGAAGCTGGATCAATTCCGCGTGCTGCGCCAGGGGCTCGGCTATTGCTGGAGCGTTGCCGCGGCCGCTTCCCCTGCCCTGGGCTTCGCGCGGCTGGAGCGGTGGGCAGCCAGCCAGGACAAGGATGTCCGCTGGATCGTGCGCGAAAACCTTCGGAAAGCCCGGCTGTCCCGCGCGGACGCACCGGCAGCGGAACGCGTTGCGGCGATCCTGGACCACTCCGGCGGATGACAGCGCCAGCAATTCAAGCCTTCGTTGAGCGGCTGGCCGCCGTCGAGGCCGGGCCGGTCTGCAACAACTTCTTCAACCGTTCCGTCCCGGCGAATGAGCTGCGCCGGCGCAACCTTGAGATCTACCTGCAGGAAATGCTGGACCGGCGGCCCAGGGTACTGCTGGTGGGTGAGGCCCCGGGCTTTAGGGGCATGCGGATCACGGGCGTGCCCTTCACCAACAGGACCATCATCGAAGGTCCCGTCAACAGGTTTGGACTCTTCGGCCCCGGCAAAGGCTATGTGCTGCCGCCGGACGCCGCGGGAATAGCCGCCGAACCTACTGCAACGGTGCTGTGGCAAGTCCTCGAAGAAGTGGACTTCGTACCGCTGCTCTGGAGTGCTTTCCCCTGGCACCCCCACCAGCCCGGCAAGCCCTTGTCCAACCGCACACCAAAACCCTCGGAAACCAAGCTCGGAACATCCTTCTGGCAGGAGCTCGCGGAGATCTTCGGGATCAGCTCCATCGTGGCAGTGGGAAATGTTGCCCAGCACAGCCTGCAGCGCAGCGGCCTGGCTGCCCCTAAGATCCGGCATCCTGCCCATGGCGGCCGGTCCGGCTTCAAGCGGGGACTCGAGGAGTTGCTTGAGGGAAGGCCGCAGGATTGACCTGACTCTTCACGGCCAGAATGTCGGACCCCCTTGTCATGATGGGTTTATGGGGAAGGCGGCGGTGGTGAGGGCGTTCGAGGAGATTCGCGCTGCCCTTGCTGTGCTTCAGGCTGAGGTGGACGGGGCGGGTCTGGAGGCGTTCTCGGATGCTGATGCGGTTTCTGATCCGCTGGCCGGTTTGGCGGATGGGTGCCTGGACATCCTCGCCGGGGCCCGGGAGGTCGAGGCGCGGGTTGCGGGGTTGAAGGCGAAGGCTGCAGTGGGGTACGCGGAGGCTGCGAATGCTGTGGCGGGGCCGGACGTGCCAATGGTGGCGCAGGAAATGGCGGTCGCGGCGGAGATCGGGTGCGTGCTGGCCCTGGGTCCGCGGGCGGCGGCGTCGTTCCTGGCCACCTCCCACGCCCTGACTGTTTCATTGCCGCGGACTTTGGAGGCGCTGCAGTCAGGGACCCTGTCGTGGCAGCACGCGATAGTGCTGGCAGACGAGACGGCGTCCCTTGATGCGGCGGGGGCGGCGGCGTTGGAGGCGCATTTCCTGGACCCTGAAGCACAGGACGCCGCCCGCGGCTGCCCGGTTGGGGAGCTGCCGGCGCACCGGTTCCGGGTCAAGGCCCGGACCTGGCGGGAACGCCACCACGCCGAATCGATCGAGAAGCGGCATGCCAGGGGTTGGCGGAGCGGCGGGTGGAGTTCCGGGCGGACCGGGACGGGATGGCGTGGCTGGGCGCGTACCTGCCCGCGGACCAGGCCATGTCCGGGTGGAACCGGCTCACCGCTGCCGCGCGGGGTTTGCAGGGCCCGGCCGAGGACAGGACCATGCCCCAGCTGCGGGCCGACAGTTTCGCCGCAGCCCTCCTCGGCAGCGGCGACACCCGGGGCGGCAGCACCAGTCTCAGCCGTGCCACTGCCGGCGTCGTGGCTGCTGCGGGGCCGGGCGCCGGCACCAGCGGCAGCGGTACCAGCGCCGCATCGGGAACTGGCCACCATTCGTCGCCGGTCCGCGCCGAGGTCCTGGTTACGGTTCCGGTGTTCGCGCTGATGGGCCTGACCGATGAACCGGCGATGCTGGACGGGTATGGTCCGGTGCCGGCGTCGATGGCGCGGCGACTGGTCGCGGACGGGGCGGGCTCGTTCTACCGGGTCCTGGTGGACCCGCGGGACGGGGCGCCGTTGGAGATTGGCCGGAAGAGTTACCGGATTCCCAGGGCGATGCGGGCCTGGCTGCGGATGCGGGACGGGAAATGCCCGTTCCCGGGCTGCAGCAACACCTCCCTGGACACGGAGGCCGACCATCTCCTCGCCTGGCACCACGGCGGCACCACCGGCATCAGCAACCTGGGACAGCCCTGCCCGAAACACCACAGGCTCCGGCACACCACCGCCTGGAAACCCACCCCGGCCAGCACGAACGAACCACCCGGCTGGACCTCACCCACCGGCCGCCACTACACAAGCGAACACCAGGACTGGGAACCACCAAGGTGGCCGGAACGACCACAGCCGGGCAGCATCGACATCGTTCACCACGGCACGTCCCCCTGGGAGGATGCCCTTGAGAAGTTCCTGCACGCCCATGCCTGACCACCCTCGGTTGCTAACGGAGAAGCCCCAACTGGTCCGGGGTATCCACATCCTCACCCGTTGATTGGTCGCTGCAATCCACCTCATCCACCAGTTCCGGATGCGCCCGCAGGAAGCCGCGTGCGCCGGCGTCGCCCTTCACTGTTGCACACACCGCTTCCCGTAGGGACACGTCGATGAGCAGGGGATGGCCGCGCTGGAGTTCAGCGTCCCCGCCCTCGCCGGGGCCGTCGCGTCGGCGATAGGCGGCAGCGGTAATCCGTCCGGGGCGGTGGCGGTCCAGCAGCCGCTCCACGGTTTCGGAGGTCAGGCCCGGCTGGTCCACCAGCGCAACCAGCAGGTGATCCTGCGGAGCCGCGGCCTGGTTCCCGAGCAGGAAGGAACTGCCCATGCCTGACTGCCATTCCACGTTGGTCAGCACGCGGCACTGGTCCAAACGGGCAGCAGCCTCAACATCAGCTGCTCCAGCCCCCAGGACCACCACCACTTCCCGGCAACCGCCGTCGAGCAGCCTGCCTGCGATGGCCTCAACCAGTGGCCGACCGCGATACGGCAACAGGGCCTTGGGGCCCAAACCCAGCCGTGTCCCGCCTCCGGCTGCCAGCACAATGCCCGTCACCCCGGGGCCAGCCGATTCCGTTCCGCGGGCATCCATGCTCGTCATAGCTGCACTGTAGTGCTTCCGAGGCGGTGGCCTTTTACACACCAAGTTCCCGGGCACGCCGCAATGCGTCAACGGCTCCAGCCACGAGCTCCTGCACGATCCCTGCGGCCGGGAGAATGCTGCTGACCAGCCCCGCGGACTGGCCGGTGAATGGTACATACTCCTCCATCCGCCCCTCCCGGATTCCCGTTCCAATATCTTCCTGGAGCCGGGCCGACTGCTGCACCGCTCCAGCCCGGTTGGGTTGCCACTGATCTATGAAAGGGGTCCGCAGGGCGCGGGGAACCACATCGAAGGCACCGCTCCCCGGTTTCGTGAAGATATCGTCCCAGACCTCCACCTTGACGGCGTCCTGGGCTTCGGCGGCTACCAGGGAGCGTTTCCAGCCTTCGCTGATCGATGCTTCTGTCGACGCCAGGAAACGCGTCCCCATATTGGCTCCCTGGGCGCCCAGCATGAGGGCAGCCGCCAAGCCCCTGCCGTCTGCAATTCCACCCGCAGCCAGAACCGGCAAGGGATTCACCGCATCCACCACCTGCGGCACCAGGACCAACGTGGAGATACTCCCGCCGAACCCGCCGGCTTCAGCTCCCTGGGCAATGATCACGTCCGCGCCGCGGTCCGCAGCCAGCCGGGCCTGCTGGACAGTGTGGACCTGCTGTACAAAAAGGCCACCCGCTGCATGCACCTTTGCCGGGAACCCGTACGGATCGCCCAGCGCCATGGAAATCACAGGCGCCTGCATCTCCACAGCTATGTCGAAGGACTCGGGGTGGCCCTGCAGCCAGGGCTGGGTGAAGTTCACCGCGAAAGGCCGCCCGGTGAGCTCCCGGATTCGCCGGATGCTGCCGCGAAGATCCTCGGCGGTGCGAAGTGCACCGCCGAGGCTGCCCAAAGCGCCTGCGTTGGAAACAGCAGCAGCCAGTGCTGCATCGCTCCCGAAGGGCCCCATTCCCGCCTGCATGATGGGGTAGTCAATTCCGAGGAGTTTACAAAAAGACGTCCGCAGCATCGGACTCCACCGCTGCTCCTTCACACAACAGGGACGGGCTTACAGGGCAAGTACAGACCGCAGCTGCACCGTCGTCAATAGGCCCAAAGGCCTCCGGAATTTGGCGCGGTTCCCCGTCTCATGCGTCGCCGCCCGCGCCACCGGTGGTGCCGGCGTTGACGTCCAGGAGTTTGTAGCGGTCCAGGGCATACGACGGCGCGCCCTCCTCAACCTCGCCCCTCGCCGCCAGCATTTGCAGCACTTTCACCACGATGGAGTGGGTGTCGTTCTTGAAGTAGCGGCGCGCTGCTGCGCGGGTGTCGGAGAAGCCGAAGCCGTCGGCGCCGAGGGTGGCGAATTCGTTGGGGACGAACTGCCGGATCTGGTCGGGGACGGCTTTCATGTAGTCGGAGACGGCGACGATGGGGCCGGTGGCGCCTTCGAGTTGCTGGGTGACGAACGGGGTGCGGGCGGGTTGGCCGGGGTTGAGGAAGGCTTCTTCTTCGGCGGCGAGGCCGTCGCGGCGCAGTTCGTTCCAGGAGGTGACGGACCAGACGTCGGCGGAGACGTTCCAGTCGTCGGCCAGGACGCGCTGGGCTTCGATGGCCCAGGGAACGGAGACGCCGGAGGCGAGGATCTGGGTGCGGGGACCGTCGATCTTTGCCGGTGCGAGCAGGTAGATGCCCTTGATGACGCCTTCGATGTCGAGGTTTTCGGGTTCGGCGGGCTGGACGATGGGTTCGTTGTACACGGTGAGGTAGTACATGACGTTCTTGTCCGTTGAGTCCGGCCCGTACATGCGTTCGAGGCCGGAGCGGATGATGTGGCCGATTTCGTAGCCGTAGGCGGGGTCGTAGGTGAGCACGGCGGGGTTGGTGGAGGCGAGCAGGGGGGAGTGGCCGTCGGCGTGCTGGAGGCCTTCGCCGGTGAGGGTGGTCCGGCCTGCGGTGGCGCCGATGATGAAGCCGCGGGTCATTTGGTCTGCTGCGGCCCAGAAGGCGTCGCCGGTGCGCTGGAAGCCGAACATGGAGTAGAACACGTAGACCGGGACCAGGGGCACGCCGTGGGTGGCGTAGGAGGTCCCGGCGGCGGTGAAGGCTGCCACGGCGCCGGCTTCGTTGATGCCGGGGTGGATCAGTTGCCCGGCGGGGGATTCCTTGTAGGCCAGGACCAGGTCGCGGTCCACGGAGAGGTAGTTCTGGCCCTCGGGGTTGTAGATCTTCGCGGTGGGGAAGAACGCATCCATGCCGAACGTGCGTGATTCATCCGGCACGATGGGCACAATCCTGCCCCCGAACTTTTTGTCACGGAGCAAATCCTTGAGCAGGCGGACGAAGGCCATGGTGGTGGCGGCCTGCTGCTTGCCAGAACCCCGCCTGGCTACCTCGTAGGACTTTTCATCCGGAAGCTCCACAGCACTGTATCGGCTGCGGCGCTCGGGAACCGATCCGCCCAACGCCCGCCGCCGTTCAAGGAGGTAGGCGATCTCGGGTGCATCCAGGCCCGGGTGGTAATAGGGAGGCCGGTATGGGTCGGCGTCCAGTTGTTCGTCCGAGATGGGGATCCGCAGGTAATCCCTGAAGTCCTTGAGATCCTCGACCGTCAGCTTCTTCATCTGGTGCGTGGCATTCCTGCCTTCAAACCGCGGTCCCAGGCCGTAGCCCTTGACGGTGTGGGCGAGGATGACGGTGGGTTTGCCCTTGAATTCGGTGGCGGCTTTGTAGGCTGCGTAGACCTTGCGGTAGTCGTGGCCGCCGCGTTTGAGGTTCCAGATCTGGTCGTCGGTGAGGTCCGCGACGAGGTCTTTGGTCTGCGGGGTTTTGCCGAAGAAGTGTTCGCGGACGAACCCGCCGGATTCGGCTTTGTAGGTCTGGTAGTCCCCGTCGACGGTTTCGTTCATGATTTTCACCAGGGACCCGTCGGTGTCGCGGGTGAGCAGGTCATCCCATTCCCGGCCCCAGACGACCTTGATCACGTTCCAGCCCGCGCCGCGGAAGAACGCTTCGAGTTCCTGCATGATCTTGCCGTTGCCGCGCACCGGCCCGTCCAGGCGCTGGAGGTTGCAGTTGATCACGAAGTTCAGGTTGTCCAGGTTTTCGTTAGCCGCCAGCTGCAGCAGGCCGCGGGATTCGGGTTCGTCCATTTCGCCGTCGCCCAGGAACGCCCAGACCTGCTGGTCGGAGGTGTCTTTCAGGCCACGGTTGTGCAGGTACCGGTTGTTCTGCGCCTGGTAGATCGCGTTCATCGGGCCGATGCCCATGGACACGGTGGGGAATTCCCAGAAGTGCGGCATCAGGCGCGGGTGCGGGTAGGAGGACAGGGCGTGGCCCTCGCGGGACTTTTCCTGCCGGAACCCGTCCAGGTCCTCCTCGGAGAGGCGTCCTTCCATGAACGCCCGGGCGTACATGCCGGGGGAGGCGTGGCCCTGGAAGAAGACCTGGTCCCCGCCGCCGGGGTGGTCCTTGCCGCGGAAGAAGTGGTTGAACCCGACCTCGTACAGGGTCGCGGCACCGGCGTAGGTGGAGATGTGCCCGCCGACGCCGATATCGGGCCGCTGCGCCCGGTGGACCATGACCGCAGCGTTCCACCGCATGTAGGCCCGGTACCGGCGCTCGTACTCCTCGTTGCCCGGGAACTGGGCTTCCTGGTCCACCGGGATCGTGTTCACGTAATCGGTGGTGGTCACCATCGGCACCCCGACGCTCTGCGCGCCGGCGCGCTGCAGCAGGCTCCGCATGATGTATTGGGCACGCTCGGTGCCCTGTTCCCTGATCAACGCATCCAGGGACTCAACCCACTCGGCAGTCTCTTCCGGATCACGATCAGGCAGCTGGTTAGTCAACCCGCTGAGGATATGGGAGGTATCTTCTCCTGCAGCCACGGCAGCCTCTTTTCATCTTCGAATGCTCGGCTTAAGTTTTCATATTACGAGAAAACATTATTGCTAGATGAGATTAGTCAGACGCGGGGGTATGGTCAATGTGACCGATGCCCCTGAGCCCGCAGAGTGCGCAGGCCGGGAGGAAGAAACAGTTTGTGACTGCCCGCCCATGCCGGCATTGCTTGACGCCCCCGTGACGCAGGTCATACTCTTATTTCACTATTCAATATCTCGATTCCGCAATGTGGAATAACAGAAACGACCCAAGGTCGGCCTCACCACACGGAATCCACCAAAGAATTGAGACCCCTATGCAGACCCCTCCATCGGCGGGCGTTGACGCGGACCTGGACCTGACAGCGCCGTCAGCCGGGCCGGTCCACCCGGCCGGCAGTGTCGAAGCCCTGTGCGAATCGGCCAGCGCGGCTTCCGGCAAGAGCATCAGCCCTTCCCTCTACAATGCAGACCTTGCCCCCACCAAACGCACGGGCCGCAGCTGGACGAGCTACAGCATCTTCACCCTGTGGGCCAATGACGTGCACAGCCTGGGCAACTACGCCTTCGCCATCGGGCTGTTCGCTTTGGGGCTGGGCGGGTGGCAGATCCTGATGGCACTCGGCATTGGTGCCGCGCTGCTGTTCGGCCTCCTTACCCTTTCCGGCTTCATGGGGGTGAAGACCGGCGTCCCCTTCCCGGTCATGAGCCGCATCAGCTTCGGCATCAGGGGCGCCCAGATCGCCAGCCTCCTCCGCGGCGCGGTGGCCGTGGCCTGGTTCGGCATTCAGACGTACCTGGCGTCCGTTGTCTTCCGCGTCATGCTCGTGGCCATGTTCCCGGGCCTCCACGACCTGGACCAGGACTCCCTCCTGGGGCTGTCCACGCTGGGGTGGATGGCATTCGTGGCCCTCTGGGTGGTCCAGCTGGTCATCGTCAGCTTCGGCATGGAGATGATCCGCAAATACGAGGCCTTCGCCGGCCCCGTCATCCTGGCCACCATGGCCGCAATGGCTGTCTGGATCTTCGTGGAAGCCGGCGGAAGCATCGCCTGGTCCTCCAACAAGGCCCTGGAAGGGCCGGAAATGTGGCTCACGATCTTCGCCGGCGGCGCCCTCTGGGTTTCGATCTACGGCACCTTCGTCCTGAACTTCTGCGATTTCACCCGCTCAGCCGTCTCAAAGAAGGCCGTGGTCCGCGGAAACTTCTGGGGCATCCCCATCAACATGCTCGTGTTCGGCGCCATCGTGGTGGTCATGGCCGGTGGCCAGTTCAAAATCAACGGGACCATCATCAAAAGCCCCTCGGATATCGTCCAGACCATCCCCAACACGCTCTTCCTGGTCCTTGCGTGCCTTGCCCTGCTGATCCTGACCATCGCAGTGAACCTCATGGCCAACTTCGTCGCCCCTGTCTACGCCCTGACCAACCTGTTCCCCCGGCGGTTGAACTTCCGCAAGGCAGCAATGGTCTCCGCCACCATCGGCCTGGTCATCCTGCCCTGGAACCTCTACAACAACCCGCTGGTCATCGTGTACTTCCTGGGCGGCCTCGGTGCCTTGCTCGGCCCGCTGTTCGGCGTCGTCATGGCTGACTACTGGCTGATCCGCCGTGGCAAGGTCAACGTCCCGGAGCTCTACACGGCATCACCGGAGGGCGCGTACTTCTACAGGAAGGGCGTCAACCCCCGGGCGGTCATCGCCATGGTTCCGGCCGCCGTCCTTGCCCTGCTGATCGCCTTCGTACCGGCACTGGCTGCCGCGGCACCCTTCGCCTGGTTCTTCGCAGCGGGCATTGCGGCGGCACTGTACTTCTTCATCGCCGACCGCAACCAAAGGCTGGACGACCACGACGGGGAAGCCATCGCCGTCGTCAGTACCCACTGAGCCAGTCACAAGCCAAGGACCTACCCAATGCGCATACTTGTCGCCAACGTAAACACCACGCAATCAATGACGGACTCCATCGCGGCCTCGGCACGCAGTGTTGCCGCTCCCGGCACGGAAATCGTGGGAATCACCCCGAGGTTCGGCGCGGACTCCTGCGAAGGCAACTTCGAAAGCTACCTGGCTGCCATCGCCGTGATGGACGCCGTCACCTCCTTCCCGGGAACGTTTGACGCCGTCATCCAGGCCGGCTACGGCGAGCACGGGAGGGAAGGGCTCCAGGAACTGCTGGACGTGCCGGTGGTCGACATCACCGAGGCTGCCGCCGGCACAGCCATGTTCCTGGGCCACAAATACTCGGTGGTCACCACGCTGGACCGGACGGTTCCCCTCATCGAGGACCGGCTGAAGCTGGCCGGCCTGGACGCAAGATGTGCTTCCGTCCGTGCCAGCGGAATGGCGGTCCTGGAACTCGAGGAGGAACCGGAACGCGCCGTTGAGGCAATCATCAACCAGGCCATGCTGGCCGTCACTGAGGACAAGGCCGAGGTGATTGTCCTTGGCTGCGGCGGGATGGCGGGGCTGGACGAACAGATCCGGCAACGGGCAGGCGTTCCCGTAGTGGACGGTGTGGCCTCGGCCGTAACCATCGCCGAATCGCTGGTCCGGATGGGCCTTTCCACCTCCAAGGTGCGGACCTTCGCTGCGCCGCGTCCCAAGACCGTCATAGGCTGGCCGCTGAACAAGCCGGCCGTGCCGGCGCAGTTTTAGGCCAGGAGACCGCATGACCACTTCCCTTCCCACAGCACGCGTCGCCGTAGTGACCGGGGCCGGCTCCGGCATTGGCCGGGAGGTTGCCCGGCAGATGCTGGCCGACGGCTATCGCGTGGTGCTGGCCGGCCGCCGCGAGGCCCAACTTGCTGAAACGGCGGACGGCCACGCGGAGGCCCTGGTGGTGCCGTGCGACGTCACCCGGCGCGACGACGTCGAACGGCTTTTCGAGGCAGCGCGCCGGAAGTGGGGGCGGGTGGACGTCCTGTTCAACAATGCCGGCGTGTTCGGTCCCGCCGCCGGGGTGGATGAGATCAGCCTGGAAGACTGGAACGCCACCCTTGCCGTGAACCTCACCGGGTCCATGCTGTGCGCCGCCGCGGCGGTAAGGACCATGAAATCGCAGGAACCGCAGGGCGGCCGGATCATCAACAACGGCTCCATCTCGGCGCATTCACCGCGGCCGCGGACGGTGGCCTATACGGTCACCAAGCATGCCATGACAGGCCTGACCAGGAGCATCGAACTGGACGGCCGGGGCTACGGCATCACCTGCGGGCAGATCGACATCGGCAACACCGCCACCGACATCATGGACACCATCGGCGTCGGCTCGGGGGCCCTGCAGGCAGACGGCAGCCGCAAGGTGGAGCCCATGTTTCCGGTGGCGGACGCGGCCCGCGCAGTACTGATGATGGCCAACATGCCGGCCTCGGCCAGCGTGGGGTCAGTAGTGGTCACCGCTGCGGGCATGCCCTTCATCGGCCGCGGCTAAGGCTTCTGCCGGGCCGGAGCAGCGCGAAGGGCCGGAGGGGCTAGAGGGGCAGCAGGGCTGACAGGTCCGCCCGCAGCCCGGACGCGGCCACCTTTCCGGCGCTGACTGCGTCGGCCCACTCCATCTGTCCCGTCACCATCGCAAGCCAGGTGGCGGCGTCGCACTCAATCACGTTGGGCGGGGTGCCGCGCGTATGCCGCGGGCCCTCAACGCACTGGGTGACGCCGAACGGCGGGACGCGCACCTCCACGGAGTTTCCCGGTGCACGCGCCGTCAGCTCCTCCAGCGAGTACCTGACGGCAGTGGCCAGGACGGTTCGCGGCAAGGGAGCGTCCGACGACGGCTGGGCAGCTTCCAGCCATGCGTTCAGTGCTGCTTTGCCTTGCTGGACGTCAATACGACGGCGGGCTACGGCCATGCGGTCAGCCTTCCTTTGATGTCTGGTGTGGGAAGGGGTGTCAGTCCAGGAGGGCGGAAACAGCGGGGCCCAGGCGGATCTTTCCTACCGGCCGTCCGCCGCCCATCACCGGTTCCACAACCTGCTCCAGGGCGCTGGCAACTCCCGGGATCTCCACGGCCCCCGCCGCGGCGAGCAGCGTCAGGGCCACCAGCGAGGTGGCCCTGATGTTTCCGTCCAGGATCTTGACGGCCACGGACACGCCCTGCGGAGTGGCCATGGCCAGCACCCCCTCTGCCCCGATCTTGGCGATGATCTCCAGCTCGTCCATCACCAGGGTGTTGGCCTCGCCACGGCCCTGTACCGCCCATGGGTAATCGAGCATCGAAGTGGCGATGGTGGCGGCCCTGGCGCTGAAGCTCTGGTCCCCGGGAGCCTTGGCGAGCTGGGAGTAAGCCCTGGCCAGGCCTTTCAGGGAGACAGCCGCCACGGGGGCGCCGCAGCCGTCGATCCCCAGGTGGGCGATCTTCTCACCCGTGTATTCCTCCACAACGGTGCGCACGCGCTGCTGCAGCGGGTGGTTCGGCTCCAGGTAGCTGTGCGTGTCCCACCCGTTTTCCGTGCAGGCCCACAGGAAAGCGGCGTGCTTTCCGGAGCAGTTGTACGCCAGCCGCGACTTGCCCTTTTCGGAGCGCACCAGCCAGTTCCGGGCCGTTTCATCCTGCGGCCAGGCCTCGGGGCACTGCAGCTGGTCTTCACGGACTCCGGCGGCCTTGAGCATGCCCGCCACCACGTCCATGTGGTCCAGGGAGCCCGTGTGGCTTCCGCAGGCAATGGCCACCTGCGCGCCCCGCAGCGGAACCCCGGACTGCATGGCGGCCAATGCCTGGAACGGCTTGAGCGTGGACCGCGCGAAGATGGGCGTGTTGATGTCTCCGAGTTCGGTGACCACCGAGCCGTCGGCGGACAGGAGCACGGCGGAACCGATGTGCCGCGACTCCACAAAGCCGCTGCGTTCGATCACGGCCAGTTCGACGGCGGAGTCAACAGTGAAGGTGGCATGCGGATTATGCGGCATACTGCCAGTCTATGGGCCAGCCCCGCAGAAGCCCGGGCACTCCGGGCTGCGGCCTACTGCACGGTGACCATTATCGACTGCCAGCCTGACGCACCGTCAGGCACGGGATCTGCGCGCTGGTCGGTTTGGACCGCCCCGGTCCCGTCGGTTGCCCGTACCTTGATGTAGTGGGGGCCGGGCGTGGCGTCCCACTCGTAGGACCACTGGCGCCAGGTAACGGTGGACGCTTCGGCGGAGAGGGTGGCTTCCGCCCACCCGCCGTTGTCGATCTGGATTTCCACTTTGCTGATGCCGCGAGTTTGGGCCCATGCGGTGCCGCCCACCGCGACTTTTCCGGCCGGCACCTTCGCGAAGGACTTGGGCACGTCCACGCGGGCCATCGTCTTGATGGGGCCGCGCTCGGACCAGCCGCGCTCGGTCCAGTAGGCCTTGCTGTCCGCGAAACGGGTGACCTCCAGGTCCACCACCCATTTGGTGGCGGACACAAACCCGTACAGTCCGGGGACCACCATCCGCACGGGGTAGCCGTGCTCCAGCGGAAGCGGCTCACCGTTCATGCCGATGGCCAGCATGGCGTCCCTGTCATCCTGCAGGACCTCAAGGGGAGTGGAAGCGCTGAAGCCGTCGATGGACTTTGACAGCACCATGTCTGCTCCTTCTTTGGGCTTGGCGCGCGCCAGCACCTCACGGATGGGCAGGCCCAGCCACTTGGCGTTTCCGGCGAGGTTGCCGCCCACTGGATTGGACACGCAGGTGAGCGTGACGTGGGATTCGATCAGCTCGGCGTCGAGCAGGTCCTGGAAGGTGAGCGTCACTTCCTGCTCCACCAGCCCGTGAACGCGCAGTTCCCAGTCGTCAACGTTGATTTCCGGCACGCTCAAAGCCGTATCGATCCGGTAGAACTCGCCGTTGGGCGTCAGCCACGGCGGGACGCCGGGGACCGTGGACTGGACCCCGGCCGGTACGGCGGCTGCAGCTTTCGCCGGCGTTGGCAGGCTCAACGCTTCACGGGCCTGGGCCACATTGCTGCGCGCCGCAGCCAGCAGCCGCCCACCGGTGGCGGCGATGCCCGCGGCTACGGCCGTGATCCCGGCAGTGGCGAAGAAGCGCCGGCGGCTGGTGCCTTCGCCCCCAGGCCGTTCGCCGCCGTCGGACGCTGTATCCGCCGGCGCTTCCGGCCACGCCTTCAGCCCCCACAGCGGCACCATCAGGCGGTGCAGGACCACCAGTCCGGCCAGGGTTCCCAGCACCGAAGGGATGGCGTCAGCGGCGCCGACGCCGGCGCGGGTCACCACGCTGGCCACGATCACGGCCCCCATGAAAAGTACACCCAGGACGCCGAGGGCCCATTTCCGGTAGGCCACCACGCCCAGGATGCAGGCGAGCACCGCAATGGTCAGGCCCATGCCCACGAATAGCGCTGTCTTGTCGTTGGTGCCGAACGTGGCGATCGCAAAGTCCTTGAGCCACGGCGGCGTGAAGTCGATGAAGGTGGACCCCAGGGCAAAGAGGGGGGTGGCGCGGGCGGTAAAAAATGCGCCAATCAGCTCCGCAACGGCAAGTACGACGGCGGCTGCCACCACGCCTGCCAACGCGGCCATGGTTCCGGCGCCTGTCATCCTGTTTCGCAGCTTTGTCATATGTATGGTTCGGAGCGGGCGGGACTCCGGATTGACCAGGCGGGGGAGGACACAGCTTAGGAGCGGGGAGGGTGCACAAAGTACCCTTGGACACTGTGAAGGTACTCGTCATTGGCCCCGGAGGCCGCGAACACGCCATTGTCCGCTCCCTGCTCGCCGACCCCAACGTGTCCGAGGTCCACGCGGCACCTGGCAATGCCGGCATCAGCAAACTGGTTCCCACCTACGACATCAACGGCAACGATCCCGACGCGGTCGCCGGGCTGGCCGCACGGCTCGGTGTGGACCTCGTGGTGGTGGGCCCGGAAGCTCCGCTGGCCGCAGGCGTATCGGACGCCGTCCGCGAAGCCGGGATCCCCGTCTTCGGACCCAGCAAGGCAGCAGCCCAGCTGGAGGCCTCAAAGGCCTTCGCCAAGGAGGTCATGGCGGAAGCCGGCGTCCCCACGGCGATGGCCATGGTGGCCACCAACGCCGAGGAAGCAGCATCGGCACTGGACACCTTCGGCGCCCCCTACGTGGTGAAGGACGATGGACTCGCCGCGGGCAAGGGTGTTGTTGTCACCCGCAACCGCGATGAAGCTTTGGCGCATGCCCAGTCCTGCTTCGACGCCGGCGGCTCCGTGGTCATCGAGGAGTTCCTGGACGGCCCGGAGGTTTCCCTCTTTGTGCTCTGCGACGGGCAGAACACGGTGGCGCTCTCGCCCGCCCAGGACTTCAAGCGCATTTTCGACAATGACGAAGGGCCCAACACCGGCGGCATGGGTGCCTATACCCCGCTTGAGTGGGCCCCCGAGGGGCTGGTGCAGGAAGTCCTTGAACGCGTGGCCCAGCCCACCGTCAACGAGATGGCCCGCCGCGGCACCCCTTTCGTCGGTGTGCTGTTCGTCGGCCTGGCCCTCACGTCACGCGGCACCCGCGTGATCGAGTTCAACGTCCGCTTCGGCGACCCGGAAACCCAGGCCGTCCTCGCCCGGCTCAAGACCCCCCTCGGTGCGCTGCTGATGGCCGCCGCCAAGGGCGAACTGGATAAGGCTGAGGAGCTGCGGTGGTCCAAGGAGGCCGCCGTCGCCGTCGTTATTGCCTCCGAAAACTACCCGGACACGCCCCGCACCGGTGACCGGATCCGTGGCCTCAAGAAAGTGGAAGCGCTCGACGGCGTGCACGTTATCCACGCCGGAACCGCCCTGGACAAGGAAGGCAAGGTGGTGTCCGCCGGCGGCCGTGTCCTGGCGGTTGTCGCCCTGGGCAGTGACCTGGTGGAGGCGCGCGAGAAAGCGTACGACGGCGTGGAGCTGGTCCAGCTGGACGGGGCGCAGTTCCGCACCGACATCGCCCGCAAAGCCGCCCGTGGCGAGATCAAGGTTCCTTACGGCGCCACCGGTTCGATGCCCATCGTGAAAGCAAAGGCCTGACATGACTGAAAACCGAGAGAACCGCGGCTACGCCACCAAAACACTGGATCTTCCCGGCTGGACCCACGTCTACTCCGGCAAGGTACGCGACCTCTATGAGCCCGCCGACGAATCCATCCTGCAGCGCGTTGGGCAGGACTGCGTACTGGTGGTGGCCAGCGACCGCATCAGCGCCTTTGACCATGTGCTGTCCAGCGAAATCCCGGACAAGGGACGCATCCTCACGCAACTGAGCCTCTGGTGGTTCGACCAGTTGGGCGTGGAACACCATGTGCTCGGCTCCACGGTGGAGGACGGCGTCCCGGCCGAGGTTGAAGGCCGGGCCATGATCTGCAAGAAGCTGGACATGTTCCCGGTGGAATGCATCGCCCGCGGCTACCTCACGGGCTCCGGCCTGCAGGAGTACAAGGCCTCCGGAACCGTATGCAACATCCCGCTGCCGGAAGGGCTGGTGGACGGATCCCGGCTGGAGCACGCCATCTTCACGCCGTCGGCCAAAGCGCTGATCGGGGAGCATGATGAGAACATCACCTACGACGCCGTAGTGGCGCTGGTGGGCGACGACATCGCGGGCCGCCTCAGTGAGTTGACGCTGAAGATTTACACGACGGCGGAAAAGATCGCCCGGGAGCGCGGCATCATCCTGGCGGACACCAAGGTGGAGTTCGGCTACGACGCAGCCTCCGGGTCGATCACCCTGGGCGACGAGGTGCTGACCCCGGATTCCTCGCGTTTCTGGGACGCTGCCACCTACAAGCCGGGCCAGGCCCAGCCGTCCTACGACAAACAGTATGTGCGGGACTGGCTGACATCGGCGGAGTCCGGCTGGGACAAGGCCTCGGACACGCCGCCGCCGGCGCTCCCCGCTGAAGTAGTGGAACGGACCCGCAGCCGCTACGTCGAAGCATACGAGAAGATCACGGGGAAGGCGTTCTCCTAGAACAACCGGAAGCCAGGTAAGCCCGCACTGCGGGTTTACCTGGCCTGGTCAGCTGGCTTTCGCAGCCGCAGCGGCGGCGCGTTTCTGCGCCAGCTTAATCTCGAGGATCGCGTCCAGCGCCTGTTGAACCCGGTCCTGGGCGCCGGCAGTGGCGAAGGCCTTTTGGGCTTCCTCGAGATGCACCAGTGCTTCGTCCGTATCACCCGCGGCCTTGAGGGACTTGCCCAGGAGGAGGGAAACTTCACCCGCGGTGTGCTTGGCGAGCTCCGCGCGTTCGGCGTGGATTTCCCGCAGCTTTTCGACGGCGGCCACAATGTCCCCGGTCAGGTACAGCCAGCGGGCACGGATGAAGGCGACCTCCAGCTGATCGGACTTGTTCCCACCCACAATCGACAAGGCCAGTTCGGCACGTTCGATTGCCGACAGGGTCTCCGGCTCCACGATGCCCGAGGAAAGCCGGACGGCTGCGGAGGCCTTGTTGAACCGGGCCCACAGTTCGATGTCATTGGCGGGGGAGAGCAGGCGTGCTGCCCGCTCATGGTGTTTGACGCCTTCCGTGTAGTCATGCCGCATGAACGCAACGTTCCCCACAACCCAGGCCACCTCGCCGGCGAGCTGCGTCATGGAAAGCTCATCCACGTGGTCGATCATGGCCTGGCAATACTTCCAGGCCTCGTCGAGCCGCCCGCTTTCTGCAAGCGCCCCGATCAGCGCGTGATGGGCGTTGATGATCAGGGTGGATCCCTTGGGCAGCTGCCTGCAGAGGTCCACTGCCTGGATCCCCTGGTCCACGGCAAGGCTCAGCTGGCCTTGTCCCTGGTAGATACCGGCCAGCATCTGGTGTGCCCGTACGGCAAGGCCGGCGGATTCCCTGGCCATGGGGTGCTCCAGCAAGTGCTCCATGATCTTCTGGGCTTCGCGCCAGTTTCCCTGCTTGATGAGGCATTCGGCCTGCATATAGGTCATGTTCCACCAGGCGCTGGTGTTCCGCCCCTCGAGGGCAATCTTCGCGGCCGTGGCAGCGTGGCTTGCCGCCAGTGGATAATCACGAAGGTCCCACGCCTGGCGGGCATAGAGGCCTGCCAGCACGTACTCGGCGTCGCTCACGGAAATTGGCTGGCTCCAAGCCTCCAGCGCCTTGGGGGCCAGTTCCAATCTGCGTGCCAATTCTTCAATTACTTCGGCTGTCGGCTCCCGGCGGCCGGTTTCCAGCAGCGAAATGTAGCTGGGTGAATACAGGTCCTTGCCCAGTTCGGCCTGTGTCAGTCCACGCTCCAGGCGCTCCGCGCGGAGCTTTTCTCCGAACCCGTTGCCCACGCGTTTCCTCCTTCTGGACACTTGGGCTGCCGAATGCTTGACAGCCCCTGTGGAAAATATTTTACAATGTGTGTCAACAAGGACAGTGCTGGCTTTGTAACGAATCCGACTCGTATTGAGGAACTTATATGTTGAAGAAGATCGCAACCGCGGCCGTCCTGGCTGGGGCCCTGGCTTTTTCTGCGGCGGCTCCGGCCGTCCTGGCTTCAGGTTCCGTCGCCGATAATTCGGGTGTGTCGGTAGCTGTTGGTAACTGGCCTGATCCCGCCTCAGCAAAGGTGAAGAAGGACAAGAAGACCGATACTACCTACACAACGTACGTGGGCAACTGGCCTGATCCCGCTTAAACAGCTTCCTCACACAGGAGGCGGGAGTGGCTCCGGAGCAACAGCTCCGGGGCCACTCGTTTTAATCCCGGGGTGCCGGGCCGTGACCACATCGAGACAAAAAAGAGGGCCTCCGCAAGGAGACCCTCTTTTCGTTATGGTCGGGATGACAGGATTTGAACCTGCGACCTCTTCGTCCCGAACGAAGCGCGCTACCAAGCTGCGCTACATCCCGATCCGCTGCAAAAGCAACTTTACAAGGATAGCCGATTCCGGGTCCCGATGCGAAATCCAGCCCGGTCCAGCCCGGTCCGGGGCGGGACGCGGGTCAGACCAGGGAGTCCTTCCACGCCCCATGCAGGTCGGCGAAGCGTCCGCCGCCGCCGATCAGTTCCTCCGGCGTGCCGTCCTCCACGATCCGCCCGTCGTGCACCACCAGGACACGGTCCGCCGTCTCCACCGTGGACAAGCGGTGGGCGATGATCAACGCCGTCCGGCGTCTGGCTTCCGTGCCGGCCAGCAGGCGGGCCAGTGCGGCCTGCACCAGGCGTTCGGACGGGATGTCCAGTGAGGAGGTTGCCTCGTCCAGGATCAGCACGGCCGGCTGCGCCAGGAACGCCCTGGCAAAGCTGATCAGCTGCCGCTGGCCGGAGGAGACCCTGCCGCCGCGCTTGTTGACGTCGGTGTCGTAGCCCTCGGGAAGTTCAAGGATGAATTCGTGGGCGCCAACTGCCTTGGCGGCCTCTTCGATTTCGGCGCGTGATGCCTCCGGCCGGCCCAGGGCGATGTTGTCCGCCACCGAGCCGCTGAACAGGAAGGCCTCCTGGGTGACCATGACGATGTTCCGGCGGAGGTCGGTGGTGGCCAGGTCGCGGAGGTCCACGCCGTCCAGGGTGAGCGTTCCCGAGGTGACGTCGTAGAACCGGGCGATGAGTTTGGCCAGGGTGGATTTTCCAGCGCCCGTTTGTCCCACCAGCGCCACTGTCTGTCCGGCCGGGATGTGCAGGTCCAGGCGCGGCACCACCAACGGACCGTCGCCATAGCGGAACTCGACGCCGTTGAAGTCGATGCGTCCCGTGGCGCTGGGCAGGGCCACCGGGTTCCTGGGTGGCCGGACCGTGGGAACCTCTTCGAGCAGTCCGGACACCTTCTCCAGTGCTGCCTGCGCGCTCTGGAATGAGTTGTAGAACATGGCCATCTGGTCCACCGGCTGGAAGAAGCGCTTGGTGGACAGGATGAGGGCCAGGAGTACGCCCACTGCCAGGCCGCCGTCCAGCACCCGGAATCCGCCGAAGAGCAGGACCACGGCAACGCAGACGTTGCCAATCAGCACCAGTCCCGGTTGGAAGATGCCGTTGAGGTTGATGGAGCGGACTGTGACCGCGCGGTAGTCCTCGGCGAGTTTCCCGTAGCGCTCCGAGTTCTCCTTCTCCTTGCGGAAGGCCTTGACGGCGCGGATGCCGGTCATGGTCTCCACGAAATGCACGATCAGCCGGGCGGAGACCACGCGGGACTCCCTGAAGGCGATCTGCGAGTGCTTCTGGTACCAGCGCGAAAGGAAGAACATCGGCACGCCGGCGGCCAGCACCAGCAAACCGCTCCGCCAGTCCAGGGCAAAGATGGTGACGGCGGTGAAGGCCATGAAGAGCATTCCCGAAGCCAGTGAACTGACCCCCGAGTCGAGGAGTTCGCGCAGTGCTTCAAGGTCTGAGGTCTGCCGGGCGATGATCCTGCCGGAGGTGTATTTCTCGTGGAACTCCAGGCTGAGCCGCTGCGTGTGCCGGAAGACGCGCACCCTGAGGTCCAGCAGCATCGCCTGGCTGAGCCGCGCCGTGGAGGTGACGTACAGGGCGGTGAGTCCCGCCGTCGCAATGGCTGCCAGAAGGTAGGCGACGCCGGTGAACACCAAGGGGGCGTTGTTGCCGGCCTGGAGGGCGGGAAGGGCATGGTCGATCCCGAACGCGATCAGTGCCGGGCCGGCCACCCGCGCGGCCTGGGACAGGACCACCATGGCGATGGTCAGCCAGAACCGCGCCCGCACGGGACGGATCAGCGATCGCAGCAGGGCAAGTGACCGCCGTCGTACTGCCCGGCTGTCGCTCTTGCTGAGGTGGGCATTGTCTTCATTTGCGGTGCCGAACGTTGCAGTGCTCATCGGGACACTTCCTCAGCATTGTCTTCAAGTGCCGACAGTTCAGAGTCCAGGTCCCGCGGCTCCCGGTCCAGGCTGGCGATGACGTAGCGGTAGTGCTGGTTATGGGCCAGCAGTTCGGTGTGCGTTCCGACGGCGGCGATGCGGCCGTCCTCCAGCAGGGCCACCCGGTCCGCGAGGGCCACGGTGGACGGCCGGTGGGCCACGATCAGGGTGGTGGTGTCCTTCAGGACCTCGCGGAGGCGGGCCTCCACCAGCTCCTCGGTGTGGACGTCCAGGGCTGACAGCGGGTCGTCCAGGACCAGGATCCGCGGACGGGCGGCGATGGCACGTGCCAGGGCGATCCGTTGCCGCTGGCCGCCGGACAGGCTCAGGCCTTCCTCGCCGATCAACGTGTCCACACCCCCGGGCAGGGAATAGGCGAAGTGCGCCTGCGCCACATCGAGGGCCTCGTCCAGGACCTCCTCTGTGCGGGCCGGGGCGCCGAGCAGGACGTTGTCCCGCACGGAATTGGAAAAGAGCGTGGTCTCCTCGAAGGCCACCCCCACGATCCGGCGCAGCTCCTCCACACCGAAGTCCCGGATGTCGACGCCGTCGATGGTGATGGCGCCGCCGGTGACGTCGTACAGGCGCGGCACCAGCTGGATCAGCGCACTCTTGCCGCTGCCGGTGATGCCCACCAGGGCCATGGTTTCGCCGGGCCGGATGTCCAGGTTGATGTCCTTGAGGATGGGCTTGTCCGGGGCGTCCTCGAAGGCGAAGGTTGCGTTGTTGAAGCGCAGTGCCCCGGCCAGCTCAGCCGGCCGGCGGGGCTGGGCAGGACTGGTGATGGTGTTTTGCGTGTCCATCACTTCGTAGTGGCGGTCGACGGCGGTCTTGGCGGTGAGTGCCATGGCCAGCAGCATGCCGGAGAATTCCACGGGGGAGGCGATGACTGCCGCGGTGGCGAAGAACGCCACCAGGGAGCCGATGCTCAGCTGGCCGCTGGCGCACAGCATGACCCCGACAATCAGGCCGGCTCCCAGGGCGAGTTCAGGAAGCAGGGTGACCACCATGGTGAACGTTGCCTGGTGGCGTGCCTTCTCGATCTCAGTCTGGCGCAGGCCCTCTGCCTGCTCGTTGAAGTTTTCCAGGGCTTCCCGGCTGCGTCCGAAGGCCTTGAGCACGCGGATGCCGTGGACCGATTCCTCCACGGTGGTGGCAAGGTCGCCGGCCTGGTCCTGGCTTCGCCGCGCCACCTTGCTGAACCGGGTGCGGAACCGGAAGCTGTTGATGGTGATGGGAACGGCGGCGGCCAGGAAGATCAGGGCCAGCTGCCAGCTCATGGCGAACATGGCCACGACGCCGATGATCACCGTCAGGGTGGTGACCACCAGCATGATGGCGCCAAAAGCCATCCAGCGGCGCAGGAAGTTCAGGTCCGTCATGGCCCGGGACAGCAATTGGCCGGATCCCCACCGGTCGTGGAAGGAGACGGTCAGGTCCTGCAGATGGTTGTAGAGGGACACCCGCATGCGGGTCTCCACGGTGGTGGCGGGGTTGATGACGAACTGCCGGCGCAGCGCCACCAGTCCGGCTTCTGCGATGCCCAGGACCAGGATGACGGCAGCCGACACCCAGACCGCCTCCGGCGTGGCCCCTGGCTGCAGCGCGGTATTGACCAGGACCCGCAGCACCTGGGGGATGGTCAGCGCCACGACGCTGGCGAGCAGGGCGCACAGGAGTCCCAGCAGGAGCCTGGGGATGATGGGCCGGACGTGCGGATAAAGACGGCTGATGGATCGGAAAAATGGAGTCTGCTTGGCCATGCCCGCTTCTCAAGCTCTAAAACGAATGTAGTTTCCTCTAGCAACTACCCTATGCCATTGGCGTGAGGCGGTTCACAGGGATTTGCGGTGCTGGCCAGCTGCTTGCCCAGTTATTGCAGACCGTAATGCTTTCGGTTCAGTTGGGGGAGGTAAGGGTCAGCAGGACGGCCTCGGGTTTGCAGGCGATCCTTACCGGGGCGAAGCGTGAGGTGCCGATGCCGCCGGACACATTAACCGGCGTCGTGCTTCCGTTGCTTGACCAGTCGTTGAGGCCCTTCGCCCGCCATGTGGGGAGGTCGCAGTTGGCCACGAGGGCGCCATACCCGGGGATGCACAGCTGGCCCCCGTGTGTGTGGCCGGCCAGCAGGAGGTCCGCGCCGCTTTCGGTGAAGTGGTCCAGGACCCGCTGGTACGGTGCATGGATGACCGCGATCCTGAGGTGGTCCTTGGCATCCTGGCTGACCGTTCCACGGGGCCAGCCGGCGTACCGTTCCCGGTTCAGGTGCGGGTCGTCGACGCCGGAGAAATCGAAGCGCATGCCGTTGAGGACCAATGACTGGTGGCGATTGGTCAGATCCACCCAGCCGCTCATGCCGAAGCCGGACCGCAGGCGCGGCCAGTCGAGGGCAACCGGCTTGGGCTTCGCCTTGGACGGCCCCAGCAGGTAGGACGCAGGGTTCTTTGGGCTGGGCGCGAAGTAGTCGTTGGACCCGGGGACAAAGACGCCGGGGAACTGCAGCAGCGGTTTCAGGGCATCCAGCAGCGGGTCCACAGCCTTCACGTGGCTGAGGTTGTCGCCGGTGTTCACCACCAGGTCCGGCCTGAGGTCCGCCAGGGACCTTAGCCAATCAGCCTTCTTCCGCTGCCCCGGCACGAAGTGGATGTCGCTCAGGTGCAAGATGCGGAACGGACCGCGGCCGGGAGGGAGGATGGCCAGGGTTTCCTCCCGGAGGACGAACTGGTTCTTCTCCCACAGGCCGTAGCCGAAGGCTGCCATTCCGGCCGCGGCCCCGGCGCCTGCAGTGACGGCAAAGCCGCGCCCGATTGCGCGGGCGCGGCCTGCCAGGCTGTCGATGCTCATGCGTGCTTAGCCGTTGCCCTTTCCATTCCCGTTGCCATTGCTGGTGGGGGCGGGGGCCGGCGCCTGGGTGGCGGGCGCCTGCGTTGCCGGCGTGGACGGTACGGGAGCCTGGGTGGCCTGCGGGGTGGTCCTTCCAGGCGAAGTAGTGGTTGTTCCGTTGACCATGTTGCTCGGCGGTGCCGGGAACGGGTTGGTGCCGTATGCCGGGGCGATCTTCGCCATGTAGCTGGAGAACATGGGACCGGCGATCATGTAACCATCGATGCCTTTATAGAACTTGCCGTTGACCGTGATGTTCTGCCCTGCACGGTCCTGTGCTCCCAGCGGGTCGCCGAACCAGGCGGCCGTTGCCAGGCCGGTGGTGTGCCCAACAACCCAGGTGGAGCCGTTGTTGTTGGACGTACCGGTCTTGGCGCCAATGGGGAAGCTGGTCTTGGTGGAAATCCGGGGCTGGATCAGCGAACCGGAGCCCCTGTTCAGCACTTCCTGGAGCGCGTAGTTCACGCCGCGTGCAACCTCCGGTTTGATGGCGTCACGGCAGCTGCTGGACTGTGCCGGGAGCTGCTTGCCGGTGGCGTCCGTCACCGAGGTGATGGCGATGGGCTCGCAGTACTTGCCGTCGTTAGCGAAGGTGGCAAACGCGCTGGCCATGGTCAGCGGAGAGGTCTGCGTGGACCCCAGCAGGTTGCCCAGCGTCATCATGTTCACCTTGGGGTTCGGCTCGCTGCCGTCCGCTGAGGGCAAGCCGCTGTGCAGTCCCACCGCATCAGCGATCTTCTGGATGCCGCAGAAGTCCAGCTGTGCCGCGGACGCAAACGTCACCGTGTTGATCGAGTTGTAAAGGCCCTCCAGGACCGACAGCGGCTTGTACCACTGGGGCTCGGCGTTCTGGAGGTCGTCAGCCGCGTCCAGGCCCGCGTTCTTCTGCGCCGTGCTGTAGGCACCCTGGACCTTGCCGCAGGTGTTGCGCCACGGATAGCCGATCGGGTAGACGCGCTGGGCCGCGTTGACCATGGTGTTCATGGACTTGCCCTCGTTGAGCCACTCGGCAAAGGTGAACGGCTTCATGGTGGACCCGGGCTGGGCGCCGCCCATGCCGTTGAGGTCGTTGCCGTCCTTATCCAGCTTGTCCACGTTGAAGTTGAGCTGGGAATCGAAGCCCTGGCCGGGCAGAAACGTGGTGTTCTGGGCCATTGAGATGATCTTGCCCGTACCCGGCTGCACCGACACCATGGAGGCGCCCCACTTGTCGGGGTTGGCGCCGGCGGCGGCATTGGCCTGCTCCTGGGCCGTGGCCTGGGCCTTGGGGTCCAGTGTGGTGGTGATGGTCAGCCCGCCGCCGTAGATCAGCCGCTGGCGCTCCTTGACGTCCGCGCCGTAGGCAGGGTTGTTCTCCAGCAGGTGCAGGATGTAGTCGCAGAAGTACGGGGCCGAGGCCGCGTAGGCGCAGCCCTGCTTGGGCTGGGTCACCTTGGGCTCCACCGGGGTGGCGACGGCCGCGTCGTGTTCCGCCTGGGTGATCTTCTTCTGGTCAAGCATCAGTCCCAGCACCAGGTCCCTGCGCTGCTTTGACTTCTCGGGATTGATGATGGGGTCAAAGGCGGAGGGGCTGTTCACCAGGCCGGCCAGCAGCGCTGCCTGGGGGAGCGTCAGGTCCTTGGCGGTGGTGCTGAAGAAGTACCTGGAAGCGGCCTCGATGCCATATGCATCACGGTTGAAGAACACGATGTTCAGGTAGCCCTCAAGGATCTGGTCCTTGCTGAACTCCTTCTCCAGGGCGATGGCGAGCTTCATCTCGCGGAGCTTGTCACCAACACCCTTGTTGACGCCGTTCAGCTTGATCTGGTCCTCCTCGCCGGCGGCGGCGAGGTTGGCGTTGAGAACGTTGTTGACGTACTGCTGAGTGATGGTGGAGGCACCCTGCTTGTTGCCTCGGATGGTGCTGACCAGCGCGCGGAGGATGCCGGTGGTGTCCACGCCGCCGTGGTCATAGAACCTGCTGTCCTCGACGGCGAGGATGGCGTTCTTCATGTTCGGTGAAATCTGGTCCAGCGGAACCTTGGTGCGGTTCTCGGTATAGACGCTGGCGATCTCGCTGCCGTCGGCAGCCAGGATCCGGGTGGTCTGGCTGGGGGGATCTACCTTCAGCTCCGCCGGAAGGGAATCGAAAAAGTCGATGGAACCGCTTGCCGCGCTGCCGGAGACGGCCGCGGCAGGCACCAGGAGGCCTGCCACGAGGACACCGCAAATTGCGCTCACACCAAGGAAAAGAAGGATCTTACCCAGTGTGGTGGCAGTGTCGAATAAGGGGTTCTTGCGAGTCGCCATGTTTTCCACTTTACCGGCAAGGGCTACGCTTTCTTTCATGACCAAATGGGAGTACGCGACGATTCCGCTCATTATCCACGCCACAAAGCAGATCCTGGACCAGTGGGGAGAGGACGGCTGGGAGCTCGTCCAGGTAGTCCCCGGACCTGACGGCAACGGCCTTGTCGCCTACCTCAAAAGGGAGAAGCAGTAGCATGAGCACCCCCGCAGAAGCCCAGTCCAGCGCCGCAGCGGCGCCCGTATCCGCCGTCGAGCAGCGCCTCGCGGAACTCGGCATCACCCTGCCCGAGGTCGCCGCCCCGGTGGCCTCCTACGTTCCCGCCGTCGTCTCCGGGAGCCATGTCTACACCTCGGGCCAGTTGCCGTTTATTAACGGCAAACTCGAAGCTACGGGCAAGGTGTCCGCGGGCACCGAAGGGTACGCCGACGAGCCCACCGTTTCCCCGGAGGACGCGCAGCGCTTCGCAGCGGTCTGCGCCGTCAACGCCCTGGCCGCCGTCAAGAGCGTCATCGGGGACCTGGACCGGATCACCCGGATCGTGAAGGTGGTGGGATTCGTCGCTTCGGATCCCTCGTTCACGGGCCAGCCCGCCGTCGTCAACGGTGCCTCGGAACTGCTGGGCCGCGTCCTCGGTGACGCCGGGCAGCACGCACGTTCCGCCGTCGGCGTTGCCGTTCTTCCGCTCGACTCTCCCGTAGAGGTCGAGCTCATTGCCGAATTCAGCTAAGACCGGACACTTCCCTTGCCGCACCTCGCACGACGCCTTTTTGCACTTCCCCAAGACCTTGAAGGGGCGGCGCAAAGCTGGCTCGAACACGGCGAGCGCACCCCCCGGGCCGCGCGCTACGCCTCATCCGTAGTCCTCCTGCGTGATTCACCCACCGGCCTGGAGACTTGGCTGGGTTACCGGCCCGGCTCCTCGCCGCTGGGCGTCCTGGCGTTCCCCGGCGGGTCCCTTGACCCGGCCGACGACGACGCCATGGGTTGGCTGGGACCCTCACCGCAGCATTGGGCCGAGCAGATGGGAACGGACGACGTCGGGCTGGCCCGCCGCCACGTGGTGGGCGCCATCCGGGAACTCTTCGAGGAGACCGGCGTGCTCCTGGCCGGTCCCGACATGTCCAGCACGGTGGAGGCCACGTCCACGTCCAAGTGGATGCGGGCACGCGTGGCGGTGGCCGACCAGGAGAAGACGCTTGCCCAGGTGCTGGGCAAGCGCGGGCTCTCCCTGCGCACCGACCTGCTCAAGTCCCTCGTCAACTGGCGCAGCCCCGACTTCGCGCACCGCCGCTTCGACACCCGCTACTTCGCCGCCACGGTGCCGCTGGGCCAGGAACCTTCGCTGCTGGACGGCAAGGGCGTGTGGGGCAGGTGGGTCAACGCCGCGCAGGTGATCCAGGAGCGGAACTCCACGGCGCTGGGCGACGAGGCAGGCCAGGAGAACACGGTGGGCCGCCCGCTGGGCGAACTGCTGGTCCCGGGTTCCGAAATCATGCTCGAGAAGATGGCCGCGGCCAACGGCTGCATTGCCTACCTGAGCTACAAGCGCAAGCCCCACGTTTACCAGCCAACCCTGGTTGAAGAGGACGGCAGGCTCATGCTCGAAGTCGAGGCTGCCAAGACCGTGGCGGGGGACCACCAGCGCGAACGCTGACGCTCCACGGAGCCGGGTAAAATCTTCACCAAAGCCACACCGGGAGCAAGGGGGCGCCTTTGCGCGCAACGGTCAAGGACGTAGCGCGCCTCGCAGGGGTTTCGCCAAAGACCGTCTCGAACGTCATGAACGGCATTGTTCCGGTCAGCGGCCCCACCAGGATCAAGGTGGAGCAGGCCATGGCGGAACTGGACTACGTTCCCAACCTCTCTGCCCGGGGACTGCGCAACGGAAGGTCGGGCGTCATCGCCCTGGCCCTGCCCGATCTGGCCACGCCGTACTCCGCCGAGATCGCACACAGCGTGGTGGAGGTGGCCCACGAGCAGGGGTGGAGCGTGCAGATCGAGGAGACGGGGTCCGATCCCACGCGCGAATACGAGCTGATGTCGCGGGCGCGGTCCAACCTCATCGACGGGCTCATCCTCAACCCCGTGGTTTTGGACGAGAGTGCCGTGAAGGTGGGGGTTGCCCTGCCTCCGGTGGTCCTGCTGGGTGAGGTGACGCAGAAACTGGCTGACCGTGTATGGGTGGACAGTGTTGCCGCCGCACGGGACATGACGCTGGCGCTGGGCAGCACCGGCAGGCGCCGTATTGCCGTGCTGGGGGCCGCGGAAGGCAGGGGCTCGGCGGCGGCCGTCCTCCGCACCCGTGGGTACCAGGCTGCACTCGAAGAACTTGGCATTGGCTGGGATGACTCACTGATCATCCCCTGCGAAAAGTGGAGCCCGGATACGGCGGCGAAAGCGCTGTCCACCTACCTTGACTCGCATCCCCTGCCCGAGGCCTTGTTCTGCTTCACCGACTCCATGGCCATCGGGGCCCTCAGTGTGCTGTGGAAGCGGGGCATCAGGGTGCCCGACGACGTGGCCGTAGCCGGCTTCGACGACATCGCCGACGCCAGGTATGCAGTGCCGTCGCTGACCACCGTTTCCTTTGACAAGCGCCAGGTGGCCAGGGAGGCCTTGCGCCTCCTGACCGAGCGCATGGCCGACCGTGAGGGCCCGCAGAAGGTAGTGGCCATCGATTACCGGATCGTGGAACGGCAGAGTACCTCCTAGGCTCCTGCCCTCCGACCGGGATCCTGGCGCGGGAGCCCTAATCGAGAGTGGCGGGTCACTTTGCGAACGCTAACAATTATCCATTGCGGTGGCCATTACATCGATGTAATGTGAGGCGTGCGTCACACCGGGGGCCCCGCGGGGCATGGCTGCCCAGCATGCGGCAGCAACGGTTTGTGGCGCGGGAATGACTTTCAGCGGACCCATCCAAAGGAGTGACGGGTGAAGCAGTTTGATTTTTTCGCAGGCAGGCAGCTGTCGAGACGGCAGCTGTTGTCGGGAACCGCAGCAATGGGCAGCGTCATTGCTGCGGCGGCCCTGGCAGGGTGCGGTGGGAATGCCTCCGCAGCGGCCGCCAGGGACATCCAGTTCTGGCATCTGTTGTCCGGCGGCGACGGCATCAAGATGCAGGCCATGATCAACAAGGCGAACGAAGCCAACCCCGGGTTCAAGGTGCACCCGACCGTCCTTGCGTGGGGCCCGCCCTACTACACCAAGCTCGCCATGGCCTCGGCTGGCGGCCGGCCGCCGGAGTTGGCCATCATGCACGCCAGCCGTGTCCCGGGCTACGCCCCGGGCGGCCTGATTGAGCCCTGGGACCTCTCGCTGCTGGCAGAGCACGGCGTCACCGGCGCCGACTTTGCCCCGCGGATCTGGCAGAAGAGCCAGCAGGACGGCAAGGTGTTTTCCATCGCCCTGGATTCGCACCCGTTCATCATGTTCTACAACACGGACATTGCCCGCAAGGCCGGCGTCCTGGGTGGTAACGGGCAGCTGCAGGAGGTCACGTCCCCGCAGGGGTTCATGGCCATGGCCAAGGAAATGCAGAAGGTCACGCAGGCCCACGGGTTGTCCTTTGGCTACCTCGGCAGCGGATCCCAGATGTGGCGGCTGTTCTACACGCTCTACAAGCAGCACGGCGCGGACATGACGCTGACGCCGGGCCAGCCGATGAAGGTTGACCGGGACGCCGCCATTGAGTCGCTGGAATTCATGGCATCGCTTTTCGACGACACCATTGCGGCAAAGAGCGGCGACATCAGCACCGGCATCGCGGAATTCGCCCGCGGCGGCTCGGGCATGCTGTTCAGCGGCGTCTGGGAACTGCCGACCATGAAGAAGGCAGGCCTCCCGGTGGACGCTGCAACGATCCCCACGCTCTTTGGCACCCCGGCCGCGTACGCGGACTCGCATTCCTTCGTCCTGCCACGGCAATTGAACGTGGACGATACGAAGCGGCGCGATGTCTACAAGTTCGTCAGCGACATCCTCAAAGGATCGCTGTCCTGGGCGGAGGCAGGACACATCCCCGCCTACCAGCCCGTGGTCCAGTCCCAGGCGTATAAGGCCCTCACACCGCAGGTGCATTACGCCAACGCCGCGGACGTCATTGCCTACGATCCCGAAGCCTGGTTCAGCGGCTCCGGTTCCGACTGGCAGACCTACTTTGCCGAAAACGTCCAAAACGTCCTCCTAGGCCGCGACAAGGCAGCGGCCGGATGGGACGCCTTCGAAAAGCGCACCAACACCCTTCTTTCCCGGCCAAATCCGGTCTAACCGCCCGAGCGACAAAGGAGTCCTTCATGAGTTCTTCACCAGCAGCCCGGCGCAGGACCGGGAGCCTCGCCAGGAGCAACCTCAGCGGTTGGGGGTTTGCGGCGCCCTTCCTGGCTTTCTTCGTCGTCTTCCTGGTGTGGCCGGTTCTTTACGGCATCTATATGAGCCTCACCGGCAAGTCCCTTACCGGAGCCAACGACAGCGTGATCGGTTTCGCGAACTACGCCGAAGCCTTCGCCGATGCCGACATGTGGCGTTCGCTCGGCAACACCCTCTACTTCACCGTCATCAGCACGGTCCCGCTGGTGCTGGTCGCTTTGGTGATGGCGGCACTGCTCAACGCCGGCCTGCCGGCGCAGTGGCTGTGGCGGCTGTCCTACTTTGCCCCGTACCTGCTCGCGTCCACCGTCGTTTCGCTGTTCTTCAGCTGGATGTACAACCCGCAGCTGGGCCTCATCAACGATTCCCTGTCCAGGATCGGCATCCCCAAAGTCGCCTGGCTCAACGACCCCAACGTGGCCATGTGGGCCATCGTCATTGCCACGCTGTGGTGGACGGTGGGGTTCAACTTCCTGCTGTACCTGGCGGCCATGCAGAACATCCCGCAGCAGCACTATGAGGCGGCATCCCTCGACGGCGCCGGAGCCTGGCGCCAGCTCTTCTCGATCACCTTGCCGCAACTGGGCCCCACCACCGTGATGATCGTGCTCCTCCAGGTCCTTGCCTCGCTCAAGATCTTCGACCAGGTGTACCAGATGACCGCCGGCGGGCCCGGAGGGTCCACCAGGCCGGTGGTGCAGTACATCTTCGAAACCGGGTTCACCGGCTACCGGCTGGGCTATTCCGCAGCCATCTCCTACATCTTCTTCGGACTGATCGTGGTCGTCTCGGTCATGCAGTTCGTCATCACCCGCCGCAGGAGTGCATAACCATGGCAACCCAGACCATCAGCCGGCCCCGGCCGGGCACCAACACCAGCCAGGAAACCCGCCAGCCCCGCAAGACGATGACCCCGGGCAAGATCGCCACCCTGGTGGTGGCCGCGGCCATCGCGGTCCTGTGGCTGGTCCCGTTCGCCTGGGCCACCGCCACCGCCTTCAAGAGCGAGACGGATGCCGCAGCTCCGAAGGTCAGCTGGCTGCCGCCGTCGGGCTTTACTGCCGACGCATTCGTCAAGGTCTTCCAGGACGGAAACATCCCGCTTTGGACGTGGAATTCCCTCTATACTTCGGCCGCCATCACGGCCATCACCCTGGTGATCTCGGCGCTCGTGGCCTACGCCCTGTCCCGGATCGACTTCAAGGGCAAGAAGGTGCTGATGACGGTGATCATCGCCTCCATCATCGTCCCGCCGCCGGTCCTGATCATTCCGCTCTTCTACCAGATGCTCGCCCTGCACATGGTGGACACCTCATGGGCCATCATCCTGCCCCAGGTCATCCACCCGGCCATGGTGTTCGTACTCAAGAAGTTCTTCGACCAGATTCCCCGCGAACTTGAGGAGGCCGCGGTGATGGACGGTGCCAGCCGCATGAGGATCTTCACCCAGATCATCCTGCCGTTGTCCCGGCCCATCCTGGCCGCCGTCGCCATCTTTGTGTTCATCGGCGCATGGAACAACTTCCTGTGGCCGTTCATCGCCACCAACGACGCCTCGCTGCTCACCCTCCCGGTGGGCCTGCAAACCATCAAGAGCGCCTACGGCATCCAGTACGCGCAGAACATGGCGTCCGCCCTGCTCGCGGCGCTGCCGCTCATCCTCGTGTTCCTTTTCTTCCAGCGCCAGATCATCAAGGGCGTCGCGACGACGGGCCTCGCCGGAACCTGAGCCGGCACCTTCCGCCCATCCAGACCCACACCTGCGAACCAACCACAACCAAGGAGATGTCTCACATGTCCCGCGCACGGATCACCCTCGACCGCGACTTCACCATCGGCGAAGTCCCCCGACGCCTCTTTGGCTCCTTCGTGGAGCACATGGGCCGCTGCGTCTACACCGGCATCTACGAACCGGGCCACCCTGAAGCGGATGAAAACGGCTTCCGGCAGGACGTCCTCAAACTCGTCAAGGAACTCGGCGCCACCGTCATCCGCTACCCGGGCGGCAACTTCGTCTCCGGCTACAACTGGGAAGACGGCATCGGCCCCCGCGAAAACCGGCCCCGCCGGCTGGACGGCGCCTGGCACACCGTGGAGACCAATGCGTTCGGCCTCCACGAATTCGTGGACTGGTCCCGCCAGGCCGGCACAGAAATCATGGAAGCCATCAACCTGGGCACCGGGGGAGTGGACGCGGCCCGCGAGATCGTCGAGTACGCCAACCACCCCGGCGGCAGCTACTGGTCCGACCTCCGCGCGAAGAACGGCCACAAGGATCCGTTCAACATCAAGCTCTGGTGCCTGGGCAACGAGATGGACGGGCCGTGGCAGATCGGCCACAAGACCGCAGAGGAATACGGCCGTCTGGCCCAGGAAGCCGCCAAGGCCATGCGTTTCGTGGACCCGGACATTGAACTGGTGGCCTGCGGAAGTTCCAACTCCGGCATGCCCACCTTCGGCGCCTGGGAGCAGACTGTCCTGACCCATGCCTACGACGAGGTGGACTACGTCTCCCTCCACGCCTACTACCAGGAGCACGACGGCGACGTGGGCAGCTTCCTCGCCAGCGCAGTCGACACCGACTATTTCATCGAGTCAGTCATCGCAACCGCCGACGCCGTCCGGGCGAAGGGAAAGCACAAGAAACACATCAACCTTTCCTTCGACGAATGGAATGTCTGGTACCAGCGCGGCCGGGACACCGAGGACCAGCTGCGCAACGTCGCCAAGGCCGGCTGGCGCGAGCACCCCCGGCTTATCGAGGACAAGTACAACGTGACGGATGCCGTGGTGGTGGGAACCCTGCTGAACTCGCTGCTCCGCCACGGCGACCGCGTCAAAATCGCCAACCAGGCGCAGCTGGTCAACGTCATCGCCCCGATCTTCAGCGAGGAGAACGGCCCGGCCTGGCGCCAGACCATCTTCCACCCGTTCGCCCGGATGGCAGAGCTGGCCAAGGGCCAGATCCTGCGGTTGTCCGTGGACTCGGACCAGTACGCCAACAGCCGGTTTGGTGACACGGACCTGGTGGATGTCAGCGCCACCTGGAACGAGGAAACCGGCCGCGTGGCCCTGTTCCTGGCCAACCGCGGCCTGGAAGAGGCCGCGGACGTGGAGGTCAGCCTGCGGGGCTTCGACGCACGGCGGGTGGTCAGGGCGGAGGTGCTCGAGATCCCGGAAGGCGGCGACCGCTTCACCATCAACAACCAGGAAAAACCCGACCGGGTGGGCCTGAAGCCGCTTGAGGGAGCCAAGGCAACCGGATCTGAGCTCCGGCTGGGACTTCCCGCCCTGTCGTGGGCTGTGGTGGAACTGGACGTGGCGAAGAACTGACCCACGTTCCAGGCACAAAAGGTCAGGCACAAAAGGTCAGGCACAGGAAAGGCCGCCCCGAGGGGCG
Source organism: Arthrobacter sp. StoSoilB19 (assembly GCF_019977275.1). NCBI lineage: Bacteria > Bacillati > Actinomycetota > Actinomycetes > Micrococcales > Micrococcaceae > Arthrobacter > Arthrobacter sp. StoSoilB19. Next base: position 3,618,742 of record NZ_AP024650.1, on the reverse strand, counting down.
GCCTTTCCTGTTGGGCCTGGTTTTTGTTGGGCTTGGTATTTCTTGGTTCTGGTTTTTGTTGGTCCTAGCGGGAGCGCTGGCGGAGGCGCTGCATGTCCAGGATGACCACCGCGCGGGCTTCGAGGCGCAGCCAGCCGCGCTGGACGAACTCGGCCAGGGCCTTGTTGACCGTTTCGCGGGAGGCGCCCACCAGCTGCGCCAGTTCTTCCTGCGTGAGCTCGTGGGCCACCAGGACGCCGTCGGTAGCCGGCCGGCCGAAGCGGTCCGCCAGGTCCAGCAGCGCCTTTGCCACGCGGCCGGGGACGTCGGAGAACACAAGGTCCGAGAGGGAGTCGTTGGTGCGGCGCAGGCGGCGGGCCAGGGCCTGCAGCAGCTGGGCCGAAACCTCCGGGCGGGTGCGCAGCAGGGCGTTCAGGCTCTCGTTCTTCAGCCCGGCCAGCCGGGTTTCGGAGACCGCGGTGGCGGTGGCGGTGCGGGGGCTGGGGTCGAACAGCGCCATCTCACCAAAGAGCTCGCCCGGGCCGAGGATGGCCAGGAGCGATTCACGGCCGTCGGGCGAGGTGCGGCCAAGCTTTACCTTGCCGGAGACGATGAAGTACAGCTGGTCACCCTGGTCACCTTCGCGGAACACCGAAGCGCCGCGGGACAGGTCCACCTCGGTGAGCTCGTCCGTCAGCAGCCGGAATGCGTCGTCGTCGAGCGTGGCGAAAAGGGGTGCTCGGCGCAGTACCTCGATGTCCATGAAATCTCCTGAGTAAAAGTATCGGCTGTGGCGCTTGTGCCATTGTTTCAGAATTTTCAACGTTCTGTGACGAACTTGGCAGCCGAAACGCCTGCGGGCAGCCGAATGCAGGTCTGCCGGAGGGCGGTGCACGCCACAGAAGATTGTCAGCGTCCGCCACTAGAATGGGGGTTCAACTGTAAATAAGGAGCCTTTGTGGTCGGCCTGACTGTCCTGGACATCGTCCTGATCCTGGCGCTGCTGTCATACCTGATCTATGGCCTCCGCAACGGGTTCCTGGTCACTGTCGGCGGCCTCGCCGGGTTTGCTGCCGGTGCCATCGCCGCATTCTTTGCCGTCCCCCTCGTCAGCACCTTTGTCGAGGACTCCGGGTGGAGGCTTACCGCCATCATCGCCGCCGCCGTCGTGCTGATGGCCGTGGGACATGGCCTGGGCACCATGGCCGGGCGGCAACTGCGCGGCGTGGTGCGGATCCGTCCCTTGCGGGCGGTGGACCGGCTGGTGGGCGGGGCGCTGAACCTGGTGGTCTCCGCGCTGGTCATGTCCATGCTGGCGTTCAGCGTCAGCTCCCTGGGCGTGCCTTTCGTGTCCCGGCAGCTGGCCGAGTCCAAGGTGATCCGCTTCATCGACGGGCTCACCCCCACCCCCGTCAAGGCCACCATGGCGCAGCTGCGGTCCACCGTGATCGGCAACGGCATTCCCACGTTGATCGAAGGGCTGGACCAGGGCCAGGCGGTCCAGGTGCCCAACACCAGCACCAACACTCCGGCGCTGAACAAAGCGGCGCAGTCCGTCCTGAGGATCGCCGGCACTGCCTACGAATGCGGCCAGAACCAGACCGGCAGCGGCTTCGTGGTTTCCCCGGACCGCGTGGTGACCAACGCCCACGTCGTTGCGGGCGTGTCGCAGCCGGTAGTGGAGATGCCCGACGGCGGTGCGATGCCCGGCCGCGTGGTCTACTTCGACACCAAGCGGGATCTGGCGGTCCTGGCGGTGGACAACCTGCCGTCCCGGCCGCTGCCGCTGAGCCGCGACCTGCCCGGCGGCAGCCAGGCCGCGTTCGCCGGGTACCCGCACGGCGGGCCTTTCCAGTCCAAGCCCGCCACCGTGCAGGACATTGCCACGGTCCTGGTCCCGGACATCTACGGGAACAACCCGTCCCCGGAGGACATCTACCGCCTTGCCGGGGACGTGCAGCCGGGAAACTCGGGCGGCCCGCTGCTGACCACTGACGGCCAGGTGGCCGGGGTGGTCTTTGCCAAGGCAACCTCTGACGCCGAGGTGGGGTTCGCCATCACCATGAACGATCTTGACCCGGTCGCGGAGCAGGCACCCGCATTGTCCACACCCGTCTCCTCCGGGCAGTGCATCCAGAAGTAGCGGCTCCCGGCTACAGGACCTCGGCCAGGTAGTCGATGGCAAGTTTGTAGCCGAACACCCCGGCACCAACGATCACCGCCGCGCAGACCGGCGACAGGTAGGAGTGGTGCCGGAATTCCTCGCGCTGGTGCACGTTGGTGATGTGCACCTCGACGGTGGGCACCTGCACGGCGGCCAGGGCGTCACGAAGAGCCACGGACGTGTGCGTGAAGGCGCCGGCGTTCAGGACAATGCCCACCGCGGTGCCCCGGGCGGCGTGGATGGTGTCCAGCAGGACGCCTTCGTGGTTGGACTGGACGCACTCCACTGCGAAACCGTGCCGCTCTCCGGCGGAAGCGGCCAGCCGCTCCACATCGGCAAGGGTGGAGGTGCCGTACTTCTCCGGCTCCCGCGTACCCAGCAGGTTCAGGTTGGGGCCATTGATGACCAGGATGGTGCCGCGGCCGGCTTCGACAGTGGAGGAGGCTTCAGTCATGCCTGCAAATCTATCGGTTGGCCCTGCCCGCCGCGCATTCTTACGTCCGGATGCGCGGCGGGCAGGGGGTCCGATGGCTGTTTAGAGGGCCGTCGCCTTCAGCAGCAGGGCATGCTCGGGGTTCAGCACCGGCATCGGCAGCCCTACCTCCGCGAGGAAACGGCCGTTGGCCACGGCTCCACCGGCAAGCCACGCCGGCGGTTGCGCCTGGGTGAAGGTGTGCGCGTAGTCGGCGTCCTCCTGGACGGGGGCGAGGACCGCAACCCGGTAATTCCGCTCCGGCTCCAGGCCGGGGAGGCCCATGCGTCCGGGCTGCTCCGCGGCAGAGGTGCGCGTGCCCACGACGGCGAACAGGGCCGCCGTCGTGCTGTCCGCGATGGACCCGTCCGCCACCACGCCGTGCAGCAGGAAGGCATCATCGGCGACGTCCGCGTGGACCCGGCGGCCGCTGTGGATCAGGTCCCGGTGTTCCTTGTACAGGCCCACGATGCGCCGAAGTTCGTCGCGCTCCTTGCCCTGGACGCTCCGGACGTCCCATTCCATGCCAAAGTGGCCGAACAGGGCGGTGATGGCCCGGAAGGACAGGTCGTGCGTGCGGGCGGTGGTGTGCGACGTGGTGGGGCCGATGTGGCTGCCCACCAGCTCGGGCGGGACCACCGCGCCGGTCCAGCGCTGGATGGTCTGCCGTTCCAGCGCATCGTTGCAGTCCGAGGCCCAGATCCGGTCGGTCCGCTCCAGGATGCCCAGGTCCACGCGCGCGCCGCCGGAGGAGCAGCTTTCAATCTCCACGCCGGGGTGTGCCTTGCGGAGCTCGTCGAACAACCGGTACGCGGCGAGGGTCTGCGCGTGGACGGAAGGGGCGCCGGCGTGGCCGTGTTCCACGAGGTCGCGGTTCTGGTCCCACTTCAGGTAGCTGATGTTGTTGCCGGACAGGAGCCCGTCGATCCGGTCGTAGATGTACTGCCACGCGTCCGGGTTCACCAGGTCGATGACGTGCTGGTTGCGCCACTCCAGGGGCAGCCGGCCGCCGTCCTTGTGTGCCTTCGCCGACGGGCCCACGATCCAGTCAGGGTGGGCGCGCGCGATGTCCGAGTCAAGGTTGACCATCTCCGGTTCAACCCACAGCCCAAACTCCATGCCGCGGGAGGTGACGGCGTCGATGAGGGGGGCCAGGCCGTTGGGCCACAGGGTTTCGTCCACGTACCAGTCGCCCAGGCCTGCATGGTCGTCCCGGCGGCCGCGGAACCAGCCGTCGTCGAGCACGAAGCGCTCCACGCCGAGGTCGGCGGCCGATTCCGCCAGTTCGGTCAGGATGTCCAGGTTGTGGTTGAAGTAGACGGCCTCCCAGACGTTGAGGACGACGGGCCGCGGCTTGCCGGCGGGCAGGCCGGTGGACGCGGCGGGCAGGACATGGTGGGGACGGGAGCGGAACCAGCTGTAGAACGCTTCGGTAATGCCGTCCAGGCCGTGGTCGGAGTAGGCGGCGAACAAAGCGGGGGTGGTGTAGCGGGCACCTGGTTCAAGGATGACTTCGGCGGGACCCAGCAGCTCGGAACCGCCGATCATGGTCCGGCCGTCGCCGATGGTGTCGGCGAACTGTTCATGGTTGCCGCTCCAGGCCAGGTGGGTGGCCCACACCCTGCCGTGCCGGTTGCCGAAGCCCTTGGTGCCGGCGGCGAACAGCAGGGAGGAATCGTGGCCGGTGCGGCCGTGCCGGCCGGTGCGAACCCAGGTGCCCTGCTGGATGGGGCGGCGCTGGGGATGCCGCTCGCGGCACCAGCGCCCGGTCAGGTCAAGGAGTTCGACGGCGTCCGGTGCCACGGGCAGGACGGTCGCCAGCTCGTCCACCTGGAAAGGCGTGGTTCCCTCATTGGTGATGGTGTGGCGCAGTTCCAGCAGGCCGCCCGCATGAAGCGCAAGGGACGTGGCGACGCTCAGGCCCGTGTCGCCGTCGGCCTGCACGATGGTGGCGCAGGATCCTTCGGTGCTGACGGAGGTGACGCGGAGGCGGGAGGAGAAGTCCCGGCCGGCGCCGCTGTCCGTGATCCTGTGGCCACGCAGGGCCGGGCGCCCGCGCCAGGCCGAGGAAGCCTGGGGGAGGAGGCCCGCGGGAACGCGGACGTCGATCGACGAGGGCGGCACCGCAGCCGTGAGGATGGCCAGGTCCGGCAGGTCTGCGCCCAGCTCGGCGCCCCAGTGGATGACTTCGGCCTCTCCGCTGTCGAAGCTGATCACCAGGCTGGTGCCGGCGGAACGGAGGTGCAAGGGATCCATAGGGAAGTCTCTTTCAGTGTTCAGGGATTGCGTCGTCACGAACGCGCAAAAGGAAAATCACGGGAAGGGGAGGCCGGGTGCCGCCGCCGCGAGGAGGGGACGGCGGCACCCGGCCGGGTGGCTGCGACCACATACGCAGCCACGTGCGGGGGTTACTTGAAGAGGGCGTTGACCTGGTCGTTGGCGGCCGTCAGGGAGCTGGCCTTGGATTTGCCGGAGACCACGGAGTCCATGGCCGGCTTCATGATGCCGTCAACCTTCGCGGCGTTGTCAGCGATCGGGTAGAGGAACGTGGTGCCGTCCTTGACCTGCTGGCTGAAGGGGGTGACGTCCACGCCCTTGGCCTTGAAGGCTTCCACGGCCTTGTCTGCGGAGGTCTTGATGGCGGGGAAGACGACGGCCTTGGAAGCCACCACGTCCTGGCAGGCGGCGGAGCCGAGGTATTCGACCCACTTGATGGCGGCTTCGGGCTTCTTGGTGCCGGCGTAGATGGAGTCCGCCAGGCCGTTGTACATGCTGGCGCGCTTGCCGTTGACACCCACCGGGGTGGGGGCGATGCCCACCTTGACGTCCTTGTAGCCGGTGTACTGGCCGATCATCCAGGAGCCGTTGGCGTTGATGACGGACTTGCCGGCGGCGAAGGTATCGGCCATGCTGGCGCCCACCGTGGTTTCGAGCTTGGGCATGTAGCCCTTCTCCACCAGCCCGGCGAACCAGTCGATGCTTTCCTGAAACTTGGGGTCGTCGTAGTTGAAGTGCTTGCCCCACGGGTTCTTGTCCGTGTGCGTCCAGCCGGTGGTGCCGGTCAGGTAGCTCCATTCGGTCTGGCCCTGGCCGGAACCGGAGCCGTTGAGGCCGAGCCCGTAGACGGCAACGTTGTTCTTGTCGAAGCCGGGCTCGTCGCCGCGCTTGCCGTTCTTGTCCACGGTCAGGTGGGCGATGGTCTTTTCGTATGAACCGCCGTCCTTCGGATTCCACGTCAGGTTGGCCATCTGCTCCGGGGTGACGCCGGCGTCCGCGGCAAGTTTGGTGTTGTAGAACAGCGCGATGGTGTCCCAGTCCTTGGGAAGTCCGTAGCGCTTGCCGTCCTGGCCCACCCAGAGGTCCGCCAGGCCGGAGTTGTAGATGCCGGTGTCGATGTTGTCCTTCTTGACGGCGTCGTCCAGGGCGAGCAGCTGCTTGTTCTTGATGAATTCGGGGTACTTGCCCAGGTGGTCGGTGAAGACGTCCGGGGCGGTGCCTGCCACGAATCCGTTGGTCAGGGTGCCCCAGTAATCGTCCCAGCCGCGCTGGGTGACCTTGACGGTGATGTCCGGGTTGGCCTTGTGGAAGTCGTCGGCGCACTGCTTGTAGGCGGGGAGCTGGTTGGCGTCCCAGAGCCAGTAGTTGATCTCGCCCTTGCCGGCTTCCGCGGAGCCGCCGCCTCCGCAGGCGGAGAGGGCCAGGACTGCTGCCGCGGCTGCTGCGAGGGAGCCGAGTGCTTTCTTGTTCAGGTTCATGGGGGTCCTTTCAGGGTGCTTCCGGGCAGGCCGCCGTGGCGCGCGCCGGGAGGGGGAATTACGAGGGAAGGGGTGATTACTTGATGCCGGAGAAGCCGATGGAGTTGACGATTTTCTTGCCGAAGACGGCGAACAGGATCAGGACGGGAAGGGCGGAGACCAGCGTGGCTGCCATGAGGCCGGACCAGTCCGGCGCTCCCTGCGGCGATTGGGACTTGAACACGCCCAGGCCCACCGTGAGGACGCGGACGGACTCCTCCTGGCCCACCAGCAGCGGCCAGAAGTACTCGTTCCACTGGCCGATGAAGGTGAGCAGGGCCAGGGTGGCGATGGGGGCGGCGGCGTTTGGCAGGATGATCTGGAAGAAGATCCGAAGGTGCTTGGCGCCGTCGAGCATTGCCGCTTCCTCCACCTCGCGGGACATGTTCAGGAAGAACTGCCGGAGGAAGAAAATGGCGAACGGGGTCATGAAGATGTAGGGGAGTACCAGCCCCGCCATGGTGTTGAGCAGGCCCAGGTTCTTGATCAGGAGGAAGTTGGGCAGCGCGGTGAAGATCGGCGGCACCATCATGGTGGCCAGGAACAGGCTGAAGACCAGGTTCCGTCCCCGCCACCGCAGCCGGGCGAAGGCGTAGGCGGCCATGGCGCTGAAGAACACTGCGCCGGTGGTGGTGATGGAGGCAAAGAGCACGGAGTTGCGCAGGTAGATCCAGAAGTCGATTTGCGCGCCGGATCCGCCCTGGGCCACTGCCTCTTCGGGGGACTGCAGGCCGAAGACGCGCTGGAATGCGCCCAGGCTGAATTCTGCGGGCAGCAGGTTGGTGGCGTTGCCGGCCAGGGCCCCGTTGGTGGACAGTGCCGTCCGGAGGATCCAGTAGAAGGGGAGGACCGAGACAGCCACGGCGATGGCCACAAGGAACCAGGCGGCGGTGCGGCGCCAGTTGAACGGACGACGCCGGGTGGCGGGCCGGGCGGGTGCGGAGACTTTTGCGGTGGTCATGGAAGTGTCCTTAATCCAGGTCTGATTCGTTGCCCTTGAGGAACTTCATCTGGATGAAGGCCACCAGGGCGAGGATGACGAAGAGGATGACCGCCAGGGCGGAGCCGTAGCCGAAGTCCGATTCCGTGAAGGCCTTTTGGTAGATGTAGAACTGCAGCACCCGGCTGGCATTGACGGGTCCGCCCAGGGTGGTGACGGCAACGGTGTCGAACACCTGGAAGGAACCGATGACGGTGACGATCAGGACCAGCGCGAGCACCGGGCGCAGCAGCGGCATGGTGATCTTGCGGAATGTTTGCCAGGGTGAGGCGCCGTCCAGGTTGGCCACTTCGTAGACGTGGCTGGGAATGGCCTGCAGGCCGGCGAACAGCAGCAGGGCGGTGTAGCCCATGTGCCGCCAGGTGTTGATGAGGGCCTGGGTGGGGATGGCCCATTCCTCGCTGCCGAAGAATGCCACCTTGGGCAGGCCGATGGCGTCGATGAAGTAGTTGACGATGCCGATCTGGTAGTCCAGGAGCCAGAACCAGAGGAGGGCGGCGATCACGTTCGCCATCAGGTACGGCAGCAGAAGCGCGCCGCGGATCACGGTTGATTTGGCTACCCGGTGCATCAGCAGGGCAAGCCCCAGCGCGAGCGTGGTCTGGAGGAGGATGTTGATTAGGACGTACTGCCCGGTGACAGCCAGCGCATTCCAGAACAGGGGGTCCTTGGCGATGGCCTCATAGTTGGCGGCACCGATCCACGTCGGGTCGCCGAGGATGCTGTATTCGGTGAAGCTGAGGTAGATGCCCCGCAGGGTGGGCACCAGGTAGAAAACGATAAATCCGATCATCGCCGGGGCTATGAAGAACAATGCGATCTTCAGGTCGCTCTGTCCCCGGCGCTTCAGCGGCCGGTGCGCTGCGTGCACTGCCGGGCTGGCGTTCCTGGTAAGGGTGGTCATCGTCGACCCTTTCCTGAGTGTGATGGAAGTAACAGGCTGGAAAGAAATCTACACGAGTAGATATTCGACGGCAAGGGCTTATTTCAATGTTTCAAAACCAGGGCAATTACGCCAGTGACTGGATATTGACTCGAGTAGATGCGGATGAAACACTCGGATAAACTTCAATCGGAAGGCAACAATGACGTTCTCCATCGGCATCGTGGGCGCGGGCCAGTTCGGCAGCCAGTTCGCACACCTGTTCAACCTGCATCCCGGCGTCAGTGCGGTCTATGTTGTGGACGAGCTGCCGGAGCGGGCTGAATCCGTGGTCCGAAGGCTGGATCTTGCCGGCGTCGTGCCCGACTTTGACGCCCTTCTGGCCTCCGACGTCGACGCCGTGGCGGTCTTCACCCAGCGCTGGACGCACGGACCCCTGGTGGAGCGTGCTCTCCGCGCCGGCAAGCACGTCTACTCAGCCGTGCCCATGGCGGTTGCCGAAGAGGAGATCGCCCGCATCATCCAGGCCGTCCGGGACACCGGCAAGGTGTACATGATGGGTGAGACCAGCTACTACAACCCCGCCACCGTGTATGCCCGCGAACAGCAGGCGGCCGGCAGGTTTGGCCGGGTCTTCTACTCCGAAGGCGACTACGTCCACGACATGGACCTCGGCTTTTATGACGCCTACCAGTACAGCGGGGGCGAGCGGTGGAAGGAGACGGCAAGCTACCCGCCAATGCTCTACCCCACCCATGCGATCGGCGGGGTGCTGGGGGCCATCCCGGCGCACGCCGTCAGCGTCAGCTGCGTGGGCGTCAAGGACCAGCGGGATGACGGGGTATTCGACAAGGACGTCAGCATGTTCGGCAATGACTTCTCCAACGCCACGGCGCTCTTTGAACTGAACGACGGCGGCGTGATGCGCACCAACGAGATGCGCCGCGTGGGCTATCCGTCCCACATCCGCGAATCGCGCTTCCGGTTTTTTGGCACGGAGGCAAGCTTTGAACAGCTCGCCAGGGTCACCGTCTGGCAGGACAAACAGAATGTCCACGACATCTCCGAGCAGATGGAAACCCGGCCCAGCATGTCCCTGGACGATCCCTCACTGGCCAACGTGGCCCCGGAACTCCGGGACGCATTCGTGTCGGGACTCGCTCCCGTCCACGACGCCGGACGGTTGCCTGAGGAGTTCCGCGGCGCACCGAACGGGCACGAGGGAAGCCACCATTTCCTGGTGGACGACTTCGTCACGGCGGTCAATGACGGCACACTGCCGCCCGTGAATGCGTGGGTGGCCGCCCGCTTCACCCTCCCGGGCATCGTGGCCCACCAGTCCGCCCTGCAAAACGGCGTACGGCTTCCCATCCGTGACTTTGGGGATGCGCCGGGTATGAGTGGTTAGCATGGACAGCATGACTTCCCCGGCCGCGCAGGCCTCCCGCGGCGGCCCGGTGACCCGCAAGGATGTGGCGCGCTATGCCGGCGTCAGCACCGCCGTCGTCAGTTACGTGGTCAATGGCGGACCCAAGAAAGTGGCGCCGGCAACCGAAGCCAAGGTCCAGGACGCCATCCGCGTCCTGGGCTACCGGCCCAACGCCGCCGCGCGGGCGCTGAAGCTCGGCTCAAGCGAGACCCTGGGGCTTATCGTCCCGGACATCTCGAACCCGTTCTTCTCACTGTTTTCGCACGCCGTGGAGGATGCCGCCGCAGACCTGGGGTACGCGCTGGTGTTGAGCAACTCGGACGGAAACCTGGCCAAGGAACGCCGCAACATCCGGAACCTCGCCGCCCGGCAGGTGGACGGCGTCCTGCTGGCCAGCGTCCTTTTCGAACCCGATCTCGAGGCGCTGGAAACGGCGGACATCCCGTCCGTGCTGCTCAACCAGGAACGTGACGCCCCGGGCTTCAACAGCATCGGTGTGGACCTGGCGGCCGGAGCCAGGATCGCGGTGGAACACCTGATCAGCCATGGCCACACCAACATCGGCCTGGCCATGGGAACCAACGTCTCCGGGGAGACCGACGGCCGTGAAGTAGGTTGGCGGCAAGCGCTCCAGGAAGCTGGTCTGCCCGAGGGGCCCATTGCCTACAGTGCCTTCACCCGGCCCGGAGGGTACGTGGCCGGGCAACGCCTCCTGGCGTCAGTGAACCGGCCAACGGCCGTCTTCGCCACGTCCGATATGCAGGGGATTGGACTGCTGCGGGCCATCCATGAAGCGGGACTGTCTGTTCCGGGCGACATTGCCGTGGCGTCTTTTGACGGCTCGGCCGACTCTGAATACTCCTGGCCGCCGCTGACCACCGTTGAGCAGCCGGTGGCGGCCATGGCGGAGGCTGCCGTGGCGGCACTCGTTGGAGCCAGCCGGGGGGAGGACCCGCGGCACCGGATCTTTCCCACCAAACTGCACGTACGCCAATCCTGCGGCTGCCCCTAGCCGGCCGACTGCATGGCGGGCAGGCGCAGCCTGGTCCGCTCCTGCAGGACCCGCCGGGCCTCCGGGCCAAGTCCGGAATCGCTGATGACCTCATCCACGTCATCCAGGGCGGCGATGGAACTGATGCCCAGCATTCCCCATTTGGTGTGGTCGGCCAGCACCACTGTCTTGCGCGCTGCTGCCATGAAGGCCCGGTCGGTTTCGGCTTCGAGCAGGTTGGGTGTGGTGAAGCCCGCCTCGGCATCCATCCCGTGGACGCCCAGGAACAGCACGTCCAGGTGCAGTTGCTTGAGGGCGCCCGTTGCGATGGGCCCCACCAGGGCGTCTGAGGGCGTGCGCTCGCCGCCCACCAGGATCACGGTGGAGGAGTAACGGGCCGAGCCGGACGAGGCAGCGTGGTGGAAGAGGTCCGCGATCCTGACAGAGTTGGTGACCACCGTGATCCGCGGCCCTCCAACCAGTTCCTTGGCCAATGCCCACGTGGTGGTGCCGGCACCCAGGCCGACCGCCATGCCCTCGTGGACCAGGGCGGCCGCCTCCACGGCGATGGCGCGCTTCTCCGCGGTCAACTGCGTGGACTTCAGCTCGAAACCGGGCTCATGCGTGCTTGCATCCCCCGGCAGCTTGGCGCCGCCGTGGATTCGTTCCAGCTTGCCGCCCTCCTCGAGCAGCTCGATGTCCCGCCTCACCGTCATCAACGAGACGCCAAGCTGGGTGGCGAGGTCCGAGACCCGGACCACCCGCTCCCGCTGGACGGCATCCAGGATTGCTTGGTGTCGGGCGGCAGGCAGCATGGAGGCGGATCCTTCAACGCGGGTGGCAAGGGTGCTCCCAGCATACGGCGACGGCGCCTCCCCGGCTGGGGAAGCGCCGTCGCCGTATTGCTACTTCCGGAGGCTGGCCGCGATCTGCTGCATGATCGTGGGGTCGGACAGCGTGGTGGCGTCGCCCGGGTCGCGGCCTTCCGCCACGTCCTTGAGGAGCCGGCGCATGATCTTGCCGGACCGGGTCTTGGGCAGTTCGGGCACCACCAGGATGTTCTTGGGCTTGGCAATGGGCCCGATTTCCTTGCCCACGTGGTTGCGCAGCTCCTGTACGGTGGCGTCGCCGTGGTTCACGGCATCGCCGCGGAGGATCACGAACGCAACCACGGCCTGGCCGGTGGTTTCGTCCGTGGCGCCCACGACGGCGGCCTCCGCCACGGCGGGGTGGCTCACCAGGGCGGATTCGATTTCTGTGGTGGAGAGCCGGTGCCCGGAGACGTTCATGACGTCGTCCACGCGGCCCAGCAGCCAGATGTCCCCGTCTTCGTCCTTCTTGGCGCCGTCCCCGGCGAAGTACATGTTTTCGAAGCGGGACCAGTAGGTGTCCTTGAACCGCTGCGGGTCGCCCCAGATGCCGCGCAGCATGGCCGGCCAGGGTTCGCGGATCACCAGGAAACCGCCGTGGCCGTTGGGGACGGACTCGCCCATTTCATCCACCACATCCACGGCGATACCGGGCAGCGGCACCTGGGCGGAGCCGGGCTTGGTGGCGGTGACCCCGGGAAGCGGGGCGATCATCTGTGCGCCGGTTTCGGTCTGCCACCAGGTGTCCACGATGGGCGCCTTGTCGCCGCCGATTACCTTGCGGTACCACATCCAGGCCTCGGGGTTGATGGGCTCGCCCACCGAACCCAGCACCCGCAGGGAGGAAAGATCGTACTTCGCCGGGATCTCCGCGCCCCACTTCATGAAGGTGCGGATGGCGGTGGGAGCGGTGTACAGGATGGAGACCTTGTACTTTTCCACGATCTCCCACCAGCGGCCCTGGTGCGGGGAGTCCGGCGTGCCCTCGTACATGACCTGCGTGGCGCCGTTGATGAGCGGGGCGTAGGCGACGTAGGAGTGGCCGGTGACCCAGCCGACGTCGGCCGTGCACCAGTACACGTCCGTTTCCGGATGCAGGTCAAAGACCGCCCTGTGGGTGTAGGCGGTCTGGGTGAGGTAGCCGCCGGTGGTGTGCAGGATGCCCTTGGGCTTCCCGGTGGTACCGGACGTGTAGAGGATGTAGAGCGGGTGCTCCGAATCGTGGCCCACTGCGGTGTGCTCTGCGCTGGCCGTCCCCACCGTGTCCGCCCACCAGTGGTCCCGGCCCTCGTGCCAGTCCACGTCCTGGCCGTTGCGCTTGACCACCACCACGTTCTGGACCGTGTGGCCATCGTGGGCCAGGGCATCATCGACGGCCGGCTTCAGGGGGCTCGGCTTGCCTCGGCGGTAGGTGCCGTCGGCGGTCACCACCAGCTTGGCTTCGGCGTCGTCGATCCGGGACCGGAGGGCCTCCGCCGAGAATCCACCGAACACCACCGAGTGGACCGCGCCGATGCGTGCGCATGCCAGCAGCGTGATCACGGCCTCCGGGATCATGGGCAGGTACACCGCAACCCGGTCACCCTTGGCAACGCCCAGGGACTCGAAAGCGTTGGCCGCCTTCTTCACTTCCTCGGTCAGCTGGGCGTAGGTATAGGTGCGGGTGTCGCCGGGCTCGCCCTCGAAGTAGATGGCCACGCGGTCGCCGTTGCCGGCCTCCACATGCCGGTCCAGCGCGTTGTACGCCGCGTTGATTTCGCCGCCAACGAACCACTTGGCGAACGGCGGATCAGACCAGTCCAGCGCTTGTGTGAAGTCCTTGGACCACGTCAGCAGCTCCCGGGCCTTCTTCGCCCAAAACGCGGGCCGGTCGGCGTTCGCCTCCCCGTACTCGGCGGCGGTGACAACGGCGTCGGCCGCGAATTCCGGGGAGGGTGGAAAGGCCCGCGTCTCATGCAGCAGGTTCGCGAAGGCGTCGCCCTGGTGGCCTTGCTGTCCTGCCGGCTGGGCGGAAGCGGACGGAACGGTAGCCGTGGAGCTGGGAGTGTCCTGGGACATGTGAACCTCATCATTCATCGATCTTTGCCGCGCGGGACGCCGCCACCGCATGGCCCGCCGATCGCACGGCATTGGGCTCCAGCCGGGGGCGGGCATACCGCAAAGAGCTGTTCCGCAACCAAGCCTAATGCTTACGGTGCATCCGCTGTGTGCCCCGTCACATACGCGGCCATGAGCGGCATTTTTTATGCGGTGAATGGTCTCTTCATGACTCGCCAGGCACCGCCGGAGGCCTGCCCCAGCTAGTGATCGGCCGGGCCGTTGACTAGGCTGAGATGGAATTGTGACTTCACTTCGGACCTCTCCGGCCGGGCGCAAACAGCGCCTTGCCGGGCCCGGACCGCATGTCAAGACGGCACAGTTTTCGGGTCCGGACCGGGCCCGGTGCCGCCACGCTAAGGAGAGCAGAATGAACCAGCAGAGTTACGGCCAGCGAACGGGTCCGGACACCAAGGCAGGGCCAGGAGCCTCCGGGCCTGCCGTGGGAGGATCCGCGCACGCGACACCGGCCGGCAACGCCGCCAAGGGGCAGGCTGCAGGGCAGAAGGCCGGCTCCGGGAAGATCGACCCGAACGCCAACCAGGCGGTCCTCGGTCCGTTCACCGTGCGCGACCTGGCCGTCTTCGCAGGCACCCTGATCCTCTTTGTCGCGTCCCTGCTTCCCCTCTTCGGCGCCCGGTACAACCTGTGGAACCTCAACAACCTGTTCTTCCTGGGACTGGGCATCGTCCTGCCGCTGATCGCCAGCGCATTGTTCGCGGCGCGCCGCCTGGCACCCGCCACAAGGATCCGCGTGGGGTCGCTCTCGATCGACCAGTTCGCCTCCGTTGTGGCCTCCTTCGCCCTGGCCTTCTTCTTCCTGTCCGTTGCAGGCGGCTACGTCACCAGCCTGCTGGTGGGCCTGATCGGCTCGCTCGTCCTCTTCGCCGCCACCGTGCTGGGCCGGTTCCTGCCGTACCTTTCCGGTGACTTCAAGGACCGGCCAGAGACGCCGGCGCACATTGTGGCCCGCGAGGCCGCGGTCCCGCTGCGGAAGCCGCGCACCCCCAAAGCCCCCAAGCCGGAGTCCGGCTCCAACCAGTCAAAGGGCGGCTTCAAAGGTGCCACCCTGTTCGGTGGGGCCGGTGCAGGTTCCTCCGCCGTCGAGCCGGGATCTTCCAGCCCCAACCCTGCGCCGGCGCGTTCCACCCACACGCCCGCCACTGCCGCCGTCCCCGTGGCCAATGCCGGGGCTGCCGTTGCAGGGACCGGCGCTGCAGCTGCCGGCGCTCCAGCTGCGGGCACCGCCGCGGGTCCGGCTGCCTCTACCCCCGCGGCGCCAACCGCCCCTGTATCAACCAGCCCTGTATCATCCACCCCTGTATCAACCGCCCCCGAAGCCGCTGACCGGGATGCCGGCACGCCGCATCAGGACGCCGGCCCGCCCACCCAGGCGGCCGACGTCGTCCGTCCTGAATCAACCACGGCCCCGGCAGCCGAGGAGACCCAGCACGGTGCCGTCCCCGCCGCGGGCGCTCCGCAGGCAGCGTGGGAGCCGCCGGCCGCCACCGCTGTCCACCAGCAGGTCCGTTCCGAGCAGCCCATCGGCGCGACAGTGGACCCGTCCACCCGCCATGACGAGACCGACGGGCAGCCCATCCATGAGGCTTTCTGGTTCGCCGTCGCCCAGCACCGCACCGCCTACGACCCCCGCACCGGTGCGCCTGCCTTCGTGATCGAGCCCGGCGGCTGGGTACTGGCGCTTGAGGACCGGGGCCACGAATTCCTGGTCCAGCACACGGACGGACGGCTGGGCGTCCTGCGCGACCTCAGCAACATCGAGCGCGGCTGACGCCGTGGCCGGGCCACGCAGCAAGAACGGGCAGGCCGCGGGGATGCCCGTGGTTTCGTCCGAATCCGTCCTGGCGCTGAAACGGCGGGCACGGCGCATCCACCGGGCCCTGGCCGAAAAATATCCCTACGCCCACGCGGAACTGGACTTCCGCAACCCCTTCGAACTGCTGGTGGCCACCGTGCTGTCCGCCCAGACCACCGACGTCACGGTCAACCAGGTCACCAAAGTGCTGTTCGCACGCTGGCCCAATGCCCGGTCCCTGGCCGAGGCGGACCCCACGGAGCTTGAAACCATCCTCAAGCCCACGGGGTTCTTCCGCGCCAAAGCGAGGAACGTCCTGGCGCTGTGCACCCGCCTGGTGGATGACTTTGACGGCGAGGTCCCGGGGCGGATGGAAGACCTGGTCACCTTGCCCGGGGTGGGCCGCAAAACCGCCAACGTGGTGCTGGCCAACGCCTTCGGCATCCCGGGCATCTCCGTCGATACCCATTTCGCCCGGCTGGCCAAGCGGTTTGGGTGGACCCAGTCCGAGGACCCTGTGCAGATCGAACAGGACGTGGCGGAGTTGTTTGACCGCAGGGACTGGACCATGCTGTCCCACCGTGTGATCTTCCACGGCCGCCGCGTCTGCCACGCCCGGAAGCCCGCCTGTGGTGCCTGTCCCGTGGCTAATTGGTGCCCGAGCTATGGCCTGGGGGAGACCGACCCCGTCAAAGCAGCCAAGCTCCTCAAGTATGAACTTGCGCCCGGCAGCGAGGCGTTGCTGGAGCAGTACCTGTCTGAACAGCAGCGGGCTGCGGAGATCCGGATGGCCTCCCAGGCGAGGGCCACGTGAGCGCAAGGGAAGACCTGGCCGCGCTGGTCCAGCGGGCGGAAGCCGGGACGGCCGGGCCCCCTGATCCACGCTGGGCTGCACTGACAGTAGATGCCTCCCGCGCCCGCAGGGCCGCGGTCCTGATGCTTTTCGGGGTGCTCGACGACGTCCCGGCCGCGTCCGGCAAGCCACTGGCGCCGGCGGATCTGGACGTCCTGCTCCTGGAGCGCGCCCACACCCTGGGTTCCCATCCAGGGCAGGTGGCGTTTCCCGGCGGCAGCATCGACCGGGGCGAAACGCCGGTGGCGGCTGCGCTTCGGGAAGCCGAGGAGGAAACCGGACTGGACACCGGCGGGGTGGAAGTCCTCGGCACGCTCCAGGAACTGGGCCTGGCGCACAGCAACTTCCTGGTGACGCCGGTGCTCGGATGGTGGCACTCGCCGTCGCCGGTCCGGGTGGTGGACTACGCCGAATCTGCCCAGGTATTCCGCGTCCCGGTCAGGGACCTCCTGGACCCGGACAACAGGGTGATGGCCACGGTCCACCGCGCAGGCCGCACGTTCGACAGCCCTGCCTTCACTGTCAACGGCGTGGTGGTGTGGGGCTTCACCGGCATTGTGCTGAGCGGCCTCTTCGACCAGCTCGGCTGGTCCGTTCCATGGGACCGCACCAGGCTGCACCCGATCGGGGTCTAGTTTTCAGGCCTGCTGGTGGCGCAAATCCACCACGATTCCGGTGGCGGCATTCTCGCGCATGGCGTTGATCCCGTCGCGGAGCAAGCTGAGGGACCTGAAGGTTGGTGACACCGCAACGATATTGCCTTCGGCGTCGGTCAGCCGCAGCCGGTACGACTCATCGCCTGCACGGTGAATTTCAAATCTTCCCGCCATGGACGGGGACCTCCCTGGTATGCGTCGTTGCATCAGCGTGTGGACCGGTCTGCATCAGCCCCGCTTCGACTGTAACGTCCGTCACCGGGCGCGCATAGCTACCGCCGGGTAGATTACTTATCGTCTCGACGACAGTAAGAGAGGCAGCACGGGAGGCGCTCCGCCCTATTTGGCGAGGTCGTAGGAGTCCACCACGGCCATGCTGACGGGGAACTCCACCGGGATGGGACCGAACAGCAATTCCTTGGCGGCCTTGGCCGATTCCTCGATTGCCGCGATGCAGGCATCGACGCGGTCCGAGGGCGCGTGCACCATGACTTCGTCATGCAGGAAGAAGGCGAGTTGGGCCCCCACAGGTCCGCCGCTGCCGCCGGTTCCTGCCGGCCGCAAGGCGCGCAGCCGCCGTCGCAATTCTGCCAGCCAGCAGGCCGCCCAGTCCGCTGCCGAGCCCTGGACCACGAAGTTCCGGGTAAAGCGCCCGCGGGACCGCGCGATCGACTCTGCCCTCCGCTGCTCCTCCGCCGTGGCCGAGCGCTGGCTGAGGAACCACTGCCCGGACGGCGGAGGGCTGCTGCGGCCCAGCCTGGTGGTGACCGTCCCGCCCGCTTCGCCCGCCCGCGCCGCCCGCTCCACAAAGTCCACGGCACGCGGGTAGATGCGGGCCAATTGCGGCATGAGGCGGCCGGCCTCGCCGGAGGTGGCGCCGTACATGGCGCCCAGCAGGGCCATCTTCGCCTTGGCCCGGTCGCCGCCAAATCCCTTGGCGGCGATCCCGGCGTACAGGTCCTGGTCCCGCGCCGCCTCAGCCATGGCCGAGTCCTGCGCCAGGGCCGCCAGGACGCGCGGCTCCAGCTGCGAGGCGTCCGCAACGATGAGCTTGTGG
The DNA here is from genome assembly GCF_019977275.1 of Arthrobacter sp. StoSoilB19. Lineage (NCBI taxonomy): Bacteria > Bacillati > Actinomycetota > Actinomycetes > Micrococcales > Micrococcaceae > Arthrobacter > Arthrobacter sp. StoSoilB19. Next base: position 3,600,682 of record NZ_AP024650.1, on the reverse strand, counting down.
CCAGGGTCGGCGTGCACCGCGCCGCGGACCTGGCGCGGAATCTGCAGCGCCCCGCCGCCGCGGGATGCCCAGCGGCCCGACACCACGCCTCCCACCACGTATTCCGGGCGGAACCGGCCGCCGTCCACCCACGCGTCCAACCAGGACCAGCCGTTGGCGGTGTGAAGGCGGGAAAGCCTCTTGTACTCCAGCAACGGCTCGATGGCGGGGTGGCTGGACTCCCTCAGCTCCCACTTGCGGGTGCTTTTGACCTCGATCCCGTTGCGGTGCAGGGCGCGCATCAGGTCCTGCGGGGAGTCCGGGTTGAGCCCGGGTGAGTTGAGCATGACGCGCAGCTCCGCCGCCAGCGCCTCCAGTTTCACGGGACGCTGCCCGGCGGGCGGGCGGGGTCCCAGATGGCCGGCCAGGATCTGTTCGTGCAGGTCTTCCCGCCAGGGGACCCCGGCGTGCTGCATCTCGGCGGCCACAATAGCTGCCGCCGACTCCGCCGCGAGCAGCAGCTGGAGGCGGTTCCGGCGGTTTTCCTCCGTGCCCACGCCTGCCAGCGCACTCTGTTGGGCTGCGTATTCGGAACGGAGTTCCTCGAGCGGCGCCCCCGGCGGCAGCCCGGTTGCGGGATCATCGAACAGCGCGCCCTGGTCTGCAGGGGGACGCGGCGGCTGCAGCGCCTTTGGCGGAAGAGCGGGATCCTCCACCGGTACCCTGTCCGTGTTCCGGGCGTAGTCGGTGTGCGCGCTGAACTGCGAGAAGGCCAGGATGTTGCCGCACAGGGTGAGGTCGTAGCAGCGCTCCACCTCCACCTCGGATGCGAGCAGCGCCGGGTACCAGTCCTGGGTCCGGTGCCATATCCAGCGGGGCGGTTGGCCACCGGGGCGCCGTGCCTCCAGTTCGCGGACGACGGCGGCAAGGTCGGTGAGTGCCACAACGCGGGGTTCGGGATTGGCCGGCTGGGCGAGGCCCGCCTGCGTCAGTTCCTGGAGCGCCGCGCCGCGGGGGTGGGCGGCGAGCAGCAGGTACATGTTCCCATTGTGCCTTGTTGGAGGCTGTGCCTCGTTGAGGTGTCCGCGCTGCAGGTTGTCCACATACGGGACTTGCTCCCTTAACCAGGCCGCACCGCCGCGGCAGAGTGGCTCCATGAGCAGGCACCAGCTGAACGCATCCACATCCGGTCCGGGACAGGCCTCCGGCTCCTCGTGGCGGCCAACGAACACGGCGCCACCATCCCGCGGGGGTCCTGTTGCGGACAGCGGGGAAGCGTCCGAGGCCGCCTGGCTGCCGGAGCATTCAAGGCCTGTCGGTTCAGGGCTCAGGGGTTCAATGCCTGGGGGTTCAATGCCCGCCGGGATTCGGCCGGATGGTGCAGGAGAGGTTCTGCTGGTGACCTCCTCCGGCGTCCTCCGTGCCGAAGTGGAGCGTATTGTGGCAGCCGCCGGCGCGCACCTGCACGTTGTCCCGGACGCAGTGGAGGCAGGCCGCTACTGGGAGGCGGCAGCTGCCGTCCTGGTGGGCAGTGACGTGCGTGAACTGCCGCCCCGGCGCAGCACGCCTGCGGTCATGGTGGGCCTCGACGGCGAGGGCGACAGCCTCTGGCACCTGGCGGCGGCCCTCGGGGCAGAGCGTGTTGCCGTACTGCCGGATGCCGCCGCCTGGCTGGCAGACCATCTGAGCCGGTCGCGGTCGCCGGGCCCGGGCGGAATGGTCCTTGGCATCACGGGGGGTTGCGGCGGTGCAGGAGCCACCACCGCCGCCATCTGGATAGCGCAGGCGGCAGCAGGGCTGGGGGTACGGGTCCTGCTGGTTGACGGCGACCCATGGGGTGGCGGCCTGGAGCTGGCGCTCGCAGCAGAGGAAACCCCCGGGCTCCGATGGCCGGACCTCGCCGAGGCCAGGGGAAGCATCGACCCCCTGCAGCTCTCGGATTCCCTACCCGTTGCGGGAGGCTTTTCCTTCCTGTCCTGGCCTGCCACACGGGAGCAACCCCTTCCCGTCGCCGCCGCAGCCGCAGCAGGTGTGCTTGATGCTGCGCGCCGTGGCTATGAACTGGTCCTGCTCGATGTGGGAAGGGGGGCAGAGCCGCTCCATACGGTGGCCTGGGACTGCGACCGGATCATGATGGTGGTACCCGCACAACTGAAGGCAGCAGTGGCGGCCGTACGCCTGATGCAGGAGCTTCCGCCGGTGGAGGCGGCCCTGCTGGTGCGGGGCCGGCCGGGCTCCGCGCTGGACAGTTCGCTGATCGCTGACGCCGTGGGACTGCCGGTCCAGGGCCGGATACCAGAAGTCCGCGGCGTCGGCGGAGCCATGGAATCCGGCCGGCTGCTGGACCTGGGGAAGCGCCGGAACATCCGGCGCTTCGCTGCATCTGTGCTCGATTGGCTTGGCGATGACCTGCCGGCTGGAGAGTTGGCATGAGCCCGGCGCCGGGTAATCCGTCGGCTCCGGCCGGGAAAGCGGGCAGCGCAGCGGGGGCGGGAGGCCTGGGCTCACGGCGCAGCGTCCGCATCCTGGAAGCAAACCAGGCAGGCCGCCTGACGCGCAGCAGGGGAACCGCCGGCAGCGGCAGGACCATCGATTCAGGGCTGCTGGAATCCGTCCGCGAATCGATGATGGCAGAGGCCGGTGCCGTGACGCCGTCACGGGTTGCCGCGGCAGTCCAGGCCACCGGCAAGCTGTTGGGCACCGCAGGATCCCTTGCCGCCGTAGAGCGGATCAGTGCCGAACTCAACGGGCTGGGGCCGCTGCAGGAGCTCACCCGGGATCCCGCCGTCACCGACATCTTCGTCAACGCTCCCCACTCCGTCTGGGTGGACCGGGGCCGCGGCATCGAGCGGGTCCCCGTCCTGTTCGACGGCGAGGCACAGCTGCGGGCGCTGGCCTGCAGGCTCGTCGCTGCAGGCGGGCGCCGCCTCGATGACGGCTCGCCCTGTGTCGATGTCAGGCTCGCCGGCGGCTACCGTGTCCATGCCGTGTTGCCGCCGGTTTCCACGTCCGGGACGCTGCTGAGCGTCCGGATCCGCAGGGAGAAGGTCTTCAGCATGGAGGAGCTGCGCACCGGGGGCATGTTCGGCCCGGGAGTGCAGGCGGTGCTTGAGAAGGTCGTGGACAGGAGGCTGAGCTTCCTGATCAGCGGTGCCACGGGTTCCGGGAAGACCACGCTGCTGTCTACGCTCCTGGGATTGTGTGCGGCGGAGGAGCGGCTGGTCCTGATCGAGGATGCGTCCGAACTGAATCCTGTCCACCCGCACGTAGTCGCGTTGGAATCACGGCACGGAAACCTCGAAGGCGGCGGGACAGTGGACCTGGGGGAACTCGTCAGGCAGGCACTTCGCATGCGTCCGGACAGGTTGGTGGTGGGCGAGTGCCGGGGCGCGGAAGTCCGCGAGCTCCTTACCGCGATGAACACCGGGCACAGCGGCGGTGGAGGAACCATCCACGCCAACACGGCAGCAGCAGTCCCCGCCAGGCTCAACGCCCTGGGCGCGCTCGCCGGGCTGGGACCCGAGGCTGTTCGGCTCCAGGCTGCCAGCGCCCTTGACGCTGTGATCCACGTGGGCAGGACGTCCCGGGGGAGGGAAGTCCTTTGCATCGGACTTATCGGCGACGGCCCGGAGGGGCTGACGGTGGTGCCGGCGGTTGAAGAATCGGGGGTGGCGGGTCCCGCATGGCCGGCGCTGGCTGCCCGTTTGGGAATGGACTCCGGGGTCACCCTGTGACGATCCTCCTCATCGGAGTTCTGGGCGCCGCTGTGGTGCTGCTCCTGAAGCCGCCCCTGGATGCTGCGTCCAGGTTGCGTGCAGCAGGCGGCAGCAGCCAGAAGGCACCGGGATCCCGGCAGAGCCGGATACTGCGCTGGGGCAGCGCAGGCGGACGGGGCTCGGCGAAAATGCGGGGCCCTGGACTGACCCTGGTGGTGCAGCAGCTGGCGGCGCTGCTCAGGGGCGGCCGGACACCCGGGCGGCTGTGGGACGAGCTGTGGTCCGTGTACGGCACGCCGCAGGACGGGCAATGGCATGACCACGCGGCGCTCCCATCCCCAGCGCTGTCAGAGGGTTCAACTGCCGTCCTGGCTTCCGCACGCGCGGCCGCGGCAACCGGAGCCCCTGTCTCGGAGGCCATCCGGCGTGCGGTTTCCACGGCGTTGCCTCACAGGGACCGGGAGGCCAGGACCTGGTCTGAGCTTGCTGCCTGCTTTGACATAGCCGAAGCCAGTGGATGTCCGCTCGCCGACGTGCTGACCCGGTTCGTGGCCCAGCTGGAAGCGGAGGATGATGCGGATGCAGCCAGGCAGACCGCCCTCGCCGGCCCCAAAGCCACGGTCCGTCTCTTGACCTGGCTTCCATTGATGGGTCTTGGACTGGGTGCTGCCCTGGGCGTGGATCCATTGGCCACCCTGCTGGGAACACCCCTGGGACTGGCCGCATTGTTCAGTGGCGCGGTGCTCACGGCAGCAGGAAGGGCGTGGTCCGCCAGGCTTGTTGCGGCGGCCGCAGGGACAGGAGTGCCATGACCCCGGGTTTGGCTGCAGGCTTTGCACTGTTCCTGCTGCTCGCCGCAAGTGCCTGGCTTGCCTGTTCCGGCTTTAACCGGTCGTGTCACCGGCTCCGCCACCTGTTTCATGCCGTCCCGGGGGCGCAGCAGGTGGCCGAAGCCGAGTGGCCCGCAGGGAGCCGCGGCGAAGGCTTGAAGGACACTGCCATGATGCTCGAACTCGTGGCGGCGATGCTGGATGCCGGAGCCGGCATCGGGCGATCGCTCGAACTGGTGGCTGCCTCGGCCGCGCCGCAGTACAGGGACTCACTGCGGCCGGTGGTCTCGGCGCTGGCCATCGGGGCCGACTGGGAAACAGCGTGGCGCAGCTCCGCCGTCCGGCTCCCCGAAATCCTGGAGCTCCGGGATGCGCTGGGCTTCGCCGCGCTCACGGGGGCGCCATCGTCTGCAATCCTCTACGCCCAGGCAGCAAGGCTTCGCCGGGAACGGTTCCGGGCCGCGGAAAAGCGGGCCGCTTCGCTTGGCGTGAAGCTGGTAGTTCCGCTGGGCCTGTGTTCACTCCCTGCCTTTATCTGCCTTGGCGTCGTCCCCGTGCTGCTTGCCCTGGTTCCCACCGGATAACCTGCCGCTGCCGTGGCCACCGCGAAGGCCGATCCCTTCCTCCACAACACCGGGACGGCCCACCTTTTCCACTTAGCGCATCCCCTCCCTTACCTGCTCCCGCTGGGCGGGGAAGAGTCAAGACAGCCGGGAAACCACCGGAAACCAATGGAAAGGAAAACCACATGTCCATCCACCACCGCCGTCACTACACGGCAGGAACCTCCGCGTTCGCCGCGTCCGGCCAGAAGCCCACGAAAAAGGACGGCGCCCCGCGCAGCACCAGCAGCATCCCATCCGCTTCCGCCCCTGCCTTGGGCCCAAAGACTTCCCTCCCGGAGGCAGGCAGGATCGTCGAACTCCACCCTGGTTCGGGAAGTCTCCGGCCCAAGACATGGCGCCCCACGGGGCTGCTGGGTTCCCAGGCCGGCATGGCCACCGCGGAATATGCCATTGCTACCCTGGCCGCCGTCGGGTTCGCCGGGCTGCTTGTGTTCATCCTCCGCAGCGACGAGGTACGTGGTTTCCTGCTCAACCTCATCCGCACCGCGCTGGCGCTGCCGTGACACCTCTGCCGGCGGGGCTGCGAATTCATGGACCCCTCACGGCCGTCGTCGGCAGCAGCGCCGGCGGCAACGATGACCGGAAGACGGCGGACGCCGGTGCAAACGCCCGCGGCGCGGTTACCGCAGAGTTCGCCGTGGCACTGCCTGCCGTACTGGCATTGCTGGCCATGCTGCTTGCAGCAGCCGCCGCGGGGATGACGCAACTGCGCATCGAGGAGGGAGCCAGGGCCGGTGCCAGGGCGCTGGCCCGGGGCGATGACACCGTGGCAGTGGAACGGACGGTCCGGACGCTCGCCGGCGGTACGGCGGCTGCGTCAGTTGCTGCAGACGGCGAGTGGTTCAACATCACGGTCACGGACCGCGTGCCTGGGCCATTGGGAGCATCCATCCCGTGGACCCTCACCGCGCGTGCGTCAATGCGGAGCGAAACAGCCGGGACGGGAGCCGGCATCGGCGCCGGTGCCCTCAGGGGCTCCACGCATGGCCAGGCCGCCAAATGATGGCCGATGCCGGACGGCCCCACACTGCCGCCGCCAGGCGCCACACCACCAAGGGCAGGCGCGGGGCGGGAAGGCATGACGGCCGCGAACGCGGTTCGGGCACAGTCCTGGCCGCAGGGCTGGCCCTTGTGGTCATGACGGCCATGGCCGTCATGCTGCTGCTGGCCCAGTCCGCCGTGCTGGCCAGCAGGGCGGCAGCGGCTGCGGACCTGGCGGCCCTTGCCGCAGCGGATGCGCTCCGCGGCATCACCACGGGCGAGCCCTGCAGTGTTGCCGCCGAGGTCGCCGCGCGGCACGCCGCCACGGTCCTTAGCTGTACCGAGGGCGCGGGCCAGACCATTGAGGTGCGGACCCGGCTCGGCGAGCGCCCGCTGCTGGGAGCCGCAACCGGACATGCCCGGGCAGGGCCGCCGCCATAGCGATGACGCCGGCATCGGGCGTCAGCTCCTCGCCTCCACATCCACACGGGACGTCTCGGAGGCATCCTTGAGCAGGACATCCAGCAGGGTCACCGCGGCGGCCTTGTCCAGCGGATTGTTCTTGTTGCCGCACTTGGGGGACTGCACGCAGGACGGGCAGCCGGACTCGCACTCGCAGGCCTTGATGGCGTCCCGGGTTGCCGCCAGCCACACCATGGCCTTGTCGAAGCCCCGTTCGGCAAACCCCGCCCCGCCGGGGTGCCCGTCATACACGAAGATGGTGGGCACCCCGGTGTCCGCATGCAGTGCCGTGGAGACCCCGCCGATGTCCCAGCGGTCGCTGGAGGCGACGAGGGGAAGGAGCCCGATCGCGGCGTGCTCGGCGGCGTGGAGGGCACCGGGGAACTGGGCTTCGATGAGGCCGGCCCGCGTCAAGGAACGGTTGTCCACCACGAACCATACGGCCTTGGTGAAGAGCTCCCGGGCACCCAGCTCAAGGGGCTCCTCACCCAGGACTTCGTTGGAAATCAAGGCCTTGCGCTGGAAGGAGACAACCTGCGTGGTGACCTTCACATCGCCGAAGTGGACGGTTACATCGCCCCATTGCATGGTCCGCACCGTGTCCAGGACCTCGATCTGGGTCACGTCCCGTGCTGTGGTGTAGTAGTCGGGGTTTGCCCGGCGAACCATGACAGAGTGGTCGTCTTCGTTCAGGTCCTCCACCACGTAGGTGTCGCCCTGGTGGACGTATACCGCGCCCGTGTGGGCCTGGTAATGGGTCTGGGGCGAGTCCATGGTCCCCAGCAGCGAGCCGGTCTCGGCGTCAACGATGCTGACCGGACCGCCGCCGTCGGCCCGGAGATTGACCATGGCCGCGGCGCTTTGCGAGTGGGTCCAGAACCAGCCGGCGGGACGCCGCCGCAAATATCCCTGCGCCACCAGACGGTCCAGGAGCTTTTCGGCAGTTCCGCCAAAAAGGTCCAGCTCCGCCGGTCCCAGGGGGAGTTCCGCTGCCGCGGCGCAGAGGTGTGGTCCCAGCACATAGGGGTTGGACGGGTCGAAGACCGTGGCCTCCACCGAGACATCGAAAATCGCCTCCGGGTGGTTCACCAGGAAGGTGTCCAGCGGATCATCGCTGGCCACAAATGCGGCGATGGCATCCTGGCCCGCCCTGCCGGCGCGGCCAATCTGCTGGAACAGGGAAGCCCGCGTCCCGGGCCAGCCGGCCACCAAGACCGCATCGAGACCGGAAATGTCGATTCCCAGCTCCAGGGCGGACGTGCTGGAAACGCCCAGCAGCTGGCCCGACCGCAGCGCCTTCTCCACCGCGCGCCGCTCTTCCGGAAGGTATCCGGAGCGGTAGGCGGCCACCCGCTGCGGGAGGCTGGGGTCCACCTCGTCAAGGAGCCGCTTGGTGATGGCGGAGATGGTCTCGGCGCCGCGGCGGGATTTGATGAAGGCAATGGTCCGGATCCGGGCGGACACCAGGTTGGCGAGCAGGTCAGAAGTTTCGGCCACTGCCGTCCGCCGCTCCTTGGCCCCGTTCTCGCCCCGGACCTCGGTCAGCGCCGGTTCCCAGAGCGCCACGGTGGTGGCCCCGTGGGGCGAGCAGTCCTCGGAGACCGCCTTCACGGGGGCGCCGATGAGGCGTGAGAAGGAGACATCAGGCTCGGAGGCGGTGGCGGAAGCCGCGATGAAGACCGGTTCGGGGAACGAGGTGCCCGCGCCATAGTACGCGCAGATCCGGCGGAGCCGGCGCATCAGGTTAGCAACATGCGATCCGAAGACGCCACGGTAGCTGTGTGCCTCGTCCACGATGACGTAGCGCAGCCGGCGGAAGAACCCGGCCCACCAGGCATGGTTGGGAAGGATGCCGAAATGCAGCATGTCCGGGTTGGCCAGGATGAAATTCGCGTGGTCCCGGATCCACCGCCGGGCGGCCGGATCCGTGTCGCCGTCGTACGTTTCCGCCCGTACCGTGGGCAGCCTCAGGGCCCGGATGGCGTTCAGCTGGTCGGCCGCCAGCGCTTTGGTGGGGGAAAGGTAAAGGGTGACGGCACCGTCGTCGTGAATCTTTCCCGGCTCCGCCAGCACGCGCAGCTCGGAACGGTGGATCGCATCCAGCGCCGGCAACTGGTACGCCAGCGACTTCCCGGACGCGGTTCCGGTGGCCACCACAACGTGCTCCCCGGCATATGCTGCATTGGCCGCGTCCACCTGGTGCCGGTACGGCTCGCGGATGCCAAGCGACCCGTACGCCCCGAGAATGTCCGGGTGCACCCAGGCCGGCCACGGCGCGTGGATTGCCTCCCGCGCCGGGATCCTGCGGACATGACGGAGCTGTTCCGGGTCCGGGCCGCGGCCCAGCAGAGGAATCAGGGAGTCATGGGGGTTCACCCCACCATTCTTTCATCCGATGCACCGCGGCAGGTCACGGGTCACCAACGGGAACCCCGCAGCCCGGCTCCGCCGGACGGGCCGGCTCAGCTCAGCGACAGATCCGATCCGTCATGCGATGCCGAAAGCATCAGGACCCGGGCAATGGTGCTCCAGCCGAGGTGCGAATAGAGCTTCTGCCCGTCCACGGACGCCAGCAGGAGGCCGGTCCGGATGCCGCGGCCGGACGCCTGCGCCGCCAGCGCCCGCATGATCAGGCTCCCCAGGCCCCTGCGCTGGAATGCCGGCTGGGTGATGATCTTGTCAAAGACGGCGGTATCACCCACCACGAAGGCCCGGCCGCCCGCCGCGACCGCGTCCCCCGAAAGGACTTCGGCGTAATACACGCCGTCCCTTTCGTACGTGGAAAGTCTCAGGTCGTCATCGGAAAGCCACGGGTCCTCCGCGTCCTGGGTTTCCATGTCAACGATCATCATCGCCTGCGAATCCGAGGTGACATTCAGGCCCTGCCGGCCTGCCATTGCCGCATAGCGGGAGGGGTCATTGGTAAGGATGGTCAGCACCCGCGCGGGGGTTTCTGCGGTTCGGGCGGCCAGCGTGGCGAACTCGTCATCAGTAGGTTCTGAGGCGAAGACTTCCCACTCGCCGCTGGTATCAGCACGGAGTGCTGCCGGGAAGCGGCCCTCCTTGGCGGTCTGGTAACCGCGACACCCGGCCCAGCCCGCAACCCACACCTCAAGCAGGCCAGTGATGTCTTCAACAGCGGTTTCCGGACTCATGGCAAGAAGACTATTCCAGCCCGATCGCCAGCAACAGGGGGTAGGGAATCGCTTATGCAATCGTAATGAGGCCCTCCTCCGGGCGTTGTGAAGCAGGACCAGGCCGCCGCTGCAGCCGGTACCCTTAAATGCGTGGCTTTGAACAAAATTGTGCTTTTCTACGGCTTCACCCCCATCACCGATCCGGACGCCGTCCGGCTCTGGCAGCGCGCCCTCTGCGAGAAGCTGGGCCTTACGGGCCGCATCATCCTCTCCAAGGACGGAATCAACGCCACCGTGGGCGGGGAAATCGGCGCCGTTAAGCAGTACGTCAAGACCACGCGCGAATACGCCGGGTTCCGCGGCATCGACGTCAAATGGTCCGACGGCGGAGCAGAGGACTTCCCCCGGCTCAGCGTCAAGGTGCGGGACGAGATCGTCTCCTTCGGCGCACCCGGAGAACTCAAGGTCGACGCCAACGGCGTGGTGGGCGGCGGGAAGCACCTCAAACCCGAGGAACTCCATGAACTGGTGGATGCCAGGAAGAAGGACGGCGAGGACGTCGTCTTCTTCGACGGCCGCAACGCGTTCGAAGCTGAGATAGGCCGGTTCAAGGACGCTGTAGTCCCGGACGTGGCCACCACCCACGACTTCATCAAGGAACTGGACTCCGGCAAGTACGACTCCCTGAAGGACAAGCCGGTGGTCACCTACTGCACCGGGGGCATCCGCTGCGAGGTGCTCTCCAGCCTGATGGTGAACCGCGGCTTTAAAGAGGTGTACCAGCTGGACGGGGGCATCGTGCGCTACGGCGAAGCCTTCAAGGACCAGGGACTGTGGGAAGGCTCGCTCTACGTCTTTGACAAGCGTATGCACCTGGAGTTCAGCGACGACGCCAAGACCATTGGCCAGTGCGCCCGCTGCTCCGCGCCGACCAGCAAGTTCGAGAACTGTTCCAATCCCACCTGCCGCACGCTGACGCTGTACTGCACGGAGTGTGCCGCCAGTCCCGAGACGTTGCGCTGCCCCCAAGGCTGCACCGCCGCCTGAGGACGGTGCCGCTCCGGACGCAGGTGCCAAGCCAGGGTGAGGCCCCCGCCGGGACGACCCCGGCCGTCAGAGCCGGTACACGCAGAACGCATAGTTGGCCGCGGTCCTGGCCTCCACCCTGACCGTCAGGACGCTGTCCGTGGACAGGTAGATGACGTTTTCGCGGTTGATGCCGCACCGCAGGCCCAGGTCCACCAGCGTGAGGGTCTCAGTGCGCACCGTGAAGGTCACCCGGCGCTGGCTCCTGCAGGCGATGGCCAGGGTGTAGGTTCCGGTCTTCAGGACCGGTGAGGAGATGGTCCGCACTTCCGCGGGGGCCAGGAGCCCGGCATCGGCCTGGACCACCGGACCGGTGCCGTCGGGGAGCGCCCGCGACACCCAATCGCCCAGTTCCGCCTCGCTGACCGGGTCCTGCTGCAACGGGTCACGGGTGAAGGCCGGCGCCGGGGCGGCGCTGGCGGTGCCCTGCACGGTGCCGGTCCGGGCGTCGTCGTACGTATATTCGCAGCCGGCCAGCGCACCTGCCGCAAGCACCAGCCCAAGGGCGACGGCGGCGGCGGGCTTCGGTGCCAGCGGCGCCCGTGCTCTCCCTCGGGGAAGGGGCGCGGAGATTCTCCGCACACTGGGCATAGTCAGACTTTATGCCCGCAGCGGGCGGCGGACCATAGCCCGAGCGGGCGTTATTGGGCCGGTACCAGCTGGTAGGCGTAAAGCAGCGGAGCGTCCACGCTGGAGCTGCTGATTTCTACCCGTCCGGCAGCCGGCAGGCTGATTTTCGTGGTCTCGCGCCGGCCGTTGCAGGCGGCCCCGGCTTCCGCCACGGGCTTGCCGTCCAGCGTCACCGCGAAGAAGGCCTTCCCCGTCCCGTCACAGACTGCCGTCAGCGTGTAGCTTCCGGCAGGCACCCTTGCGGCCGCCTGCACGATCCGGTCGCGGTTAAGGATCTTGCCCGAGTCCTGGAGCACAACGGCCGCTGAGGAGGAGGGCAGGGCCGTGGCCCGCCACTTGGGGACATCCGCATTCTCCACGGAGGTCCCGGGCGAACACCCCGCAACGGCCAGGGCGAGGACCGCGGCAAACAGAGTCCCCGGCAGCGGCCGGCGCACCGCAGCGGCTGCCATGCGGGCGCGCGGAAGGAGGGCAGGACGTGAAGGCATGGCTCCACCGTACCGCGCAGGCAGGCCGGACTAAACTTGAGCGGTGCCTAGATCCCCTCACGAGTTCACCGCCGGCAACACCCCCGACGCTCCCCGCAGCGACCTTCCCGGCCTGCTGGCGGCGCTAGCCGCAGACCTCCGCCGCCTCGATTACACGCTCGACGGCGTCGCCCGGCTGCTTGGCCCCACCGCCTCCGCGGCACTGAACCGGGACCAGATCATCCCCGCGCTGCTCGCTGCCGAGCGGGCAGTGCGGCAGGACAACCAAGCAGCGCCGCTTGCCGCCGTCGTCCGTCTGTGGCTCCTTGCCGAGCCCCAGGAACGGGAAACGCTCGACGCCGCCCTGCCGGGCACAGGCGTGGAAGGCCTCCTCGAGCTTGGGCTGGTACAGCCCGTTCCCGGCTCGGGCCTGCTCACCGCCAAGGCCGACCTGCGGCCGTACGGATGGGACAGGAATGACGACGGCAGCGGCGGCGCCGAGCTGTGGGTGGCCAGCGACCTTGCCGCCCACCAGCAGGCCGGGGTGCTGCGGCACGACCACGTCCTGGGCATCGGGCAGGCCTCCACCACCCTGGTGCAGACCACCATCCGCCGCCACACCGAGCGCGCCCTGGACCTGGGAACCGGCTGCGGCATCCAGGCCTTCCACCTGCTCCACCACTGCCAGCACGTGACCGCCACCGACATCTCCGAGCGAGCCCTGGCCTACGCCCGGTTCAACATCCTGCTCAATGCAGAGGCGCTGTCCGTCGATCCCGACCGGCTTGAGGACCGGGTGAGCCTGCGCCTGGGTTCCCTCCTGGGGCCTGTAACCGGTGAGGAATTCGGCCTGGTGGTCTCCAATCCGCCGTTCGTCATCACCCCGCGCAGTTCCGGCGAGGATGCCGCGGACCAGTTCACCTACCGCGACGGCGGCCTCCCGGGCGATGACATCGTCGCCTCCCTGGTGGCGGACCTGCCCGGGATCCTGGCCCCCGGCGGTTCGGCACAGATGCTGGGCAACTGGGAAGTCCCGGCCGGCTCTGGCTGGGACGAGCGGCCAAAGTCGTGGGTGCGGGCGGGAACTGACGCATGGTTTATCCAGCGCGAGCAGGTCAGCCCGGAACAATATGCCGAAACCTGGCTGCAGGACGCCTCGGAATCCCGGGACCGGCAGCACTACCGGGACGCGTACGCCGCCTACCTTGACGACTTCGCCTCCCGGAACGTGGCAGGGATCGGTTTCGGCATGGTGTGGCTGCGGCGCCCCGCACACGGCGGCCCGGCCGCCATCAGCCGTTTCGAGGAAATCAGCTACCCCATCGAGCAGCCCATCGGACCCCACCTGGGTGCCGCCGTCGAACGCAGCGACTGGCTGGCCGCGCATGATCTTGCCGGCACGCACCTGCTGGTGGCCGACGACGTCACCGAGGAGCGCCACCAGCGCCCCGGCGCCGAACACCCGGGCGTGATCCTGCTCCGGCAGGGTGCCGGGCTTCGGCGCACCAACCTGATGAGCACCGAGCTGGCGGGCTTCGTGTCCGCGTGCGACGGCGACCTCACCGCCGGTCAGATCGCCGGTGCCCTGGAGGCCCTCCTGGGTGGGGCCCTGGACGCCGGCGGGGACGGGGAGCAAGGGTTCGACGCCGGATCCTTCCAGGGTGCGCTGCTCGCCGACGTGGCCAACCTGGTCCGCGACGGCTTCCTCATTCCGGCAGGGAGCCCAGCCTGACGGGAGGCCCCCTAAGACGCTCGCCGGAACCCCGTCTTTTCCACATGAATGCGCACGATTCCCCAAAATATGGTGAACTAGGCGAACATGGGCTCATCTGCCCCAGCAACCTTTTTCTGTAGGAGCACAGTGCCAAGCAAGGCCAAAACCGGCAAGAAACTCGTGATTGTGGAGTCTCCGGCCAAGAGCAAGACCATCGCCAAGTACCTCGGCGAGGGCTTCATCGTTGAGGCCTCCATTGGTCACATCCGCGACCTGCCGCAGCCGTCCGAACTCCCTGCCGAGCTGAAGAAGACATCGGTGGGCAAGTTCGCCGTGGACATTGAGCACGACTTCAAGCCGTACTACGTGGTGTCCCCGGACAAGAAGAAAAAGGTGACCGAGCTCAAGGCTGCGCTCAAGGACGCCGACGAACTCTATCTCGCAACCGATGGGGACCGCGAAGGCGAAGCCATCGCGTGGCACCTGCTGGAAGTGCTGAAGCCCAAGGTCCCGGTGTACCGGATGACGTTCGGCGAAATCACCAAGGAAGCCATCCAGCGCGCCATGGGCAACCTGCGCGACGTGGACCAGGACCTGGTGGATGCCCAGGAAACCCGCCGCGTGCTTGACCGGCTCTACGGCTACGAAATCTCCCCCGTGCTGTGGCGCAAGGTGGCGCGGGGACTGTCCGCCGGGCGCGTGCAGTCCGTGGTCACCCGCATGGTGGTGGACCGTGAACGCGAACGCATGGCCTTCAAGGCAGCCTCCTACTGGGACCTGACCGGCCAGTTCGGTGCCGACTCCGGCTCCTTTAAGGCCAAGCTTGCCGCCGTTGACGGCGCCAAGGTGGCCACGGGCCGCGATTTCAACGACAACGGCGAACTCACTTCCCGGAACGTGGCCCACCTCAACGAGGAACTGGCAACGTCCCTGGCGGCAGGGCTGCAGGATGCGGAGTTCCGGGTCCGCTCCGTTGACACCAAGCCGTACACCCGGCGTCCCGCGGCGCCGTTCACCACCTCCACGCTGCAGCAGGAGGCGGGCCGGAAGCTGCGCTTCTCCTCCAAGAGCACCATGCAGATCGCCCAGCGGCTGTATGAAAACGGCTACATCACCTATATGCGTACGGACTCCTCCGCGCTGAGTGACGAAGCCATCACCGCTGCCCGCCGGCAGGCTTCGGAGCTGTACGGCCCCGAGTACATCCCGCAGTCACCGCGCGTGTACACCGGCAAGGCAGCGAACGCGCAGGAGGCACACGAGGCCATCCGCCCCGCCGGCGACTCGTTCCGCACCCCGGCCCAGGTGGCCAAGCAGCTGTCGGGCGACGAATTCCGTTTGTACGAACTGATCTGGAAGCGCACCGTCGCCTCCCAGATGGGCGACGCCAAGGGTTCGACGGCGACCATCCGCCTGGGTGCCGTGGCCACCGACGGGCGGGACGCGGAATTCTCCGCCTCCGGCACCGTGATTACCTTCCCCGGCTTCCTCGCCGCCTACGAGGAAGGCAAGGACGAGACGCGCGGCGACGACGACTCCGACGAAGCGCGCCGCCTGCCCAACGTGGCCAAGGGCGACTCCCTCACCGCTGCGGACATCCAGGCCGTGGGCCATGAGACCTCCCCGCCTCCGCGCTACACCGAAGCATCCCTGACCGCGGAACTGGAAAAGAAGGGCATCGGCCGCCCGTCCACCTACGCCTCCACCATCTCCACCATCCAGGACCGCGGCTACGTCCGGAAGCAGGGCTCCGCGCTGGTGCCCAGCTGGATCGCCTTCTCGGTCATCCGGCTCCTGGAGCAGCACTTCTCCGACTACGTGGACTACGAGTTCACCGCCGACATGGAAGGCGATTTGGACAAGATCGCCAACGGCCAGGAAGCCGGCGCGTCATGGCTGCGGCACTTCTACTTCGGCGAGGACTCCGACCCCGGCCTGCTGAGCATCGTGAACAACCTGGGCGAGATCGATGCCCGGGAAATCAACTCGATCCCCATCACCGACGACATCACCCTCCGGGTGGGCAAGTTTGGCCCCTACCTGGAAAGCTCGGCGGCAGTGGTGGACCCGAAGACCGGCGAAATCGTCGAATCGGCGCGCGCCAATGTGCCCGAGGACCTGGCCCCCGACGAGCTCACCGCCGCCAAGGCCATCGAACTGATGGAGACGGCGGCGCCGGAGGAACGCGTGCTGGGCACCGACCCGCACACGGGCCACACCGTTGTTGCCAAGAACGGCCGCTACGGCGCCTACGTCACCGAGATCATCCCGGAGATGACCGAGGAAAAAATTGCGGCGCAGCCGGTGGAGTACTACAAGAACGGCAAGCCCAAGCCGCCCAAGAAGCCGGTCAAGGCCAAGCCGCGCACCGGTTCGCTGTTCAAATCCATGACCGTCGAATCGGTCACGCTGGACGAGGCGCTGCAGCTCATGAGCCTGCCCCGCGTCCTGGGCGAGGACGCCGAGGGCAACCTCATCACGGTGCAGAACGGCCGGTTCGGCCCGTACCTGAAGAAGGGAACCGACTCCCGGTCCATCGGCTCGGAAGAGGAAATCTTCACCATCACGCTGGAGCAGGCGCTGGAGATCTACTCCCAGCCCAAGCAGCGGGGCGCCCGCGCCGCGGTTCCGCCGCTGGCAGAGTTCGGCCCGGACCCGGTGTCCGAGAAGAACATCGTGGTGAAGGAAGGCCGGTTCGGCCCCTACATCACCGACGGGATCACCAACATCACGGTTCCGCGGGCCACGCCCCTCGAGGAACTGACGCGCGAACAGGCCGTGGAACTCCTGGCCGAGAAACGCGCCAAGGGTCCGGTCAAGCGGACCGCCACCCGCAAGGCTCCGGCCAAGAAGAAGGCAACGGCGAAGAAGTAGCCCGTGGCCGGCGCGTTTGCGCCGGCCACCGGATCGTGATCGGCTAGTCGTATGACTGAACAGCCAGCGCACACGGACCTCCAGCCGCTCAACGACCTCGAAGAGAAGCTCGCCACCGGCGGACAACCCGACGCGAACCCCGTGGACGTCATCCTGTCGTTCCTGAACAGCGAGGTCTACATCATCAGCTCGGACACGGTTGAGGGCATCGACTCCCAGGTGGAGCCCCTGGTCCTTGCCAACGCCGACGGCGACCCCGTCCTTGCCGTGTTCTCGCACCCGAGCCGGGTGGACCAGCAGTACCTTGAAGCTGCACCCAACGTGCTGGGCACCCAGGGCGCCGCCATCATCGCCAACCTTGGCGATGAACTCGGCATGGTGATCAACCCCGGTGCTGCCTATGGTTTCGAGATCAACCCCGAAGGCGTGGCCAACATCAGGCGCGACTTCAAGCGCGCTGACGAGCAATAATGTCCCCATGCGTCTAGGCGTCCTCGATATCGGTTCCAATACTGTCCATCTGCTCCTGGTGGATGCCCACCCCGGCGCGCAGCCGGTCCCGTTCGCGTCCCACAAGCGGCCGCTGTCCCTGGTCCAGTACCTGGAGCCGGACGGCAGCATCAGCGACGAGGGCCAGCACGAGCTGACCGAGTTCGTGCTGGAAGCGTGGGAATTTGCTGCCCGGCACAAGGCCGAGGACCTGCTGGCCTTCTGTACGTCAGCCATCCGCGAGGCCACCAACGGCCCGGCAGTGCTGGCCCGGGTCAAGCACGAAACCACGGTGACCCTCCAGGAACTCACCGGAAGCGAGGAAGCGTCCATGACGTTCTTCGCGGTGCGGCGCTGGCACGGGTGGGGCGCCGGACCCATCCTGAACCTGGACATCGGCGGCGGTTCCTTTGAAATGGCTTTCGGCCAGGACGAGCTCCCCGAAGTGGCCACGTCCGTGCCGCTCGGCGCAAGCCGCCTCACCCGGGACTGGCTCGCCGAGGATCCGCCGTCGGCCAAAAGCGTCAAGGAACTCCGGCGCTATATCAGGGCGACGCTCAAGCCCGCCGTCCGCGGGTTCGACGGCCTGGGCCGGGCCAATGTGGTGGCCGGCACCTCCAAGACCTTCCGCTCCCTGGCCCGGATCGCCGGGGCTGCCCCCAGCGCTGAGGGCCCGTACGTCAAACGGGAACTGCACGCCTCGGACCTGGGGATCTGGACCCAGCGGATCTCGGCCATGAGCTCGGAGGACAGGCTGCACCTTCCCGGCGTCTCCGAGGCGCGGGCCCATCAGCTCCTGGCCGGCGCGCTGGTGGCCGAAGCCGCGCTTGAGATGTTCAAGTTCAAGAAGCTCCGCATCTGCCCCTGGGCACTGCGTGAAGGCCTCATCCTCCGGCGCCTGGACCAGCTGGTATTTTCCGGTCCGCTGGAGCCGGCACCGCATGTGGCCGCTTCCCGGCCGGTGGAAGCACCGGTCTAGGGGCCCGACGCCCCCGCTGCCGCGGCCGTTAAAAGCGGAAGCACCGGGGCGGGCAACAGGAAAATGGGGGAAAACCTGTCGCCGCGCCGCCGGTGCCCTGGCAGGCATCCCCATGCCTGCCGCATCACTCGCACCCTCAATGAGGTAATAACTACGTTAGGACCGCAAGTTGTGTGCTGCCTGCGGTGAAGATGGGAGTTGCCTGTGAATGCCTGCCTCCTGCAATGATGGAGGCATGAGCAACCGAATCGCATTCCTTGGCTGTGGATCCATGAACGAGGCCATTCTTGGCGGCCTGCTGGAGGCAGGGACGGATCCCGGGGATGTGGTGGCCACGGTCCGCCGCGCGGAGCGTGCATCCGAGCTGGCCGAGCGCTACCCGGGGATCACTGCCATTGCCGGCGAGGAGGAACCTGACAACAACAGGCAAGCCACCAAGGGGTCCGCCGTCGTCATCCTTGGCGTCAAGCCGGTGGGCATCGCGGACCTTGCCCGGGAGATCAGCCCGGCACTTTCGCCGGACACCGTGGTGGTCAGCGTCGCCGCCGCGGTCTCGATCGCCCAACTCGAGGCAGCCCTCCCGGAAGGGCAGCCGGTCATCCGGACCATGCCCAACACGCCGGCAAAACTGGGGCGCGGCGTCGTGTCCGTCTCGCCAGGAACCCACTGCAGCCCTGGGCAGCTCCAGAAGGTCAAGGACATCCTCCAGGGCGCAGGCACCGTGGTGGAGGTCCCGGAGGAGCAGGTGGACGCGCTCTCCGCCATCAGCGGGTCCGGCCCGGCCTACGCTTTCTACCTCGCCGAGGCCATGGCGTCCGCCGGGGAGGAACTGGGCCTGGACCGGGAGTTGTCCCTGTTGCTGGCGCGCGAAACGGTTGCCGGTGCGGGCCTCATGCTCGCCCAGCCCGGAGCGGACCCGGCAGCGCTGCGCAAAGCCGTGACCAGCCCCAACGGCACCACCGAACGCGCCATTGCCACCTTCGACGAACAGGGCATCCCGGCCATCATTGCGGCCGGTGCCCGCGCGGCAGCCGACCGGGCAGCGGAGATTACCAGGCAGCTCGGCTAGGGCCGCGCGGCGAACCGTTCGAGCAGGTCCACGTGGCCGGAGACGATGAGCATGTCGCGGGAGGACACCTTGGTCTCGGGCCGGGCATAGGTGAAGTCCTCGCCGGGGGACTTCACGCCCACAATGGTCACGCCGTACTTGGAACGGACCTTTGACTCGTCCAGGGTGAAACCCACGGTTTCGCGCGGCGGGTACATTTTCACGATGGCAAAGTCGTCGTCGAACTCGATGAAGTCCAGCATGCGCCCGGAGACCAGGTGCGCGGCGCGGACACCGGCGTCGGCTTCCGGGTAGATCACGTGGTTGGCGCCGATGCGGGTCAGGATCTTGCCGTGGGAGGGCGTAATGGCCTTCACCCACAGGTGCTCGATGCCGAGGTCCACCAGGTTGACGGTAATCAGCACGGAGGATTCGATGGAGGTGCCCACACCCACGACGGCGGAGCTGAACTCCTGGGCGCCGAGCTGGCGGAGCGCATCGATGTTGGTGGCGTCCGCCTCCACCACGTGGGTCAGGAGGGGCGCCCATTTCTGCACCAGGTTCCGGTCCCGTTCGATCGCGAGGACTTCCCGGCCCTGCTTCACCAGCTGTTCAGCCGTGGATGATCCGAAGCGGCCCAGCCCGATCACCAGTACAGGGGCATTGTGGGCGGGGCGCCGGGGGGCGTCTGTGGAACTAGCCAATGATCGGCCTCTCTTCGGGATAGTGGTACAACTGGCTGCGCTGGCGCAGGGCCAGGGCAGCGGCGAGGGTAACGGTACCCACGCGGCCCGCGAACATCAGCGCCGTGAGGACGTAGACGCCGGCGGGCGGCACCTCCGCGCTGAGGTTGGTGCTGAGTCCCACCGTGGCGAACGCGGAGATGGTTTCGAACAACACACGGTCAAGTGACTGGCCGCTGATGTGCAGCAGCAGGAAAGCCGACACGGAAACCAGGGTGGCGCCGGCGACGATCACAGAGATGGCCACCCGCATGCTGCCCTGCGGGATGGTCCGGCCGTAGACCTTGACGTCGGCGTCGCCACGGGCCTCGGCGACGATGGCCAGGAACATGACGGCGATGGTGGTCACCTTGATGCCGCCGGCCGTGGAGGCGGAGCCGCCGCCGGCAAACATCAGGGCATCGGTCAGCAGCATGGTGGTGGAGTCCATTTGGTTCTGGTCCACCAGGTTGAATCCGCCCGAACGCGTCATCACGGACGCGAAGAGCGCGTGGGTGATCTTGTCGCCCACGCTCATGGTGCCGATGGTCCGGGCGTTGTCCCACTCCATCAGCGCCCACAGGAACGCCCCTGCCGCCAGGAGGATCAGGGAAACCTGGATGGTGAGCTTGGTGTGGAGATTCCACTTCTTCCAGTTCAGGCCGTTCTGCTGCAGGACCATCACCACGGGGAATCCCAGGCTGCCCATGAAGACCCCCACCATGAGGGGGATCAGGATCCAGAGGTCCGTCTCGTAGGGCACGATCCCGTCCGAGTGCGGCGTGAAGCCGGCGTTGTTGAACGACGAGATGGCATAGAAAATACCGTGCCACACCGACTGCCAGAAGGGCTCACCCAGGGTGAGGAACCGGGGGACCAGCGCGAGCGCCAGGACACCCTCGATGACCACGGACGTGGTGATGACGATCCGCAGCAGGGTGCCCACCTCGCCCAGGCGCCCGGCGTTGTTCATGGACTCCGCCGCGATGATCTTGCCCCGGACACCCAGCCGCTTGCTCACCATCAGTGCCAGCAACGACGCCAGCGTCAAGGTGCCCAAGCCGCCGATGAAGATGCCCACCAGGATCACCAGCTGGCCGAAGAAGGACCAGTGGACCGCCGTCGACACCACCGTGAGCCCCGTGACGCACACCGCAGAGACCGCGGTGAACAGCGCCTGGTGGATAGGCGTGGGGGTTCCGTCAGCTGAGGAGACCGGCAGGGACAGCAGGAACGTGAACACCGTGCAGACGGCGGCGAACGCCGTCAGCGCCAGCCGTGCGGGTGTGGTGTTGGCAATGTCGTCAATGAAGTCGCGCAGCCGCGTGAGGACCCGGAGGCCCTCCCGCTCCTGCGCCGGGGGGTGCCAGGTGGCCGGCGTCCGGGGCCTCGACTGGCTCTGGGTCATGTGTGGCTTTTCCTCGGTTGTAACGGCTTCCCCCAGTAGTAAACCACTAAAGCCCGCGTCATGGCCGGGTGGGCGGCCGTGCGGGCTCGGGTAGCCTGTGATTGATGACATACATGCCCGGCCTCAGCCAGCCCGCGCCGCCAACGATGGTGGCGTGGAGTCCTGACATGACAGCCTACAACTTTGGTCCGGGCCACCCCATGGCGCCGGAGCGGATGGACCTGACGGCCCGCCTTGCCCGCAGCCTGGGTCTGTTCGACCTGGACCATGTTGACGTCGCGGCGCCGGAGGTGGCCTCGGACGCCGACCTGCAGTCCGTTCACTCGCCGGAATACGTGGCGGCGGTCCGCCGTGTCAGCACGGACCCCTCCCGGCCGGACGAGTCCCGGGGGCTGGGAACTGAGGACGATCCCGCGTTCGCCGGCATGCATGAGGCCGCGGCACGCCTGGCCGGCGGCTCCCTGCTGGCGGCATCGCGCGTGCTGGAGGGGTCGGCCGTCCACGCCGTCAACTTCGGCGGCGGCATGCACCACGCGTCCCGGGACCGTGCCAGCGGATTCTGCATCTACAACGACGCAGCGGTTGCGGTGCAGAAGCTGCTCGACGGCGGCGTACGCAAAGTGGCCTACATCGACGTCGACGCCCACCACGGGGACGGCACCCAGAACATCTTCTGGGATGATCCCCGGGTCCTCACCCTCTCGCTGCATGAGACAGGGCTGACCCTCTTTCCCGGGACCGGGTTCGCCAACGAGATCGGCGGCCCGGCGGCAGAAGGAACCGCAGTGAATGTTGCCCTGCCTGCGGGCACCGGTGACGCCGGGTGGCTCCGCGCCTTCTACGCCGTGGTGCCGCAACTGGTGGGCGCCTTCGAACCCGAGGTGATCGTGAGCCAGCACGGCTGCGATTCACACCGCAGCGATCCCCTGACGCACCTCAACCTCAGCGTGGACGGACAGCGGGAGGCAGCGAACGCCGTCGGGCATCTGGCCGAGCGCTACTGCGGTGGCCGGTGGATCGCCACCGGCGGCGGCGGCTACAACGTGCTGGACGTGGTGCCGCGGGCCTGGAGCCACCTGGTGGCCATCGCCGCCGGACGGCCCGTGCCGCTGCGGACGCCCGTGCCCGGGGACTGGCGGCAGTATGTGACGGAGAAGTTCGGCAGGGAGGCGCCGGCCCTCATGGGGGATGACGTGGAGCTGTGGTGGCGGTCCTGGGAAGTGGGCTTCGACCCCAACGACGCCGTGGACCGCACTGTCATGGCCACCCGCAAGGCAGTGTTCCCGCTGCACGGGCTGGACCCCTGGTTCGACTAGGCTCCCTGGCGGCCGAAATAGTTGATGCCTTTCGGGGCATATGTCGCTAGGGTGGGAGGCATGGTGACAGACGACGTATTTGCCGTCATAGCGGAATCCACCCGGCGGGATATCCTGGTGGCCCTCCGGGCAGGAGACAAGGCCGTGGGGGAGCTGGTGGAGGAACTGGCGGCGAGCCAGCCCACCATTTCCAAGCACCTGAAAGTCCTTCGTGAAGCACAGCTGGTCAGCATGCGGGCCCAAGGCCAGAAGCGGTACTACGCGTTGAACCGCGGGCCGCTGGAGGGCATCGCCAGCTGGCTGGAGACGTTCGACGTCGGCCCTGGAGCCAAAGCCGCCACGGCACCGCGTGGCCATCATCAGGAAATCCCGGATCAGGCAGTCCCGGCCCAGGCGGGCAGTGCCACAGCGGGCGCTGCCCACCTGACCGAAGGCGTCGCCGCCGCGGCCCCCTCCCTGTCCCGGGCCGCCGGCGCTGCCGGGCCAGGCACGTCGCAGACCCGGGAGGAAGTCCCGGCGCCCGTCCTGGTGCGCGAAGGCGCCGAGCTGAGCCCCGCCGTCGTGATTCCCGGCGGGACGGCCGCCCCGTTGAGCGATGACAGCGTGCCCCAGCAGATCGGCAGGACTGTTGGCCGCGCCGCCACCAAGGCCGCCGACCTGCTGGCGAACCTGCCCAACCTCCCTAAGTTCGGCCGCAAGAAGTAATCCCCGCGGAGCGGTAAGCGCAGCGCAGCCTACTTGGCCAGCAGGCGCACGTGGTCCGGGGTGAGTTCGGACACCTTGCTGACGCCCAGCAGCGCCATGGTCCGCGCCATGTCCTTCTCGAGGATCTGCAGGGTGCGGTCCACTCCCGCCCGTCCGCCGGCCATCAGGCCGTAGAGGTAGGCGCGGCCGATCAGGGTGAAGTCCGCGCCCAGGGCCAGGGCGGCCACGATGTCCGCGCCGCTCATGATCCCGGTGTCCAGAATGATGGCGGCATCGGTGTTGTCCGCCGCGAAGGCCTCCTTGACCCCGGGCAGCAGGTGGAACGGGATGGGGGCCCGGTCCAGCTGGCGGCCGCCGTGGTTGGACAGGACCACGCCGTCGGCGCCGTGGTCCACTACCTCGCGGGCGTCCTCAACGGTCTGGATGCCCTTGACCACCAGCTTGCCTTTCCAGGTTTCGCGCAGCCAGTCCAGGTCCTCGAACGTGAGGGTGGGATCGAACATGGAGTTGATGAGATCGGCCACGGTGCCGGTGTAGCGGGAGAGCGAGGCGAACGTGAGCGGCTCGTGGGTGAGGAAGTTGAACCACCAGGCCGGCCGGTAGGAGGCATCCAGGACGGTCTTCACCGTGAGCGCCGGCGGGATGGTCATGCCGTTGCGGACGTCGCGCAGGCGGGCGCCGGCCACGGCAGTGTCCACGGTCACCATGAGGGTGTCGTTGCCCGCCCTGGCTGCGCGCTCGATCAGTTCCAGCGACCGGTCCCGGTCCGTCCACAGGTACAGCTGGAACCAGTTGCGCCCGTTGGGTGCGGCAGCGGCGACGTCCTCGATCGAGGCGGTGCCCATGGTGGACAGGGTGTAGGGGATGCCTGCGGCCTCCGCTGCCTGCGACCCTGCGTATTCGCCCTCGGACTGCATCATCCGGGTGAACCCTGTCGGTGCGATGCCAACGGGAAGCCGCGAGGGCTTTCCCAGGATCTCCGTACTGAGGTCGATGGCGGAGACGTTCCGCAGGATGCCCGGCCGAAACTCGATGTCCAGGAAGGCCTGGCGGGCGCGGCGGAGCGTGATCTCCTCTTCAGCCGCGCCGTCGGTGTAGTCGAAAGGCGCCTTGGGGGTGCGGCGCTTGGCGATGTCGCGGAGTTCCCAGATGGTGCTGGCCCGCTTCAGCCGCGCCTCCTTGCTGAACTCCGGCTTCTTGAACTGCATCAGCGGCGCCAGGTCCGAGTACTTGGGAATGCGGCGCTTCAGGGCTGCGGGCAGCGCGGACGACGACGGTGCCGGGGCGGGTGCCGGCGCTGCGGGGATGTCGGTGGTGTCCGGCGCCGGGGTCGCCTCAGGGTTGTTGGGCTGGATGGTATGCGTCATGGGTCCTCCTATGGTCCAACCACACTCTAGGTGATGTGGTCCAACCACATCAAGTACCATTGGCCTATGCGTACCCATCAGCTGGTCCTGTCCTGGATCGAGGACCAACTCTCGGCCGGCCGGTTGGCCGTGGGTGGAAGGCTGCCGGCGGAGCGCACCTTGGCCGAACAGCTCAAGGTCTCCCGCACATCGGTCCGCGAGGCGATCCGGATTCTGGAGGCAATGGGAGTGGTCCGCGCGGGCGTCGGGTCCGGGCCGGAAGCCGGGACGGTGGTGATTTCGGACCCCACCGCGGCGCTGGGATCCGCCCTGCGGCTGCACGTGGCCACCCAGCACCTGCCCGTGGCGGACATCGTGGAAACGCGGGTCCTGCTGGAGTCATGGGCTGCGGCGAAAGCCCCGCAGGACGCACCCGAACTTGACGGGGCTGCCGCGCTCCTGGCGGCCATGGATGCCCCGGACGGACTCTCGGCCAGCGATTTCCTGGCCCTCGATGTCCGGTTCCACCTGGCCCTGGCCAACGCCGCCGGCAATGCGGTGGTCAGTGCCATGATGGGGTCGCTCCGGGAAGCCATCCAGGGCTACGCTGCCGAACTCACGGCCACCTTGCCGGACTGGGAAGCCACAGCGTCGCGCCTGCGCACCGAACACCACGCCATCCTCGCTGCGGTCAGGAATGGGGACGGCGCCCGGGCCGCGGAACTCGTGGCGGCCCACATCGAGGGATTCTACAAAGAGGCCGGGCTGGGCGCGGGATAAGCCTGGGCGGAGCGTACAGAAAGGCTCAGCCGTGGACCGTGCTGCGCGGCGCCTTGGCCGGCCCGGTGCTGGCCCGCACTTCCAGCCGCGGCTGGTAGCGGCTGCCCGTGGACGCATTGCCTTCCTTCCGGATCAGCGCCCGGAGCTGGTGCCAGGCCTGCTCGCCCAGTTCGGTGATGGGGACCGCACCGGTGGTGAGGGCCGGCGTCGTGTACCTGGCGAAGGGGATGTCATCGAAGCCGGTCACGGAAATGTCCCCGGGGACGTCCAGGCCGCGCTCATGCAGTCCGCTCATCAGGCCCATTGCCACCAGGTCATTGAATGCCAGGATGCCTGTGGCCCCGCTCGCCAGGACGGCATCCACCGCTTCGTGCCCGGTGTCGAAGTCGGAGCCGCCCTCCAGCATGGTCACCTCCACCTCGGGGTGGGCGGCCCTGAAGGCCTCCAGGCCCTTGAGCCGCATCTCATTGGAGGCGCTGCGGGGCGGGCCCGCGAGGAAGGCCAGGCGGGTGTGGCCCAATTCCACAAGGTGCCCCGCGATGTCCTGGACGCCCTGGCCGTAGTCCACCACCAGGCTGGGCACGTTCGGAGTGGAGGTGGTGCGGTTGATCAGCACCAGCGGGTGCAGCGAGGGTGCGATCTCCTCCAGTTCCGCATCGGACATGCGCGGGGCGCACAGGACCAGCCCGTCGCAGCGCCGGCGCGCCTCGCCCGCGAGGATGGACTCCTCGCTGGACACTTCGAATGAGTCCGCGATGAGCACGCGGTAACCGTCCTGGGCGGCTGCCCGGCTCAGGCCGCGGAGGATCGCCTGGAAGGTGGGGTTGGCCAGGTCCGGCACCACAATGCCGATGGTGTCCGTCTTGCCCAGGGCCAGGCTGCGGCCCACGGGATTGGGCTGGTACTTCAGTTCGGCGGCCGCTGCACGGACCCTGGCGGCAATGTCCGGGTCCACGGTGAAGTTTCCGTTCATGACACGCGAAACGGTGGCATGGGAGACTCCCGCCTTCACGGCGACATCTGCGATGCCGATCCTGCCGCTTGCCGATTTCCTGGCCATGGGGAACCCTTCGTTTGCGCCATCCGCCGGAGCTGCCGCGACCGGTTGGTGCCCGGGCGGCCGGCCGTGATGGCAACCTGCTTTGAAAGACAGCATATACGGGCGTAGGAAAGCGATTTCTATGCTTTTCCCAGCCGTTTTCCCGGACCGCCGGCAGATGTCCTGCGCCGGGAGCGAAGAAAGCGCTTTCCCTCAGCGCGGGAAATGGTTGACGAATGCCCCGCGGGGTTGGTAGAACTTTTATAGACAACTGAGAAAACGCTTTCTCGCCTGCTTTTCCAACCGGTGCAGCAGAGTGCCGCCGCTGATCCACAGCCGCCGTTCCCACGGCCGTTCAATGAGCTTTCGAAAGGGACCCCATGGTCAACACAGCCGAGACGACGTCGGCCGCAGCTGCCGCCCAGGCCACTGCCAAGGACGGCGGGAAGACCCGCATCGCCCTGATCGGCACCGGTGGCCGCTCCGAGATGTACATCCGGGCCATCTTCGGCAAGCACGCCGATACCGCCGAACTGGTGGCGTTCTCCGATGTGAATCCCGGACGCGTGGAGTTTTACCAGAAGCTCATCCAGGAACTGGGCGCGCCGGGACCGGTGGCGTCCTTTGATCCCGCGGACCTGACAGCGTTTATCCAGGCCAACGGCATCGACCGGATTATTGTCACCACCCCGGACTACACCCATGCGGACTATATTGTTGAGGGTCTTCGTGCCGGAGCGGATGTCGTGGTCGAAAAGCCACTGACCATCGATGCCGAAGGCTGCCGCCGCATCACCCAGGCCGTCCAGGAAACCGGCCGGAACGTGGTGGTCACGTTCAACTACCGCTACTCGCCCCGCAACAGCGCGCTCAAGGAAATCATCCAGAGCGGCGTGATCGGCAAAGTCACGTCCGTCGACTTCAGCTGGGTCCTGGACACCGTCCACGGCGCGGACTACTTCCGCCGCTGGCACCGTGAGAAGAAGAACTCCGGCGGGCTGCTCATCCACAAGGCGTCGCACCACTTTGACTTGGTCAACTGGTGGATCGACGACGTCCCGGAGCGGGTCTTCGCTTCCGGTGGCCTGAAGTTCTATGGCGACAAGAACGCTGCCGAGCGCGGCCTTGGCCCACGCCCGGAACGGGGAACGCCCGACGCCGATGCCCCCGCCGGCGAGAAGGACCCCTTCGCGCTGGACCTGCGCGAGGACGAGCGGCTCAAGGCACTGTTCCTGGACAACGAACACTACGACGGCTACCGCCGCGACCAGGATGTCTTCACCGCCGGCATCACCATTGAGGACAACCTGGCCCTGGTGGTGGAGTACCAGGGTGGGCCGCGCCTGAGCTACTCGCTGAACGCGCACAGCCCCTGGGAAGGCTACCGGGTGGCGGTCAACGGCACCGAGGGCCGGGCGGAGCTTGAAGTGGTGGAACGCGCCGCCGTCCTGCACAGCACCGACCAGAAAACCGTCGTGGACCCTTCCGCAACCCCCGTGGAGGAAGAGGACGCCGTGCGCCGCAACGGCGAGCGGCTGGTGGTCCAGCGCCACTGGGAGGCCGCCTACGAGGTGCCGATCGTCAACGGCGAAGGCGGGCACGGCGGCGGTGACGAACTGCTGCTGTCGGACCTCTTCAACGGACCGGGCGAGGACCCCCTGGGCCGGCCCTCCGGTTACCTGGACGGCCTGCGTTCAGTGTCCGTGGGCATCGCAGGCAACCGCTCCCTGGAATCGTCCCTGCCCGTCCGGGTCGAGGACCTGGACCTCGGCGTCGACCTTCGCCGCGCCAAGTAGAGGAAAAACCATGAGCAGGATATTCGTGACCGGCGGCGCGGGCCGCCTTGGCCGCAGCGTGGTGGCGGGGCTGGCCCAGGCGGGCCATGAGGTGGTCTCGGTTGACCGTGACGCCGTCCCCGCCGGGCTCCTGCCGGCCGGCGTCGTCCAGGAGACCGCGGACCTCCTGGCGCCGGGCGAGGCACTGCGCCTCCTTCGGGATGCAAGGCCCGACGCCGTCATCCACCTTGCGGCGATCGCGGTACCGTTCAGCGCACCCGAGGACGTCATTTTCGCCACCAACACCCGGCTCGCCTTCGCGGTCATCAGCGCCGCAACGGAACTGGGCGTTGGCAAAATCGTCACCGCCAGCAGCCCCACGGTCCTGGGCTACGGATGCCCGGCGGGGTGGCTGCCGCCGTCGTTCCCGTTGGACGAGCGCACGCCGCCCAAGCCCTGGAACGCCTACGCGCTGTCCAAGCTCATCGCCGAGCAGACCATGCAGATGTTCGCCACGGCGCAGGGAGAGAAGATCCGGTACGCGGCGTTTCGTCCCTGCTTTGTCATCTCGCCGGAGGAATGGGACGGTGCCCCCACCCAGCAGGGGCACACGCTCGCCGAACGCCTGGCCGACCCCGCCCTCTCCGCTCCGGCGCTGTTCAACTACGTGGACGCCCGGGATGTGGCTGATTTCCTGGACCTGCTGCTGCAGAAAATGGCGGACATTCCGAACGGGGAAACCTTCTTCGTAGGGGCAGCCGACGCACTGGCCACCGCGCCCCTGGCGGAGCTGATGCCAAAATTCCTGCCGGGAAGCGAAGCGCTCAGCGCCGGCCTGACCGGAACCAACCCGGCGTTCTCCATTGCCAAGGCCCGGGAACTGCTCGGCTGGCAGCCCAAGCGCAGCTGGCGCACAGAACTCAAGTCCCACCCAACCCTCAACGACGAGGCTTCCACGCTGGTTACCGCCAGCGCCGGAGGCAAGGAGACATCATGAAATTCGACGGCGTACTGTTCTTCCCCGTCACCCCGTTCACGGCCGAAGGTGCCGTTGACGTGGAACTGCTCAAGGAACACATCAGCTCCCGGCTGCCTTTCGGCCCGGGCGGCGTCTTCCCCGCCTGCGGCACCGGCGAATTCCACGCCCTCAGCATCGGGGAGGTCCGCACCGTGGTGGCGGCCGCCGTCGAGGTCGTTGCCGGGCGAGTCCCTGTGGTGGCCGGTGCGGGCGGACCCCTGGGCCACGCCCTCGCAGCCGCCCGGGCTGCCGAGGAAGCAGGCGCCGACGCGCTGCTGGTGCTTCCGCCGTACCTGGTCACCGGCCCCACGGACGGGCTGGTGGCCTACATCGAGGCCGTGGCCAACGCCAGCAGCCTGCCGGTCATCGTGTACCACCGCGGCAACGCCAAATTCACCGCGGCGTCAATGGCCAAGCTCGCCGCCAACCCCAAGGTCATCGGTTTCAAGGATGGTCTTGGCGACGTGGGCCTCGCCCAGGAAATCGTGTCCGCGGTCAAGGCAACGGGCCGCAAGGACTTCGCCTTCTTCAACGGCCTGCTCACCGCCGAACTGACGCAGGGCGCGTACCGCGGTCTGGGCATCCCGCTATACTCCTCGGCGGCTTTCGCCATGGCCCCGGAGATCGCCAAGGCCTACTACGATGCCTACGCTGCCGGAGACGAGGAACGGCGCAACGCCCTCCTTGAGGGCTTCTACGCACCCCTGGTACGCCTGCGGGACCAGACCCCCGGCTTCGGCGTTTCCCTGATCAAGGCGGGCCTCCGGCTGGGCGGAATGCCGGTGGGTTCCGTCCGCCCGCCGCTGGTGGACCCCACGGAGGAACAGCTCGTGGAGCTCAAGGCCATCCTGGCCAAGGGTTACGAGCTGGCCGGGCACTGATGGGCGCACCGGCGGCCGAAGCCGTCCGTACCGTTCCGCGCATCACCGGCCTGTCGACGCGGCTCCTCACCGTTCCGCTGCGCCGCAGCTGGGGCGCAGAGGCGCCGGAGAACCACGTGATCGCCACGGAGGTTCACACGGACGACGGCGGCACGGGCTTTGGTTTCTCCTGGACGCCCACCATCGGTCCCCAGGCAGTCAAGGCGCTGCTTGATCACGACATCGCCCCTTTCATCGCCGGTCTGCCCGCCACCCCCGAGGGGGTGTGGGACGTGCTCTGGAAGCGGCTGCACGAGGCCGGCGGCGGAGGGCTCACCACCATCGCCATGGCTGGTGTGGACCTGGCGCTGTGGGACCTGCAGGCCCGCCGTGCCGGGACGTCGGTCACCGGCCTGCTGGGCCAGCGGCAGGAATCAGCCGAGGTTTACGGCTCCGGCGTGAACCTGCACTACACCCTGGACGAGCTGGTGGCGCAGGCTGAACGCTGGGTTGCCGCCGGCCACCAGGCAGTGAAGATCAAGGTGGGCAAACCGGACCTCCGCGAGGACCGCGAACGCGTTGCCGCCGTCCGCTCCGTCCTGGGCCCGGACCGCAGGCTCATGATCGACGCAAACCAGCGGTGGGACCTGCCCACCACCTTCCGGGCCCTCGATGTGCTGGCCGAATTCGGGCTGGAATGGCTGGAGGAACCCATCCGCGCGGACGATCTCTGGGCCTACCGCAGGCTCCGGAAGCACTCGCCCGTGCCCATCGCCCTTGGCGAAAACCTGCACACCATCTACCGGTTCCGCGATTTCATAGAGGCGGAGGCGGTGGACATCATCCAGCCCAACATCATCCGGGTGGGCGGCATTACCCCGTTCCGGCGGATCGTTGAGCTGGCACGGACCAACAGCATCAAGATCATGCCGCACCTGCTGCCCGAACTGTCCGGGCAGCTGGCCCTGACCCTGGCGGAGCCCACTATGGTGGAGGACGTCGAGGAGGCATCCTTCGAACAGTTGGGGATCCTGGCCGGCCCGTCGCCGGTGCGGTTCGCCAACAGCAGGGTGGCCCTGGCGGACCGGCCCGGACTGGGCTTCCGCTTCCGGGAAACCCCGCAGCCATGAACTTCCATACGACGAACAGGTACCTGACGTGACAACTGCAACGCTTTCCCTGACAGAGCTCACCGCTGCGGCCACAGCAGCAGCCAGGATCTCGGCCGCAGCCCCTGACGCAGAGCGCGCCGGCTGGCTGAACGCGGTGGCTGACGCCCTGGACGCCAATGCTGCTGAACTGGTGGACATCGCGGACGCCGAGACCAGCCTGGGTGCCCCGCGGCTGACGGGGGAGGTGGCCCGCACCACCGGCCAGCTGCGCCTGTTCGCCCGGGTGATCACTGAGGGTTCCTATCTTGAAGCCATCATCGACCACGCGGATCCCGCTGCCACCCCGCCCAGGCCTGACCTCCGCAGGATCCTCAAGCCCATCGGCCCTGTTGCCGTCTTTTCCGCCTCCAATTTCCCGTTTGCCTTCTCCGTGGCAGGCGGTGACACCGCCTCGGCCCTCGCCGTCGGGTGCCCGGTCATCGTCAAGGCACACTCAGGCCACCTGCGGCTGTCCGAACGCACGGCGGAGATCGTGGCGGAGGCGCTTCGCGGCGCGGGTGCACCGGACGGCCTGTTCGCCCTGGTCCACGGCCGTGAAGTGGGAACAGCCCTGGTCCAGGACCCCGCCATCAAGGCCGTGGGCTTCACCGGGTCCATCCCCGGCGGCCGGGCCCTGTTCGACCTTGCCACCTCCCGCCCCGACCCCATCCCGTTCTACGGGGAACTGGGGAGCCTGAACCCCGTGGTCATCACCGCGGCGGCACTGGAGGCACGCTCCGCGGAACTCGCCGCCGGACTGGCGGGCTCCTTCACCCTTGGGGCGGGCCAGTTCTGCACCAAGCCGGGCCTGGTGTTCATCCCCGCGGGGACGCAGTTTGCCGGGGCCGTGGCGGAGGCCAGCAAGGACAAGCCAGCCCTGGGCATGCTCACCAGCCGGATCGCGGAAGCCTACCCGGACGGGTTGCGCGCCTTCGCGTCAGTCGACGGCGTGGAGGTGGTCAGCGGCACCGTGGACCAGGACGCGGCCGCCAACGGCGCCGCTCCGGTGGTCTTCTCCACCACCGCCGCCAAGGTGCTGGAACGCCCGGAGCAGCTGCTGGAGGAGTGCTTTGGCCCCACCACCATCCTCATCGAATACACGGGCCAGGACGAACTGTCCGCCGTCCTGGCCAAGGTCCCGGGGAGCCTGACCGGCACCCTGCACGCCCAGCCCGGTGAGGACATCGCAGGCCTGGTGGAGCAGCTGTCCGGACTTGCAGGACGCGTCCTGTTCGAAGGCTGGCCCACGGGCGTGGCCGTCAACTGGGCCCAGCAGCACGGTGGCCCGTACCCGGCCACCACGTCACTGTTCACCTCGGTGGGCGCGACGGCGGTCCGCAGGTTCCAGCGGCCGGTGGCCTACCAGGACGCCCCGGAGGCAGTGCTGCACCCGGCACTGCGTGAGGACAACCCCCTGGGCATCCCGCGCCGCGTGGACGGTGAACTGCAGCTTCCGTAAGCCAAGGGCCGGCAGGACCATCAACTAAGCCCCGGGACCGCAAGGTCCCGGGGCTTACGTGATGCCTGCAGAAGCGCCTTACAGCTGCAGCGTCACCGGCCGGTCCAGCCCATTCACGGTGGCCACAGGCCAGCGCGGGTCCACGGTGAGCACTCGAAGTCCGGATTCCGTGAGCTGTACCGTGTCTTCGATCTTGACGCCGGGGCCGGAAGGGTTCCAAGTGAAGGCCTGGTCCAGCACCACAGTGTCGGTGGCTTCGGATGTCACCCGCGGGTCACGGCCCGCGTAGCCGGCCGGACCACCCTGGTGGTGCTGCTCCCACTGGTCCGCCCCGAAACCGTGCCGCACGTAGGATGCCTGGATCTCGGCGAAAATCCTGTCCAGCCCGACTCCCGGGACGGTGGCGTCAAAAACATCCGCTTCCACTGCCGCGATGCGCGCCTCGGCGTCGCGCTCTTCCTGGGTGCCGGCGTCGAACCTGATCCAGCGGGTGATGTTGGCAACCAGGCCGTCGCGGCGGGCGCACACGACGGCCATGGCACGCCTGCCGAGGGGGGAGTGCGTGGCCAACGGGTGCCGGAAGGTGGTGCGGGAGCTGCCGTTGCACAGCAGGACCAGCGGCTCCGCGCCGGCGGCCACCACCCGGCCCGCCAGGGCCGAAACCAGCTCGAATTCCGTGGTGTCGGGGCGGGCGGCAGACAGGACATCGGTCATCATGGCGGCCAGTTCCGCGCTGAGGGTGGAATAGCGGGCGCTTTCAGCGGGAAGGAGCCGCTGGCGGGCGGCCCGCAGCTGCGAAGAGACGTCCGCTTCCGCCAGCGGCCGGGAGCCGTTTCCGACGGCGGCCGCGGCCTGGTGCAGGTTCCCGTACCAGGGCACGGTGTGCAGGTTGACGCCGCCGGGAAGCTCCTCGGCCGCGATCCTGCCGGCTTCGTTGTTGAACGTGACCAGGTGGTCGCCGTCCCGGTCCACCAGCAGGGCGGCGATGGGATCGCCGGCCAGGCTGATGTGGACGCGGCTGCCGTCCAGGTACCACGTCAGGGCGGTGTTCGTGGTGAGAAGCACGGAGTCATGCCCGGCGGCGTCGAGAATGTCCAGGACACGCTGGCGCTTGATGGCCCGGTCCGTCCTGGACCCGGGAGCCACCCGCGCCTCCCGCCCGGAAACGGCTGATGTTGTTGTTTGGCTCATGACGGCTCCCCCTGCTGGTTGGTCAAATCTTCGATGTCGGTTGTGGACAGGATTCCGTCGGCCACAAAGACGGTGACGCGCCGCCGCACGGGACTGCCCGGCCGGGCCATCACGGGGGCGTCCCATGCCAGGGACTGGCCCACTCCGGGGTAGCCGTCCACCCGGACAAACCAGGGATCCGTGGACCCTTCCGGTGCGACGAACACCAGGGTGGCGGGCCCGCCGTCGAACTTTCCTGACCAGGCGAGCCAGGGCGTGACGCTTCCGTGGGTCTCCGCCTCGCCGGAACCGGCGGGCGTCCAGACCGCGGCGTCACCGCAAGGGGGCAGGCGCCAGAAGAAGCCACCGTAACCGCCCTCGAAGCGTCCGTTCGATCCCGGGCTGCCCAGGCTGACCGGCTTGTCACCGGCGGGGGACAGCGCGAAGTCGAGGGACAGCCGCCAGATGGAGGGCGCGACGCCGGACCACGCCCAGGAGCGCTCCTCCACCAGGATGGGGGCACCGTCGGGCCCGTTCCAGTCCAGGGTTTCCTGGAGCTTGCCCGCACGCCCTTCGCCGGCGTCGGCCTGCACCGCCGTGGTGGCGGTGCGGACGATGCTGCCATGGTCAGGACGCCAGACGTACTGCCCGGCTTCCCGGGTATAGGTGCGGCCGCCCCAGAAATTCACCCCGTCCACGTCCTGCAGCGCCACCCCAACCCCCAGGTGCCACACGTGGTCCAGCGGCTGGTGGTCCGTCACCACGGTTCCGGCCAGTGTCCGGACCGGGTGCAGGTAGGGGCGGGGGGAGGACACTGCACGGATGTGGCTGCCGTCCTGGTAGTCCGCCACCGGGTGCCCGTCCAGGGTCAGGGTGCGGGCGGGCGGCAGGGTGCGGGCCCAGGGGACGCCGAGTTCGGCGAACGTTGCCTGCGCCTTGACGGCGCGGGCCATCAGGTCGGTGATGCCCGGGACCACGGGGTGGGCGTCGTCGCCCCCGCCCTCCCAGGAGACGTACCGGGCGTCGATCGGGGCCGGTGCCGGAGAGGTGCGGATGGCCTCCAGGACGGCAGTGAACGCGCCGGTGTCCTCAAGGGCGCAGAGCAGGGGAGCCCCCGTGGCCCGGGCCTCGAGCAGGTTCTCCAGCAGGTCCGTCCGCGCGTAGGTCTCCCGGCGCTCGCCGTCGGGCGTGGTGATGACCACCTCATCGCTGGTGTAGGAAAGGGTGATTTCACCCAGGGTTCCGTGCACGGTCACGGTGGGGTCCAGCTGTTCCGGGGCGCAGAGCGTGAGGGCGCACAGCAGCGTGGTTCCCTGGGAAGTGCGGACGCGCAGCACGGAGGTGTCGTCGCTTTCGGTCTGGTTGGCCCGGTACAGGTCCGTTTCCACGGAGGCAATGTCCGCCAGGGTGGGTGCCCCGGCCAGATGCAGGGCGGTGGCCACTGCGTGTGCCAGGGCATTGGTGGCCACGCCGTCCACCACGTCCACGCCGTCGAGGCTGCGCTTCCCGGCCCAGCGCGAGCGCTTGAAGTATGCCGTGGTCCGGAGCCACTGGCCGGTGGCGCTGATGCCCAGGACGGTGCCGATGTCCCCGGCGGCCACCAGGTCCCTGATGGCGGGCAGGGCGTGCGATCCCAGGCTCTGGAAGCCTACCTGGACCAGGCGGCCCGCTTTCCCGGCGGCTGCCAGCACGTCCTGGAACTGGGCGAGGGATGCTACCGGCGGCTTTTCCACATACACGTCCTTGCCCGCTGACAGGGCGGCGAGGGCCAGGGGAGCATGGGTCTGGATGGGGGTGGCAATGATGACGACGTCGACGCCCGGCTGGGCGGCCAGCAGCCCGTCCATGTCCGGGTACACAGCCACCGAACCGGCCAGGCTGCCGGGCTGCGGCGGGTTGGGATCGGCGACGGCCACCAGTTCAAGGGCGCCTGCCTGTTCAAGGCGGGCCAGGTTGGCAAGGTGCCGCTCGCCGAAGCCGTGCACGCCCACCAGGGCCACCCTGGGGAGGTCTGTGGACGGGGGCTGCCGGTGTGTGGATTCCGCCGAATGCTGTGTGGTCACGTGGGTCCTTGGGGAGGTTGTGGAAGAGGGTCAGAAGGCCAGCGTCTTGGCCAGGAACTCAAGGGCTTCGTCCTGCATGGGCGCGGTGAAGACGTGCCCGCCGGGCCAAAAGCTGCCCGTGTACCTGTCGGTGCCCCCGTACAGGGATTCCAGTATCCGGTGCGCCTGGCGCATTCCGTCTTCCGGAAAGAGATCGTCGGCCAGGGCGTACTGCACCAGGAACCGGGCGGCTCCTGCGCGGGCGGTGAGTTCGGGCCAGTCGCCCAGCTTCCACAGCCCGGGAGTCTGCAGCAGCCACGAATGGGCGTCCAGGTAGGCCGGGAGCAGGGACTCGAAGGTGGTCATCATGCAGGACACCACGGCGGCCCGGATACGCGGACTAAGGACTGCCAGGGCCAGGGAACGGCCGCCGCCGCCGGAGAATCCGATGCAGCCCAGCCTGTCCTGGTCGACGTCCGGCAGGGACGCCAGGATGTCCAGCGCGGCGAGGTCGTCGTGTGCCACCATGCCTGCCAGGCTGCTGCCGAGCAGCCCTGCGGCCTTGGCCACCGTGTCCTCGTGAAAGCCCGCAGCAGCGTTGTAATCGTCCGCGTCGGAAGGTACGACGCCGTCCTCCCGCCATTGTGCCCGCCGCGCGTCCAGTGCGGCGGAAGTGCGCCAGGGGGGAGCAGAAAGGTCGAATTTGCGGCTGCCCCAGGCGAAAGAGTCATGGGCCAGCACAGCGAAGCCGCGGCGAGCGGTGTCGGTGGCCAGGGCGTGGCCGTCGTAGTGGCCGGCGCGGGCTGCCGCCGCCGACGGATGGTTGTCCGGCAGTTCCACCAGCCGGTCGGCGCCGCCGAACTTGTTGCCGCCGTGGCAGTGCAGCGCCAGGACCCCCGGCAGGGGCCCGGAGCTTCCGGCCGGCCGGACCAGCCAGCCCGTGGTCCGTGGGCCGAAGCCCAACTGCCAGCTGAGCTGGGAGGTGGTGGCGCCGTCGTGCGTTTCCTCCCAGTGCACGGTTGGTCCGGAAGGTGCGCATGCGCCGGGAACACCCAAGGCGTCCGAGAACTCCTGCGCAGGAGGGGCGGAGGCCTGATGCCGTGGATGGTTCCGGACGTAGGCAGGCCAGTCTTCATAGCCGGCAATGGCACTGGGGCGTGCTGTCGGGGTCATCCAGCCTGCCTCCTTTCGGCGGTGATTCTGCTATTACAGCGCGGTCGGTCCGGTTCACGCGAGGTTCTGATTAACCTCGGAGATCATGCCCTTGGCTGCGTCCCTTGGGGAGATCTTCCCGAAGAGTACATCCGTGTTGTAACGGTTCAAAACTTCCAGGGTTGCGGATGATCCTGCCGGGAACGGCTTGGGGGCCTCGACCTTCAGGGCGGCGATGCGGTCCAGGTACGCTGCCTCCTTCTGCTGTGTTTCCTTGAGCAGGGGAGTGATGCCCGCCTTCAGCTCGGTGTTGGCAGGCATGCCCCGGTCGCTCTTGATCTTGGACGCTGCATCCATGTTGTTGACCAGGTAGTTGATGAAAAGGGCCGCTTCCTTGGGCTGCGCGGACTTGGACGAGATGGCGTATTCCATCGAGGACCGCAGCCAGGCGCCAGGCTGTTTGCTCTCACCCGGCAGCTTGGCCATGACCAGGGGTGCACCCGAGTAGGACGTCATCTGGTTGCTCCAGGAAATCTTCATGCCTTGTTTCCCCTGTCCCATCAGCGTCAGTTCCGGCTGCGCGGAACCGTCCTCAACGGTCTGGGACGCGGAGGGGGCGCCTCCGGTTTCCATCAGCTTCTTGTTGAGCTCAAACCACTTGGCGAGCGTGTCCTCGCTGATGCCCATTTTCTTGCCGTCGTCCGTGTAGAGCTCCTGGCCATTCTGGCGCGCCCAGACGGCAAGGAAGGAGTCGTTGGCCATGGGGGTCGTGCCGAAGGTGCCGGCGGGCGACTTTTTGGTGATTTCCGCGGCGATCCGCGCGTAGTCGTCCCAGGTCCAGGTTTCGTCGTCCGGCAGCGGCACCCCGGCGGCCTCGAAGACCTTGGGGTCCAGGACCATGGACATGGAGTTGACGCCCGCCGTAATGGTGTACTGCTTTCCGTTGATCTTGCCCAAGTCAACGGTCCCGTCGGCGAACTTCGAGGTGTCGATCTGGTCCTTGACCTTGTCGAGGTCCAGGAGGACGCCGCGGCTGGAGTATTCGCTGGGGTAGGCGCCGCTCATGGCGATCACGTCCGGGGTGGTTCCGCCGGCGATCTGGGTGGCCATCTTGTCCCAGTAGGAACTGAATTCGGTGTTCTCGCCCTGGACCTTGATGGTGGGGTTGGCGGCTTCGAAGGCTTTGATGACCTCCATGGTGGTCTTTGCCCTGGAGTCGTTGCCCCACCATGCGAACCGGATCGTGACGGGATCCTCCGCAGTCCCTACTTTCCCGGCCTGCGGGCTGTTGCCGCAGCCGGTAAGAACCATAGCCAGTGCGGCGGCGGCGCCGGTGATTCCCATTACCGATTTCCTGAGACCAAACCTCATTGTTGTCCCCTCATATTTGGTAGTCACGTCCCCCTGCCACATGTAACAGAAAACGTTTTCTCAAAAACTAACAAAGGGCTGTACAGGAGTCAAGAAACCGTTTACTTTGGTACGGAGCCGCTTTCTAAAACGACGCTCCCGGCGGGCGGAACCGCTCCAGCCCTGGCGGGCATGCAGCGGGCCCGCAAAGGGAGTCCCGATCCCCCATCGCCTGGCGATGACCGAAACGTGGAGGCCACGATGACCGAAGGAGACCACATGGCCGCAAAACATATTCCCAGGACGCGCCGTCCGGCCCAGTTGCCGGCGGCAGCGTGCCTGCTGTCCGTGACGGAGCAGCAACCGTGAGCGCCATCAGCGAACTGTCTTCGCTGAGCCGGCGGAAGGGCAAAGCCACCGCTGAGGAGAAGAAGGCCAACAGGCGGGACAACAAGGCCGCCTACATCTTCCTGCTCCCGTGGCTGGTGGGCCTGGTGGCCATCACCATCGGCCCCATGTTGATGTCCCTCTACCTGTCCTTTACGGACTACAACCTGCTGCAGCCGCCTGAATGGACGGGGCTGGACAACTTCACCAGGATGCTCAGCGATGCCCGGCTGCACAACTCGTTGCGGGTTACGTTCACGTACGTCCTGGTGGGTGTTCCAC
The DNA here is from genome assembly GCF_019977275.1 of Arthrobacter sp. StoSoilB19. Classification (NCBI taxonomy): domain Bacteria; kingdom Bacillati; phylum Actinomycetota; class Actinomycetes; order Micrococcales; family Micrococcaceae; genus Arthrobacter; species Arthrobacter sp. StoSoilB19. The sequence goes on along the minus strand of NZ_AP024650.1, from coordinate 3,561,702 downwards.
TGCAGCTGGCTGTTGCACTGCTGATCGCGCTCGTCCTGGATAAGGGGCTCCGCGGCCTTCCGTTCTACCGCTCGGTGTTCTACCTTCCGTCGTTGCTGGGCGGTTCGGTGGCCGTCGCCATCCTGTGGAAGCAGATTTTCGGTACCACGGGCTTGGTCAACCAGGTGCTGGCCATGTTCGGGATCCAGGGTCCCGGCTGGATCTCGGATCCCAGCACCGCCCTGGGATCCATCATCCTGCTGCACGTCTGGACCTTTGGCGCTCCCATGATCATCTTCCTCGCGGGGCTGCGACAGATCCCAAATATGTACTATGAGGCGGCCAGGGTGGATGGTGCCACCACGCTGCAGCAGTTCTGGCGGATCACCATGCCGATGCTGAGCCCGATTATCTTCTTCAACCTGGTGCTGCAGATCATCGGTTCGTTCCAGTCCTTCACCCAGGCGTTCATCGTCTCCGGCGGCAACGGCGGACCTTCCGACTCGACGATGTTCTTCACCCTGTACCTCTACCAAAAGGGCTTCGGCCAGTTCGACATGGGCTACGCCTCAGCCATGGCGTGGGTGCTGCTGCTTATCATCGGCGTTTTCACTGCCATCAACTTCATCGCTTCTAAGTATTGGGTTTTCTATGACGACTAAGCTTGAGACGCTGCCCACCCCGGAGAAGAAGTCCGGGGGCGCCGGCAAGCCTACGAACCGCAAGCCCAGGGTCCGCGAGTCCCGGGGAACCCTGGCCTTCAGCCGTGCCCAGCGCAGCAAATCGCTGATGAAGCACGGCATTCTGATCCTCGCCGGCACGCTGATGATCTACCCGCTGCTGTGGATGGTGGTGTCCTCGCTGCGCCCGAACGAGATGATCTTCCGTGAACCGGGCCTGTGGCTGAACAGCCTGGAAATGAGCAACTACACGTCCGGATGGTCGGCCCTGACCCATCCGTTCGGCCACTACATGATCAACTCCGCGATCGTGGTGATTGGATCGATCCTGGGCAACCTGGTCTCATGCTCGATGGCTGCCTACGCGTTCGCCCGCCTGCAGTTCACCGCCAAGAAGCTGTTCTTCGGCATCATGCTGCTGACCATCATGCTCCCGTTCCACGTGGTGATCGTTCCGCAGTACATCCTGTTTTCGCAGATCGGCTGGGTGAACACCTTCTGGCCGTTGATCGTCCCCAAACTGCTCGCCACGGATGCGTTCTTCGTCTTCCTCATGGTGCAGTTCATCCGCGGCATCCCCAAGGAGCTTGACGAGGCCGCCAGAATCGATGGAGCCGGCCACCCGCGCATCTTCCTTCGCGTGATTCTGCCGCTGATGGTGCCGGCCCTGGCCACCACCACCATTTTCACCTTCATCTGGACCTGGAACGACTTCTTCGGCGCCCTGATCTACCTCACGGACCCGGACATGTTCACGGTTCCGGTGGCCCTGCGGGCCTTCGTGGATTCGCAGTCGGCCACGAGCTGGGGCTCCCTGTTTGCCATGTCCATCGTGTCCCTGCTGCCGGTTTTCCTGGTCTTCCTCTTCGGCCAGCGGTTCCTCATCAAGGGCATCGCCACCACCGGAATCAAATAACGGCAGGCCTCGCCCGTCGCCGCGCTACCACCCTGCACTATCTGTTCGAACGGCCCGTCGCCAGCGACGGGCCGTTCGTGCGTCACAGGACGGGCGCAGTTCGTCCGCATCTTGTAATACAAGTAATGAACTTGTAGCATTAGGTACAGAAAGCGCTTTCGCGGACTGTGGCCGGCCTTCGAAACCTCGACGGCTATGCCACCGGCCAGCCCCAACATCACCGCACCTGGATCAAAGAAGATCGGAGTCAAACAGTGCCGCTATTTCCCCGTCCTGCATCCGCTGCCAAGCAGCCGGCAGGGGTACCACCTTCACGCCCATTGCGCCGAACCCGTACAGCAGGTGCGGTCGCCGCTGCCGTCGCCGCCGTCCTTGCCCTCAGCGCCTGCGGCGGGGGAGCCACTCCCCAGAACGCTGACGGAACCGTTGAGCTTCGCTTCTCCTGGTGGGGCGGCGACAAACGCGCCCAACTGACGCAGGAAGCCATCAAGCAATTCGAAGCCGAAAATCCCAAGATCAAGATCAAGCCGGAGTTTGGGGACTGGAGCGGCTACTGGGACAAGTTGGCCACGCAGGTGGCAGCCAACGATGCCCCGGACATCATTCAGATGGACGAGAAGTACATCACGGAGTACTCCAGCCGCGGCGCCCTTCTTGACCTGTCCAAGTACGACATCGACACGTCCAAGCTGGACGAGGCAGCACTCAACGCAGGCAAGGGCGAGAAGGGGCTGACGGGGATTGCCGCCGGCATTAACGCGGCCACCATCCTGGCCAATCCTGCCGTCTTCCAGGCTGCCGGGGTTCCGCTCCCGGACGATAGCAAGTGGACCTGGGACGACTTTGGCCGCATTGCCGCTGAGATCACCGCCAAGTCGCCCAAGGGGACCTACGGCGCTGCAGCCTATGGAACTGACGAGGCGTCCCTGGGTGTCTGGCTTCGGCAGAACGGCAAATCCCTGTATACCTCCGATGGAAAGCTGGGCTTCGAGCCGAGCGATATCGCCGAGTGGTGGGCATTCCTGAAGCAGCTGAGCCAGAAGAAAGCAGTCCCATCCGCGTCCGAGGTAGTGGAAGCCGAGGCTGCCCCGCTTGACCAGAGCGGATTGGCAACAGGCAAGAACGGAATGGCCTTCTGGTGGTCCAACCAGGCGCCGGCCCTGGAAAAGGCAAGCGGCGGGGACCTGAAGATCCTGCGGTTCCCCACCAAGACCGGCTCTGCCGCTGATGCAGGCCTCTGGTACAAAGCGTCGCAGTTCTGGTCAGCTTCCTCGCGCACCAAGCACCCGCAGGAAACGGCCAAGTTCATCAACTTCCTGACCAACAATGTCAAAGCCGGCGAGGCCCTCCTCGCTGACCGGGGTGTCTACCCCAACTCCGACGTGCGGGCCGCGATCCAGCCGAAACTCACCCCGGCCGATGTCAAGGTGGTCAAGTTCATCGACCAGATCAAAGACGAGCTCGGCGAGGCGCCGGCGCCGCCGCCGAAGGGAGCCGGTGCCATCCAGGAGATCATCAAGCGTTACACCTCTGAGGTCCTCTTCGAGCGCTTGTCCCCGGATGATGCCGGCAAGAAGGCCACCGACGAGATGAAGTCGGCCATCAGCAAGTAGGACTCCACACCGCCAACACGGCTCCGGACAACATGGGTGGGTGCCTCCCCACCCAGATGTCCGACGGCGGGTGGCAGCTCCGCCCCGGCGGGAACCGATGGTTCCTTTCCGGGGCGGAGTTGTTTAAAGCGCAGTTGTACGGCTGCCGGCTTGCTGCGCCTGGCTTTCAGCCACCACTGCGACGCCGCCGGCAGGAACTGTACCCGGAAACTGCTCACCGGTCAGCAGGTCCACACCGGCGGCTGTGACGGCGGCATCCGCCCGCGTGTGGTTGATCGCGAAGAGGAAGCTGCGCCCGTCGGCGGACCGGCGTCGCACCACTTCCACTCCGGGATCGGCAGTGGCAACGGGGGATACGCCTGATTCGGCCAGCAGTTTGTCAACCAGGGCCTCAATCCCGTCGGCATCGGGGAACGTGGCCAAGTACCAGGCAGCCCCGGAACCCACGGGCCGGCGGGTGAGGGAAGGGACGCCCTCCAGCGGGTATTCGGTGAAGGTCTGGATGGCCTCGGCGCCGGCAAGGTGCAGGTGTTCGCTCCAGACGGATGACACAGTGCCGTCGCCCAGCTTCAGCTGCGCCCCGGCCAGCAGCGGATGGAACTCCTCCACCCTTACGCCCAGGAGCTCACGGAAGGCGCCCGGATAGCCGCCCAGCCGCACATGGTCCTGCATGTCCACGATCCCGCTGAAGTAGCTGACCAGCACCGTTGCGCCGGAGTCGGCCGCAGCGGCGACATTGTCAGCGGACTCATCGGACGCGGCGTACAGCGTGCACACCAGCACCAGGTCGTAGCCTTGCAGTGACGTTGACGGATGCACCAGGTCCACGGAGACTCCGCGCAGGACCAACGACCGGTGGAACGCCCGCAGCAGGTCCAGGTACTTCACATCGATGCTCGGCTTGGAGTCGATCTCAGTGGCCCACCAGGCCTCGTAGTCGAACACAATGGCGGTACGCGACTGGACCCGCGAACCGCGCACGGGTTCGAGGCGTTTCAGTGCCGCGCCGAGCTCCACCACCTCACGCCACACCCGCGTGTCCCGTCCGCCGTGCGGGACCATCGCTGAATGGAATTTCTCGGAGCCCACATAGCTCTGCCGCCACTGGAAGAACATCACGGCGTCGGCCCCGCGTGCCACGTGCGACAGTGAATTGCGCAGCATCTCGCCGGGCATCTTGGGCTGGTTGCGCGGCTGCCAGTTAACGGCCGACGTCGAATGCTCCATCAGGATCCACGGGTCGCCCCCCGAGATACCACGGGTGAGGTCCGCGCTGAACGCGAGTTCCAGGTGGCGTTCCGGGTCCGCGGCCACAAGGTAGTGGTCGTTGGCGATGACGTCCAGGTCTTTGGCCCAGCTGAAGTAGTCCATGGATTTGGTGGCACTTGAGGCCATCAGGTTGGTGGTGCAGGGGATGTCCGGGGTCACCTCGCGAAGGACGGCCACCAGCTCCCGGTAGTAGTCCATCAGCGCCCACGAGTTGAACCGCTGGAAGTCCAGTTGCTGGCCCGGGTTCAGGGTGGACGGGGCGACGGCGGGCGGCAGGATTTCGTCGAAGGAGCTGTAGTTCTGGGACCAGAATGCCGTGCCCCAGGAGGCGTTCAAGGCATCGATGCTCCCGTACCGGCGTTCGAGCCAGGCGCGGAAGGCGGCTGCGTCCTCTTCCCCGTAGAACTCCGAGACGTGGCAGCCCAGTTCGTTGTCAACGTGCCACAGCGCCAGCGCGGGGTGATTCTTGTACCGTTCGGCGAGTGCGCGCGTGATCCCGGCGGCGTAGCGGCGGTACACGGCCGACGACGGCGTGTAGTGCCGCCGTGAGCCTGGTCCCAGCACGGTCCCGTCAGCCGTTACCGGCAGGATTTCCGGGTGTTTGCGGACCAGCCAGGCGGGAGGCGCGGCGGTGGCGGTGGCCAGGGCCACTTTAACGCCGACCCCGGCGAGGTTGTCCATGACTTCGTCCAGCCAGCCGAACTCGTAGTGCCCTTCCGCGGGTTCCAGCAGGGCCCAGGAGAAGATGCCGACGCTGAGGAAATTCACGCCCGCTTCCTGCATGAGTTCCAGATCCTCCAGCCGGACACCCGCGGGCCATTGCTCGGGGTTGTAGTCGCCCCCGAATGCGATGCCCCCGACGTTGCTCCAAACTTTGGACGGGCGGGTGCTTTCCTGCTGTGTCATGGGACTCCTTTGTCGACTGAGGTGCTGCCTTACAGTAAGGAAACGCTTTCTTGGAAAACGCTTGCCTGAGGGCCTGGAAAACGCTTGCCCATTGATCCGAATGCAGCTATTGTATCGTTTCAGACGCCATGTTAGCCAGCTCACTACTTACGTTGTAGACCGAGCCAGGCCAGGCACCCGTAGAGCAAGGAGGCTCCCGTGATCAACAGAAGGCATTTCCTCACAACCGTGGCCATCGGCACGGCATCTGCCGCAGCCCTGGCAGCCTGTGGGAACGGAGGCAGCTCGTCCGGCCAGACCGGATCCGCTGAAAAACCCGTGACCATCAACTACACCTGGTGGGGCAACGACGACCGCGCCGAGCGGACCCGCAAAGCCATCGCCCTGTTCGAGTCGAAGAACCCGGACATCAAGGTCAACGGCAACTTCACGGACTTTGCCGGCTACTGGCAGAAGCGCGCCACCGAAGCGGCAGGCGGCGGCCTGCCTGACGTGATGCAGTGGGACCTGTCCTACCTGCGCGATTACGGCCAGCGCAACCAGCTCCTGGACCTGGGCACAGTGAAGATCGATACCTCCGCGTTCGAGAAGTCACTCCTGCCGTCCGGCCAGATCAAGGGCAAGACCTACGGCATCCCCACCAGCACCAACGCCTTCGCGGTCTACTACGATCCCGCCAAGCTGGCCTCCCTGGGCATCGCCGAACCCACCGGTAAGTGGACCTGGTCCGAATTCCAGGTATTCCTGAAGGAAGTTGGGGACAAAGGCAACGGCACCCTGTACGGCTCCACGGACTTCACCGGCGTGTGGTGGCAGTTCAACATTTGGCTCCGGCAGAAGAACATCCAGGCTTTCACCAGCGACGGGAAGCTGGGATTCAGCAAGGACGACCTGAAGACCTGGTGGAACCTCAACTCGAAGCTGCGCGGCACCCAGGCCCTCGTGCCGGAAGACCGGGTAACCCAGCTCAAGCCCAAGTCGCCGTTCGGCTCCAACGTCAGTGCCGCCGAGGTTACCTGGGACAACTTCATGGCCGGATACCTGGCCGACAGCGGTGCCAAGCAACTCAAGCTGGTACCGGTACCCTCGGACGACCCGAACAACCTGGGCCTGTTCCTGAAGCCGTCCATGCTGATGGTGGCCAGCGCCAAGACCAAGTTCAAGGACGCTGCCGCACGCTTCATCGATTTCATGGTCAACGACCCCGAGGTGGGCCAGATCTTCAAGACCTCCCGCGGCGTTCCGGCCTCCAAGACCCAGCGCGACGGCACCACGTTCGATGGCGCCGACAAGCTGGTGGTTGATTACGAGAAGTCCATCGAGCAGTACCTCAAGGACGCACCCGAGCCGCCCATCGTCGGTTTCGGCACGCTCGAAGCGTCGTTCGGCCGGATCGCCTCCGACCTCAACTACGGCAAGCTCACCGTTGACGGTGCCGTCGACGCGTGGTTCAAGGAAGCCGAAGACCTCATCAAGCAGAATGCCTGATCCGGCCAGTGCCGATCGAGTGTTCACGACTGACGGATTGAACTCGTGACTCAAAGCCCAACCCTGAGCAGGCGCCAGGGGCACTCCGGTACCGCGCTGCCGCGCAAGTCGCGGCAGCGCGGGGCGGATGCCCGCGCCGGTTACACCTTCCTGCTGCCCTGGCTGCTGGGTTTCATCGCCCTGACGGTCGGGCCGATGATCTCCTCGCTGTACCTGTCGTTCACCAACTACAACCTGTTCGAGCCGCCCAAGTGGATCGGCTTCGACAACTACGCCACCCTCTTCCAGGACGAGCGGTTCCTGCAGTCCGTGGGCGTGACCCTGTCCTACGTGGTCTTCGGCACCCCGCTCAAGCTCGCCGCGGCCTTGGCGGTGGCGATGCTGCTGAACAGCAAGCGCCGCGGCCAGGGCTTCTACCGGTCGGCTTTCTACGCCCCGTCCCTGATTGGGGCCTCGGTGTCCATCGCGATCGTCTGGAAGGCCATGTTCGGCGATTCCGGACCCGTTGACCAGGGCCTGTCCTTCTTCGGGATCAACATCGGCGGCTGGGTGGGGAATCCGTCCATGACCATGCCCATGATGATCCTGCTGACCGTGTGGCAGTTCGGCGCCCCGATGGTGATCTTCCTGGCCGGCCTGAAGCAGATCCCGGGCGAACTCTACGAGGCGGCATCGATGGACGGTGCCGGTCCGGTGCGGAAGTTCTTCAACATCACCTGGCCCATGCTCTCCCCGGTGATCTTCTTCAACCTCCTGATGGAAACCATCCACGCGTTCCAGATCTTCGCGTCGGCTTACATCATTTCCAACGGTGAAGGCGGCCCCGCCGGATCCACCCTCTTCTACACCCTCTACCTGTACCTGCGGGGCTTCAGCGACTTCCGGATGGGCTACGCCTCAGCCATGGCATGGTTGCTGGTGATCGTGGTAGGCATCATCACCCTGATCTTCTTCCGCACGTCCAAGTCCTGGGTCCACTACAGCGGTGATGCAAAATGACAACCACGGCAACCCCCGTCCAGCCGGCCCCGGGCGCCACCGCCCCGGCCTACAACCCGAAATCCGAATCCAGCAGCGCAAAACGCGCCAAGAGCACCATCTTCCACGCCGCAGCGCTCGTGCTGACCTGCGTGGTGCTCTACCCGGCCCTGTGGATGATCGCCTCCGCGTTCAAACCCAACTCGGAAATCGGCGGCCAGAACACCTCGCTGTGGTCCAACAACTTCAGCTTTGACAACTTCGCCACCGCGATGGACGGCATCGGCGGGGTCTCCACCCTGCAGTTCTTCACCAACTCGCTGATCCTGGCCGTCGGCGCCGTCGTGGGCACCATCCTCTCAGCGAGCGTGTCCGCCTACGCCTTCGCCCGGATCAAGTTCCCCGGCCGCAGCGTGTTCTTCGGCATGATGATCGCCACCTTGCTGCTGCCGTTCCACGTGGTGATCATCCCGCAGTACATCATCTTCCAGCAGCTCGGACTGGTGGACACCTACGTTCCCCTGCTCATCGGCAAGTTCCTCGCCGGAGACGCGTTCTTCGTGTTCCTCATGGTCCAGTTCATGCGAAACCTTCCCTCCGAACTCGACGAAGCAGCCCGCATCGACGGCGCAGGGCACGTCCGGATCTTCACCTCCATCATGCTGCCCCTGATGAAACCGGCCCTGATCTCCACCTCGATCTTCTCCTTCATCTGGAGCTGGAACGACTTCCTGGGCCCGCTGCTCTACTTGAACACCCCCGACAAATACCCGCTGCCCCTGGCCCTGCGCCTCTTCGTGGACCAAACCCAGTCTTCGGACTACGGCGCCATGATCGCCATGTCCGTCCTGGCCCTGCTCCCCGTGCTGATCTTCTTCCTGATCTTCCAGCGGTACATCGTCGAAGGCGTTTCCACCCAGGGCCTCAAGGGCTAACGGTCAACGGAGAGAAAAATGAGCATCATGGACAGCACCACACCGGCAGCCCACCAGCACGAGCCCATCCCGGTGAACAGGTTTGCCCTGTTCTCCGAAACCCTCCTGGCAGGACTGCTGGTGCTGGTGCTGTCCATCCCGCTGGTCACTATCCCCGCCGCCTACGCCGCCGGCATCGCCCACCTGAAACGCCACCTGGCGGGCCGGGATGATTCGGTCCGCGGACTCTGGAGCCTCTTCAAGGAGGCCCTGCCGGGCAGCTGGAAGCTGGGCCTCACGACGGCGGCTGCCGCCGTCGTGATTGTCCTCAACCTCCTGCTGGCCTGGGTGGGGCAGCTTCCCGGCCGTGGTGTGGTGCTGCCTGCCACCCTGGTCCTGGCGGCCGGGGCGGCGATCGTGCTGCTCCGCACCGCCTCCGCCTGGTCCGACGGACAGCCCACCGGCGCCACCGGCAACAACATGTGGCACCAGGCCCTCCGTACCGGCAAGGACATCTCCCTGCGCGACTGGACCGGTTCGCTGCTCCTCGCGGCCGCGCTGTTCTGCGCCGTGGTGTTCGTCTGGATGCTCGCGGCGCTCTTCGTGGTGGTCCCCGGCACCCTGATCCTCGCCGCGGCCGCAGTCAAACTCCGTTCCCACCGCACCCTCCGGTAGCTGTGCCTTCCCGACGAACCCGTTCCGGACCCGCCGCCAGTCCCGGTACCACCCGGGCCCGCTGGTACCACCCCCTCAGCCAACACAATTACCGTCTGTTCCTGGCCATGCAGCTGGCCGGGAGCCTTGGCGTGTGGATGCAGCGGCTGGCGCAGGACTGGCTGGTGCTGCAGCTGACCGGAAGCCCCGCGGCGGTGGGGGCCGCCGTCGCCCTGCAGTTCCTGCCCATGCTGGTGGTGGGCCCGCTGGCCGGACTGGTGGTGGACCTCTTCCCCAAGCGCCGGATCATGATGGTGTGCCAGTCCGTCATCGTGCTCCTGGGCCTTGGGCTGGCGGCATGGGCGGCAAGCGGCACCCTGACCGTCTGGGTGGTCTACGGCAGCTGTATCGCCCTGGGCGTCACCGCCGCAGTGGACCAGCCCACCAGGCAGGTCTTCGTCAATGAAGTGGTGGGCGACGCCGCCCTGCGCCCGGCGATCGGACTCAACAACGCCCTGTCCCAACTGGGCGCCATGGCCGGGCCTGCGCTGGGCGGCATCGTGATTGCGCAGGCAGGACCGGCGGCCGCGTTCGCTTTGAATGCGTTGATCGGGGTTGTGGTGCTCGGCCTGATTGCCGGCATCCGGTTGCACGAACTGCACCCCGGCGCACCGGCCGAAAGGGGCCGGGGCCAGGTCCTTGCCGGCTTCCGGTATGTCCGGGAGAGGCCGCGCCTGCTGCTCCTTATTGTGTTGGCCGGGCTGCTGGGCGCCTTTGGCATGAACGGGCCGGTGGTCCTTGCCGCCTTTGCCGAGCGGGTGTGGCACAACGGGGTGGAAGGCTTTGGCCTGTTCAACACGGTCAGCGCCTTGGGCGCACTGGCAGGCGCACTCCTGGCGGCACGGCTGGGCAGCATGGGCCGAAAGGGCATCGTGGCCGCGGCGGCCCTCTTCGGGTTGTCCCAGCTGGTGGCCGCGCTCATGCCCACCCTGGTGCTGTTCGTGGCGATGCTGCTGGTGGTGGGTGTGATGACGCTGCTGTTCCTGACCTCCGCCGCCACGGCCGTCCAGCTCGAAGCCGGTCCCGCTATCCGCGGCCGGGTGATGGCCCTGTATTTGCCGCTCCTGCTGGGCGGGCATGCCTGCGGCGGCCTCCTGGCCGGCTGGCTGACCGAGCAGTTCGGTGTCCGGGCCGGGCTGGTGGTCACCGGCTGCCTGGGCATGCTGTCCGCCGTGGTCATCGGCTTCCTGCTCTGGCGGCACGGGCGGCGCACCCGTCCTCCCGTGGCAACTACCGGGCCGTAAACGTCCAGGTGCCGGTGTGCACGCGGAATTCCCTGGCGGCGCCGGCCGCTGCGAGCAACGGGACGGAAGGTACGACGACGGCATCCGCGGAGGGCCCCTTCACCCCGTAGGCGCCGTCGGGCAGCCGGACGATTGCCGTGGTTCCGGGTGGAATGGTGCATTCCAGTTCCACCAGGCCGCCGCGCCGGTGCCAGCCGGCCTGAACGTATCCGTTGCCGGTAGGGACGCTGCCGCGGGCATGCTCCAGCCGGCAGAGCGGTGGTTCGACCACTACTTCGGTGCCGCCGGCCACGGCGTACCGGATGCCGAGCAGGTGCTCAAGGATCTCCTTGAGCACGGACGCGGACCAGGCATGCGACTGGCTGTAGTCGCTGCCGTCAACCAGGTCCCACGCCTCCCACGTGAAGGTGGCCCCGCGGTCCAGGAGCCGTGCCCAGCCGGGCTGCCCCTTGCCGGTGAGCAGGTCCAGCACGGCGTCCGTCATGCCCTGGTCCACCAGCGCGCGGACCAGCCGGTGGACCGTCATGGGTCCCTGCCGCATTCCCATTCCGGCAATCCGGGCGGCATCCGCAGCAGCATAGGCGGGGTCAGTGATGCCGAGCGACAGCGGGAAGGACGTGGCGTGCTGGGAAGCGTGGGAACTGGGTGTCCCGTCCTCGTGGAGCCCGTCCACCATCACCCCGCCAACGCGCAGCCGGCTGCGGATCGCGCCGGCCAGGGTGCGGGCCATGCCGGCATAGTGGGCCGCCGCGTCCTGGTCGCCGGCCGCGCCGCAGAGCCGGGCGGTGGACACCAGGGCCGAGTAGGCCTGGGCGTTGACGGTGGTTTTGGCCGCGCAGTCCATGTCGTAGCCGAACCGGCCGGGCGCCGGCCAGTCGACGATGCCGTGCAGGTAGGGTCCGGAGCCGCCGCCCAGCCTGGTGACCAGTCCCGCCGTCGGGCCCTCCGCCGGAATGTACCGGAGCGCATAGTCGGCCGTGTCGCGCAGGTGCGGCAGCAACTCCCGGACCAGGGCAAGGTCACCCGTGCGCAGGTGGTACTCCTCCGCCCATTCCGGCAGCATCAGGGAAAAATCGGGGATGTCGCGCTTCCCGTCGCCGTTGGGATAGACAGCGTTGTAGCGCCCCTTCTCCTCCCCGTCATGCCAATAGCGGCAGGCTGACCAGGCGAACTCCCGCAGCGCCTGCGCCGTATAGGCGTGTTCGCCGAACAGCGCCATGGTGGCATAGGAAATGTTCGCGGCGTCGGCCAGGAACTGGCCTTTTTCCCGGGTGGGAGTGTCCACGAACTGTTCCTGGATGCCATGCAGCGCAGAATCGCGGAGCAGGCCGAACACCGCGTCCAGGGTTGGGTCCGAACTGCTGAAGCTGCCCTCGGCGGGGTGGCTGGCATGGACGATGGCGGCGCCAACGCGTGAGACTTCCGCGGCATCCACGCCGGGAAGCTCCAGGTAGCGGAAGCCCAGATGCACTGAGGCCCGGTACTGCTGGGGCCCGGAAGCCTGGGTGTAGGGGAAGGACATGTCGGTGTTCTGGCTGGCGGTCTTCCCGGCGTCCACCCTGCCATCGGGGCGCAGGACGTAGCCGGCCCGGAGCATCACGGTGCGCCCGGGCACCCCGTCCAGGAAGTCCACCTCCGGCCGCGCGGCGATGACCTGGCCAAAGTCGGCAACCATTGTGCCGTCGTCGGCCGTCAGGAACTGCCGTGGCGCCACGAACCCGCCGGCAAGGAAGGTCCTGCGGGGGTGCAGCCGGGGAAAGTCCGACGACGGGTGGCCGGCAATGGGGATGGCGGCCGGCAGGTCAAAAGCCGCGTCAAGGGACGCGGCTGCCTGTCCGTCGAGGTGCTCGACGGGATCGCCCTCGTCGTTGCGGTAGCCGGCCTGGCGGTACGGCGCCTCGCCGGCGGACCAGCCAGGGCCCGAGGCAAGGATTTCCCGGCGCCCGTCGTCGTAGTCCACGGTGAGCCGGACCAGGAGGCCGGGGATGCCGGCGGCGCGGCCTTGGCCCGGGCCGTACCAGTGAAGCAGGGCCGTCACCGGCACGGGCGTGTCCGTGGGGTGTCCGGCGAGGAGCTCCGTAAGGTCGGCGGCGTCGTAATAGCCCTCGCCGGGGTAGCCGAACGAGGTGGTGCTGAGGCAGTGCGTTCCTGCCACGGAGAACTGGCCGTGATGGTGGGCTGCGGCGTAGAGCCGGGCACGCCGCACGGTCCCGCCGAGTGTGAAGGTGGTCCGGAACAGGGTCCACTCATCCGGCTGGCGGTGAAGGGTGGTTCGGGGCCAGTGCGCCAGGCATGCCAGGGCCTGGTCAGCGTCCGTGTCGAAACGGTGGTCCAGCAGCAGGTTTTCGCGTCCACCGGCAGTCCCGGCGACGCGCAGGGAGGCGTACTCGGCCTGGCTCCGCGGGCCCTGGTGCAGCGCAAGCATGGCTGCGCCGCCTTCGTCAACAGGGAGGTCAACCGCCAGCAGTTCGGCGCCGTCCACGGCGACGCGGATGATCCGGCCATCATCGCTGACCGCAAGGTTCCGCCAGGTGCCGGACGCCGCGTTGGTGGCCTGGGCGCTGGCTATTAATGCCGTCTCCGGAGCCGCGGGGGAGGGGATCTCCCATGCAGGGGCGTGGCGGAGCACCACTTTCCCCGTGGCGCCCAGTTCCAGCAGCAGGCCGGTGCCGGGGCCGCTGCTGCGCAGGAGCAGGCCGGCCCGGCCCATCACGGGGCGTACCCGGGCGTCAATCCGGAAGCTGGGCAGCGCAGGGCAGGGAACAGGGAGGAAGGGGGAACCTGCCACCCGGAGTGCGTGGTCGAGCACTTCCAGCGGGGCCCGTCCACCCGGGACGCGTCCCATCCAGCCGGCCCGCCACGAACTGTCCGTGAGGCCGGTGCTGAAGGGCTGGAGGGCGGACCAGGGACCGGGGACACCGGTGGCGTCCCGGATGCGCACGCGCCAGGCGTAGTCGGTGTCCTCGTCAAGGCGGGAACCGCCGTACGGAACCCCACGCTGGGAGGAGGCCGGCACCTGCCCCGAGTTCCACAGCACGGCGCCCGGGGCATCCTGGACCTCAAGCTCGTAGCCGGTCTGCCGCGCAATGGCGGGATCGCCGTCGTCGCCCTGCCCCAGCTGCCAGCTGAACTGAGGTGACAGTGCGGCGGTCAGGCACGAGGCAAGCCCGTCCGTCAGGAGGTTGATGGCGTGGAGCTGCCCTGCGTCTTCCGAAATCGCTGCGGCCTCGCGGTCTGGGGCTTCCTCCACGCCCCTCATGAGGCCGGGATTTCGAAGGAAGTTGGTTTGGCGGCAGCCCAGGGGAGGCCAAGCTCACTGAACGTGGCATGCTGCCGGCCCGCGCGCTCCAGGGCGTCCTCGATGCCAACCACCACGGCATGGGCTGCATCGCCTTCGCCTTCCCACCGGACTTGCGCTGGATCGATGGGAACGGGACGCGGTGCTGTCCTGACGGCCTCAAGCACCAGCATGAACGCCCCGCTGTCCACCAGGCTGCTGATCAGCGGAACGCCGTGGGCACGGTGGGCCAGGAGGTTCTCCGTCAGGTCGTCGCGGCCGTAGGTCTCCTCCGTGCGCCCGGACGCCGTCTCGATGGTGAGCCGGTCCTCGGTGTAGTGGAACACCGCACTGCCGGCCGAGCCCTGAAGGGTGACATAGGGCTCCACGGATTCCGACGCGCAGATGGTCAGGGCGCAGGTGATCGGCAGGCCCGTAGCGGTGCGGATCCGGATCACGGACGTGTCATCCGACTCGATGTCGTTGGCACGGTACAGGTCGGTCTCCACGGAAGCGAGGTCCGCGGTGGTGCGCGCCCCGGCAATCCGCAGCGCGGTTGCCACGGCGTGCGCAAGTGGATTGGTGGCAACACCATCCACCACGTCCACCCCATTGATGCTCCGTTTTCCCGCCCAGCGGGAGCGCTTGAAGTAGGCCTTGTCCCGCACCCAGCGGCCGGTGGCGGAGATGCCTTCCAGGGTTCCGATGGTTCCGGCGGCAACCAGTTCTTCGATGGCTTTCAGGGCGTGCGAGCCGAGGCTTTGAAAGCCGATTTGTACCTCCCGGCGCGGTTGCGATGCCGCCGAACACAGCCGGTTGAAGTCCACGAGGGAGGCCACGGGAGGCTTCTCCAGGTACAGCTCAGCGTCCGTTGAGAGGGCGGCCAGGGCCAGCGGGGCATGGGTCTGGATGGGCGTAGCCACAATGATCAGGTCCAGGTCCCGGGTCGCCTCGAGGAGGTCATCGAGCCCCTGGTAAACAGCGGCCGACGGCGGGACGGCGCCGGGTGCCGGCGGCTGCGGGTCCGCCACGGCCACCAGTTCAACGCTCCCGGCCGCCTGGAGGCGTTCGAGGTTCCGAAGGTGATGGGTGCCAAAGCCGTGCACCCCCACCAGGGCAATCCTTGCCGCAGCAGGTGCGGCGACTGTCCCGGCGCCGCCGCCGGCGGCTTCCGTTGCTGTTCCCAATGGTTCTCCGTTCTGCCCGGGCACCGGCCTGCGGGTACCAGCATCGAGGTGCGCAGCAGTCCAGCAAGCGCTTTCCACCTTTTAGTGTGCGGTATGCAGGCGTCCCCCGTCCAGCTATGTAACGATTCAAAATCCCGCTTGACCCGGGTGTGGAGGGAGGGCTAGATTTTCGAGGAACCGATTACTGGCGTGATGCGGACCACTTTCCGCTTCGCCTCTGCAACGATGGAGAAGGGGGATTGCGGCATGCTGTCCGGAACCTTGAGTGCGCGCGCCTACTCATTTTTTGACACGCTCGTATGGATAGCCTGCCTCAATCTGCTGTGGATCGCCTTCACCGTTCTGGGTCTGGGGGTCTTCGGTGCTGGACCGGCTACTGCCGCCGCCCAGATTGCGGTGCGCAAGCGGGCCGCTGGGGACGCCGCTCCTCTGCTGCGTGGCTTCACCGCCGCATACTTCCGGAGCTTCCCCAGGGCGAACATGCTTTCACTCCCGGTCATGGCCATCGCAGCGGCGCTTGTCCTGAACTGGAACTACTTCTCCCGGGGCGCAGGCCTCTTTTCGCAGCTCATGGCGGCCGGCATTTTCGTTGCGGCGATCTTCGTGGCCGGTGCCGCCTGCTACGTGTTCCCCATGTATGCGCGGTATGAGCTCCCAATGGCGCAGTACCTGCTGGTGTCCTCCCGGTTTGCGGTGCGGCACCTGGCGGGAACGGTGATCCTGCTCTTTGTTTCGGCCGCGGTGGTTTATGCCAGCGGCAGCCTTCCGGGCCTGATCCCGTTCTTCAGTATCGGCGTCTGGCTCTACCTCACCGGCTGGTTGTGTGACCGCTTCTTCACCGCCAATGACGCGGCCGTAGCAGCTGTGGCGGAACCAGCCGTCCCGCCAGCCCTCCAGCAGGCCTCGACTGCCTGACTTCCCCCGGGCAGCCGGCCGCTTGCATTGATGTGGCCCAGACCTGCCCGGACACGTGACTGAAACGTATCAACAAGGGGCGGAACAACCCCCAAGTACCCCAACGAAGTGGAAAAGGAAGAATATGATCCGCAGGAAACTTTCCCTGGCCGCCGCCGTCGTCACCGCCACGGCACTGAGTCTCACGGCCTGCAGCGGGAGCAACACTCCCGCTGCGGACCTCACCTCGGTCTCCATCATGGCCCCGTTCCTGGAGGCGCAGCCGCCAGCAGCGGACGGCGCGGTCCAGAAGAAGCTGGAAGAACTGACCGGCAAACAGGTCAAGATCAACTGGGCCCCCAACGCCTCCTATGAGGACAAGACCAACATCACGCTGGCCGGATCCGACATCCCGCAGGTCATGGTGATCCAGGGCAAGACACCCGGCTTTGTGAAGAACGCCCAGGCCGGCGCCTTCTGGGACCTCACGGACAAGCTGGACAAGTACCCCAACCTCAAGACAACTCTTCCGGACATCCAGAAGAACGCCAGCGTCAACGGCAAGGTCTTTGGGGTATTCCGGGGCCGCGCCCCCATGCGTACGGCCGTCATGTTCCGGCAGGACTGGCTGGACAAGCTGGGTCTCCAGCCGCCCAAGACCGTGGAGGACCTGTACAAGGTGGCCAAGGCCTTCACCGAACAGGACCCGGACGGCAACGGCCAGAACGACACCTACGGCATCACCATCCCTAAGTGGGGTGCGCTGGGCACCAACAGCCCCTACGACGTGATTGAGGAGTGGTACGGCGCGGGGAACCGCTGGACGGAGCGGGACGGGAAACTCATCCCCAGCTTCGAAACGGACGAATTCCTCGAGGCGGACCGGTTCATCAAGAAGATGGTGGACGAAAAACTCATCAACCCGGACTTCGCCACCTTTGACAGCACCAAGTGGAACGAACCGTTCTTCAACGGAAAGGGCGGCATCATTGTCGACGTCGATTCCCGGGTGAGCGTGCTGATCAACCTGTTCAAGCAGGCAGACCCCAACAACTTCCAGAACAAGGTGGGCTTCGTGGGCAACCTCGAAGGACCCGACGGCGAACTGCACGCGCACCCCACCGACGGCTACTCAGGATTCCTGGCCATTCCCAAGGCCAGTGTCAAGAGCGAGGCCGAGCTGGGCAAGGTCCTGCAGTTCCTGAACACCATGAACGGCAAGGACGTGGCCGTCCTGCTGAACAACGGCATCGAAGGCGTGAACTTCACGGTGGAGGACGGCAAAGCGGCCACCATCAAGCCCGAGACCGCTGAGGGCAAGGCTGTGACCACCGATATCAAGAGCTACGCGCAGCTTGGCATGAATGTGGCGGGCAACCAGTTCTACCCGGTCAAGCAGCCCACCGGCTACGAGCAGCAGGTGTTCGACAAGCGCACCGAAGTGATGGCGGAAGACTTGAAGAGCGCCGTCTACAACCCGGCCGCCCCCTACGTCTCAGAAACCTACGTTGCCAAGGGTGCGCAGCTGGACAACATTGTGGCCGATGCGCGCATCAAGTACCTCGCCGGCCAGATCGATGAGCAGGGCCTCAAGGACGCCATCAAGCTGTGGGGCACCAGCGGCGGCAACAAGGTCAAGGAAGAGATCAACAAGCTGTGGCAGGACAACAAGTAAATGGCAGCCCCTGTCATTGACACCCTCGCCGGGGAGCAGACGCGCGGGAATGCCACCGCTCCCCGGACCGGGGGCAGGTTCTCTGTCCATTTCGCCCACTACAAGTGGCTGTACCTGCTGCTCCTGCCCGGTGTGGTGTACTTCGCGGTGTTCCGCTACGCCCCCATGTACGGGGTGTCCATCGCGTTCAAGGATTACGTCCCGTTCCTTGGCGTGAACGGCAGCCCCTGGGTGGGGTTCCGGAACTTCGAGGACTTCTTCGCGAACCCCGACTTTCCCCGGCTGCTGGGCAACACCCTGATCCTGGCCTTCCTGAACCTGGGCGTGGCCTTTCCGCTGACCATCATCCTGGCGCTGCTGCTCAACGAGGTCCGGCTGTCCATCCTGAAGCGTACGGTCCAGACGCTGGTGTATATCCCGCACTTCCTGTCCTGGACCATCGTGGCATCGCTGAGCTTCCTGCTGTTCGCGTTGGATATTGGCCCGCTGTTCCAGCTCCTGAACAACGTCCTGGGCACCCACATTGATTTCCTGTCCGACCCCGCGTGGTTCCGGCCCCTGATCGTGCTGCAGGAAATCTGGAAAAACACGGGCTGGGGGACCATCATCTTCCTGGCGGCTCTGTCCACCGTGGACCAGGACCAGTATGAGGCGGCGATCATCGACGGCGCCGGCCGGTTTCGGCGGGTCTGGCACATCACCCTTCCCGCGATCCGTTCCACGATCATCGTGATGCTGATCCTGGCCATCGGGCAGATGCTCAACACGGGCTTCGAGCAGATCTACCTGATGACCAATGCCCTGAACCGGGAAGTGGCGGATGTCTTTGACACCTACGTCTACTTCGTGGGCATCACCCAGGGTGCCTACAGCTACTCCACCGCGGTGGGCCTGTTCAAATCCCTGGTGGGCATTTTGCTGATCTTCGGCACCAACGCCCTGGCCAAGCGATTCAACCAGAGCGGAC
The DNA here is from genome assembly GCF_019977275.1 of Arthrobacter sp. StoSoilB19. Taxonomy (NCBI): domain Bacteria; kingdom Bacillati; phylum Actinomycetota; class Actinomycetes; order Micrococcales; family Micrococcaceae; genus Arthrobacter; species Arthrobacter sp. StoSoilB19. The sequence continues at coordinate 3,543,001 of NZ_AP024650.1, read as the reverse complement.
TGTTCTAGCCATGAAAATCCACAACACCCGCGGCGGCCGCGTCTTCGATGCCGTCAACTACGTCTTCCTGTCCCTGATCGGCATCATCACGCTGTTGCCGTTCGTCTACGTCTTCGCCGGGTCCTTCGCCAACGAAGCCGACATCACCCGCCGGGCCTTTTTCGTGTGGCCGGAGCAGTTCACCCTGGGCTCCTACGAATACATCTTTGCCACCCCGGCGTTCATCCGCGCTCTGGTGACCACCATCCTGGTCACCGCGGTGGGCACCCTGGTCCAGCTGGCCTTCACCGTGACCATGGCCTACCCGCTGGCCAAGAAAACCCTCCGCGGCAGGAACGTCATCCTGTCCCTGGTGGTTTTCGCAATGGTATTCTCCGGCGGCATGATCCCTACCTTCCTGCTGGTCAAGGACCTGGGCCTGCTCAACACCTACTGGGCCCTGATCCTGCCCGCGGCCATCAACCCGTTCAGCCTGATCATTATCAAGAACTTCTTCCAGGAACTCCCCGCGGAGCTTGAGGAATCAGCCAAGATGGACGGCGCCACCGAGATTGGGATTCTCTGGCGGATCCTGCTGCCGCTGTCCAAACCGGTCCTGGCAACGTTCGCGCTGTTCTACGCCGTGGGCATCTGGAATGACTTCATGTCGCCCCTGCTCTACCTCAGCGACAACTCCAAGTGGACGCTCCAGATGTACCTCCGCCAGGTCACCGCCGCCTCGGACCTGCTGGGAACCGGCAACGTGGACCCCAACTACATTCCGCCGGAACAGGGCATCAAGTTCGCCGTGATCGTCGTGGCTACTTTGCCCATCCTTATTTTCTATCCGTTCCTGCAAAAGCACTTCGCCAAGGGCATGCTCATCGGTTCCGTGAAAGGCTGATCCGCCCGTTGAGGAAAGACACCATGAAGATCCTGCTGGCCGGAGATTCCACCGTGGCCAACTGTCCCACCCATGAGTTCCCCATGAGCGGCTGGGGTGCACACCTGCCTCCGCTCACGTACAGGTGGGGAGCGGTCCACAACTTCGCCAAGGGCGGGGCCAGCACGGAGTCCTTCCGCGATGACGGGCTGTGGGCGGCGCTGCTGGCGGAGGCCGGTGAAGGCGACGCGGTGCTCATCCAGTTCGGCCACAACGACCAGAAGAAGCAGCACCTGGCCGCCCGGACCGGCTACGCGGCCAACCTGCGCGCCATGGTGGGGGAGGTCCGGGACCGGGGCGCGGCTGCGGTGCTGTGCACCTCCGTGGAGCGGCGGCACTTCCTGGACGCGCCGTCGTCGGACGCTGTCCTGGCGGAAAGCCTGGAGGACTATCCGGAGGTGGTCCGCGAACTCGGCCTGGAGCTGGCGGTCCCCGTCGTGGACCTGAATGCCTGGACCCGGCGCCTGTACCGCCGGCTGGGGCCGGACAGATCCCGGGAGCTCTTTTGCCACTTCGGGCCCGGGGAGCACGCACATTGGCCTGCCGGCCTGGCGGACAACACCCATTTTTCCCAGTCCGGGGCTGCGTTGGTGGCGGGGGAAGTGGCCCGGCAGCTTGGTTCGCTGGGATACGGCGCGGCCGGCACCAAAGAGTTAAGTACGACGGCGGGACGCGGCTAGGTGGGCACGACGGGCTTGGAGACGGGCATCCTCTACAGCAACCCGCTGGCAGGACCGGATGACGTGGCCGGTTGGGTGGCGGAAGGGCCGCTGCGGATGGGGAGCCATGAAGGAGCCCTGGAGCTGTCCGGCGCACTGGACGACCAGGAGTTCGGCGACCACGCGCATTGGACGGTCTGGTGCCCCCGGGACTTCCCGGACGGCATCCGCATCAGCTGGGACTTCCGGCCGCTCGCGGAGCCCGGCTTGGCCATGCTGTTCCTTGCAGCCACAGGACAGGCCGGGCTGGACCTGTTCAGCCCGGCCCTTGCGACCCGGACGGGCTTCTATCCCCAGTACCACTCCGGCGACATCAACACCCTGCACGTCTCCTACTTCCGGCACAAGCACCCGTCCGAGCGTGCCTTCCGTACCTGCAACCTGCGCAAGAGCGCGGGATTTGAGCTGGTGGCGCAGGGTGCGGACCCGTTGCCGCCCGCGGAGGATGCCGCCGGCTTCTACCGGCTGGAGGTGGTGAAGGACGGGCCCCGGGTGGCATTCTCCATCAACGGCCTGCTCCTTTTTGAGTGGGACGATCCCTCGGGAAGGGTGCTTGGCGGCGGCCGGATCGGCTTCCGGCAGATGGCTCCGCTCCGGGCTGCCTACCGGAACCTGGTGGTGGAGAGGCTTTAGGGACAGCGCAAAAACTTGGGGGGACAGCGCAAAAGCGGACGGCCTCGAAGGGCCGCCCGCTCTTGGCAATACCTGGTTGTTGGAGTGCTGGGAGACTACAGTCCCAGGACCCGGTTGAGCAGGTTGGCCAGGCCGCTCAGGCCGGTCCCGCCGTCCAGGAGTCCGGTGATGGCGCACAGGAGGTTGCCCACCAGCTTGCCTGCGCCGGACTGCGCCACGATGTCCAATACCACCTGGTTCAGGTCGACGTTGAGTCCCAGGACATCGAGGTGAAGCGGGCCGAGGACAAGGTTCACCACGTCGCAGCCGCCACCGCCGCCGCCGGCCATGGTGGTGGGTGCAGCAGCGGCGGTTGTGGTTACCGTCTGGCTCACCTGGGTGGCCTTGCCGGCGAGGTCGGTGAAGGTGCCCTGCACCAGGCCGGTGACCATGAGCTGGCCGTCCTGGGCATCGAAGCCGGTGGGGGTGAAGGAGCCGGCAAAGCTGCCTACGCCGTCGATGGTCTGGTTGATGGTGCCCGTAACGCCGGCAACCTTTGATGACTGGGAGGCGGCAGAAGGAGCCGCGGGTGCTGCTGCCGTGGCCGGGCCTGCCATGCCAAAGAGCATGGCGCCGGAGAGGGCGAGAGCGGTGATTGAAGCTGAGACCTTGGTTCGCATTTTCGGTAAATCCTTTCAGCGCCGGGTGGCGGCGCAATGAATCCTCCGAGGCTCCGCCCCCATGGAGAACCCCGGCGGAACTGTTTATTTCAAATGCAGTTCATTTCAAATGCAGCCCTGGCGGGCCGCGACACGTGGCGTTTGACTGGTGATCCAGGCCACGGGCACGTCGACCAACCTATTAGTAAGCATGCTGATCAGTCAAGCCCGTCGGAGGGCAGGCCCGTGGTCCGGGGAGTGGCGCGCGCCTGGCTGTCCATGCGTGGGGCAAGATAGAGGGGTTCAGCAACTGCCCACTGGAGGGAGGCGGCGTCATGGAGCCCGTAACGGTCGACGGTGGCAAGGGCACCGTGGAATTGCGCACCGATGGCATCATCCATCTCATTTGGGAACCTCGTGTCCGGATAGAACTCCAGGATGCGCAGGCGGCCATGGCGACGGTGAACCGGATAGCCGGGGATGGCAGCTACCCCATGCTGGTGGATATGGCCACCACGGAGGCCGTCAGCAGGGATGCGCGGTCGGTCTTCTCCATTCCATGTGCGGCCAACCGCATCGCGCTGCTCGGGGCAAGTCCGGTGGACCGGATCATCGCCAACTTCTTCCTCGGCGTCCACATCCCACCCTGCCCCACCCGCTTTTTCACTTCGCGGGATGAGTCCATGAAGTGGCTGCAGCAGGGCGGAAACTAGCCTGGCCGGTGGGGTTGTCAGCCGGCGGTCGTTGCCGTGCTCTGCCGGATGACAAGCTCAGGCGTGAAGACCACTGACCGATGGACGGGGTTCTGGGACTCCACTTCTTCGGCCAGCAGCTCGATGGCTGTCCGGCCCAGCAGCTCGGTGGGCTGGCGGATGGAGGAGAGCGGCACCACGGCGGAGACGGCAAAATCGATGTCGTCGTAGCCGATCAAGGCCACGTCCTCAGGAATGCGGAACGTGTGCGTCATGGTCAGTGACTGCATGACACCCAGGGCCAGAAGATCGTTGGCGCAGAAGATCCCGTCCGGCAGTTCCGCCCGGCCGCGCTGCACCAGCATGTCGCCCACGCTGCGTCCCGCAAGGACCGTCTGCCCCTTTGAATCCAGCACCTCCAGCGTGGCGTCCGGCTCCTCCTTCACGGCCCGCCGGGCACCCTGGAGGCGGTCCGCCACCTGCCGGATGGACGTGGGGCCGCCAACGAAGGCGAGCCGGCGGCGGCCGGTGTCCAGCAGGTGCCGGGCTGCGAGGTACCCGCCGGCGTCGTCATCCACAGCGACTGAACTGAACTTTGATTCGTCAGCCAGCCGGTCCACCAGCACCGTGGGCACCCCGCGCTCGCGGAGGAGGTCCAGCCGCTCCGTGATGTCCCCCACCGGCGAAATCAACAGGCCCTGGACACGCTGCTCCTGGAAGAGGTCGATGTAATTGGCCTCCCGGCCGGCGTTGTGGCCGCTGTCGCCCAGCAGGACGGCGCTTCCCTGCAGTGCGGCGGCGTCCTCGGCGGCGCGGACCACGGAGGTGAAGAAGGGGTTGCCGACGTCCAGGACAATGAGTCCGATGGTGCGGCTGTGGCCCGCGCGGAGTTGCCGGGCGGCGTCGTTTCGGACAAAGCCAAGTTCATCGATGGCGCGCAGGACCCGTTCCTTGGTCCGTGCCGACACCCGGTCCGGATAATTCAGGACGTTCGACACCGTCCCCACGGCCACGCTTGCATGGTTGGCCACGTCCTTGATACTGGCTGTGCGGTTCATCGATTCTCCGTGCTGACTTGCCCGCTGCAGGAGGTTCCGTGCGGGAGATCAAAAGTTCCTGTCATTGCTTGACAGCTGCTCAAGTCCAAGAGTACTTTGAATCGTATTAATGAAACGATTCAAAGATCAACGTTTGAAAAAGGAGTCCCAATGAGGGTGTGCTTCCGTTCCTCGGTGCAGCCGGCGCTGATCAATGAATACCGTCGCCGGCACGCCGCGGTGTGGCCGGAGATGCTGCATGCGCTCAAGGAAGCGGGATGGCATAACTACTCCCTCTTCCTGGCGGAGGACGGCCTCCTGGTGGGCTACGTGGAGTGCGACGACTTTGACGCCGTCCGCGCCCGCATGGCCCTGACCGAAGTCAACGCCCGTTGGCAGGCGGAAATGGCAACCCTCTTTGCAGATTCCGGCCAGGCGCCCGACGAAGGGTTCCAGGTCCTGGAAGAAGTTTTCAACCTTGACAGCCAGTTGGCCGCACAGCCCTCGGCGGGCTGACGGGCTGAAGCAGGCAGCCCGCCGTCGAATCCGTCGGGCACCACCACCAGCACGGCTCCAGCAGCGGGGCACCCATCCACAACGCATCAGACAGACGCTCAGACACCGGAAAGAACCATCATGAATGACGTAGCAAAGGCGCTGGGCAGGCTCGGGGAGCTTGCCATCGAGGTCCCATCGTGGGCTTATGGAAATTCAGGCACGCGGTTCAAGGTGTTTGGCACACCCGGTACGCCGCGGACGGTCCAGGAAAAGCTGGCCGACGCCGCGAAGGTCCACGAGTTGACCGGGCTGGCTCCCACCGTGGCCCTGCATATCCCGTGGGACAAGGTGGACGACTACGCCGCACTGAAGGATTACGCCGCCGGACTGGGGGTGGGGCTGGGCACCATCAACTCCAACACCTTCCAGGATGATGAGTACAAATTCGGTTCCCTGACCTCCTCCAACGAGTCGGTCCGCCGCCGGGCCATCGACCACCACCTGGACTGCATCGACATCATGCACGCCACGGGTTCGAAGGACTTGAAGATCTGGCTGGCGGACGGCACCAACTACCCGGGCCAGGACGACATGCGCGGCCGCCAGGACCGGCTGGCCGAGTCCCTGCAGGAAATCTACGCGGCCCTGGGGGATGGGCAGCGGCTGGTACTGGAGTACAAGTTCTTTGAGCCGGCTTTCTACCACACCGATGTTCCGGACTGGGGCACTTCCTACGCCCAGACCCTGGCCCTGGGTGAGAAGGCGTTTGTCTGCCTCGACACCGGCCACCACGCGCCGGGCACCAACATCGAGTTCATCGTGATGCAGCTGCTGCGCCTGGGCAAGCTGGGTTCCTTCGACTTCAACTCGCGCTTCTATGCCGACGACGACCTGATCGTGGGTGCTGCGGACCCGTTCCAGCTCTTCCGCATCATGTGCGAGGTGATCCGCGGTGGCGGCTTCGGCAAGGATTCCGGTGTGGCCCTCATGCTGGACCAGTGCCACAACCTGGAGGAGAAGATTCCTGGCCAGATCCGTTCCGTCCTGAACGTCCAGGAAATGACCGCCCGCGCCCTGCTGGTGGACACCGCGGCGCTGGCCGAGGCGCAGCGCGCCGGCGATGTGCTGGCCGCCAACGGCATCTTCAACGATGCGTTCTACACCGACGTCCGCCCGGTCCTTGCCGAGTGGCGTGAATCCCGCGGCCTGCCCGCGGACCCGATGGCTGCCTTCAAGGCCAGCGGCTACCAGAAACAGATCAACGAGGACCGCCTTGGCGGCCAGCAAGCCGGATGGGGCGCATAACCAGCCATGAGCAACAAGACTGTTGAAGACCTGATTTCCCGTTCCAACCGCCTGGGTGCGGACAAACGGAACACCAACTTCGCCGGTGGCAACACCTCCGCCAAGGGCACGGAGAAGGACCCGGTCACGGGCGAGGATGTACAGCTTTTGTGGGTCAAGGGTTCCGGTGGTGACCTGGGCACGCTGAAGGCACAGAACCTGGCGGTGCTCCGGTTGGACCGGTTGACCGCCCTGAAGAACGTGTACCCGGGTGTTGAGCGTGAAGACGAGATGGTGGCGGCTTTCGATTATTGCCTGCACGGCAAGGGCGGCGCCGCTCCGTCGATCGATACGGCGATGCATGGTTTGGTGGACGCCGCGCATGTGGATCACCTGCACCCGGACTCCGGCATCGCCATTGCCACCGCCGTTGACGGGGAAGCACTGACCGCCAAGATCTTCGGCAACAAGGTGGTCTGGGTTCCCTGGCGCCGTCCCGGATTCCAGCTGGGCTTGGACATCGCCGCCATCAAGGACGCCAACCCGCAGGCCATCGGCACCATCCTGGGCGGCCACGGCATCACCGCTTGGGGCGCTACCAGCGAAGAAGCGGAAGCCAATTCCCTGTGGATCATCGAACAGGCCGAAAAGTACATCGCAGAGAACGGCACGGCCGAGCCCTTCGGCTCCAAGCTGCCCGGATATGCAGCCTTGCCGGAAGCTGAGCGCCGCGCCAAGGCCGCAGCCCTGGCACCTGTGATCCGCGGCCTGGCCTCCACGGACAAGCCGCAGCTGGGGCACTTCAGTGACGACGCCGTCGTCCTGGACTTCCTCGAAGCCGCCGAGCACCCGCGCCTGGGCACCCTGGGCACCTCCTGCCCGGACCACTTCCTGCGCACCAAGGTCAAGCCGCTGATCCTGGACCTTCCGGCCGACGCCTCCATTGAGGATTCGATTGCCCGGCTGCAGGAGCTCCACGCCGGCTACCGCGAGGACTACCAGGCCTACTACGACCGCCACGCGGATGCCGATTCGCCGGCGCTGCGCGGCGCCGACCCGGCCATCGTGCTCGTGCCCGGCGTGGGGATGTTCTCCTTCGGTGCCAACAAACAGACCGCCCGGGTTGCCGGCGAGTTCTACATCAATGCCATCAACGTCATGCGCGGCGCCGAGGCCATCTCCACCTACGCACCCATCGGGGAATCCGAGAAGTTCCGGATCGAATACTGGGCGCTGGAGGAAGCCAAGCTGGCCCGGATGCCCAAGCCCAAGTCGCACGCCACCCGCATTGCGCTGGTGACCGGCGCGGCATCCGGGATCGGCAAGGCCATCGCCACGCGCCTCGCCGCGGAAGGCGCGTGCGTGGTCATCGCCGACCTGAACCTGGAGAACGCGCAGAAGGTCGCTGAGGAACTCGGCGGCCCGGATGTCGCGGTCGGCGTCCAGGCCGACGTCACCGACGAAGCCCAGGTCGCCGCGGCGATCGACGCCGCCGTGCTGGCCTTCGGCGGCGTGGACCTGGTAGTCAACAACGCCGGACTGTCCATCTCCAAGCCGCTGCTGGAAACCACCGAAAAAGACTGGGACCTGCAGCACAACGTCATGGCCAAGGGCTCCTTCCTGGTGGCCAAGGCCGCCGCCAGGGTGATGATCGCCCAGGGCCTGGGCGGGGACATCATCTACATCTCCTCCAAGAACTCCGTGTTCGCCGGCCCCAACAACATCGCCTACTCCGCCACCAAAGCAGACCAGGCCCACCAGGTCCGGCTCCTCGCGGCCGAACTGGGGGAGCACGGCATCCGCGTCAACGGCATCAACCCCGACGGCGTGGTCCGCGGCTCCGGCATCTTCGCCGGCGGCTGGGGCGCCAAGCGCGCAGCGGTCTATGGCGTTGACGAGGAGAAACTGGGCGAATACTACGCCCAGCGCACACTGCTCAAACGTGAAGTCCTGCCCGAGCACGTAGCCAACGCGGCCGCCGTCCTCACCAGCAACGAACTGTCCCACACCACCGGCCTGCACATCCCCGTGGACGCCGGAGTAGCCGCAGCCTTCCTCCGATGAGTGCGGCTGTGTTTGCCGCCGTCGACATCGGTGCCTCCTCCGGGCGGCTCATGCTGGGCCGGGTCTCCCCGGACTCGGGGGTATCGCTGGAGACCGTCCACCGGTTCCCCAACGGTGTAGTGGAGCTCGACGGCGGCCTGCGCTGGGACTTCGACGCCCTGTTCGCGGAGGTCCTTGCGGGCCTCCGCGCCGCGGCTACGGCGGCGGCGGCGCAGGGCGAAACAATTGCCAGCATCGGCATCGACACGTGGGCCGTGGATTACGGCCTGGTGAACAAGGCCGGCGAGCTGGTGGCACAGCCCTTCAGCTACCGCGATGACCGGAGCAGGGCCGCCGTCGCGCCGGTGCACGCCACGCTGGACCCTGCACGGCTCTACCGGACCACCGGGCTGCAGTTCCTCCAGTTCAACACCATCTACCAGCTGGCCGCCGAGCGTAACCTGGCCGGGCTGAAGGCCCTGTTGATCCCGGACCTGATCGCGTTCCTGCTCACCGGGGTGCGCCGGACCGAGGCCACCAACGCCTCCACCACAGGGCTGTTCGATGCCGTCGCGGGGGAGTGGGCCACCGATTTCTTCACCGCGCTCGGGCTGCGGAAGGACCTGTTCCCGCCGCTGATCCAGCCCGGGGAAGCCTACGGGTACCTCCTGCCGGACATCGCCGCGGCCCTGGGACTGCCGCGTGAAACCACGGTGGTGGCGGTAGGTTCGCACGACACTGCGTCCGCCGTCGCCGCAGTCCCAGCGCAGGGCGAAAACTTTGCCTACATCTCCTCCGGCACCTGGTCCCTGGTGGGGCTGGAGCTGCAGCAGCCCGTCCTGACCGAGGCCAGCCGGGAAGCGAACTTCACCAACGAACGCGGCGTGGACGGCACCATCCGCTACCTGCGCAACGTGGGCGGACTCTGGCTCCTGAGCGAGTGCCAGCGGACCTGGGCGGGCGAGGGTTTCCAGCCTGACCTGGCCGCGCTGCTCTCCGCTGCCGCAGCCCTGCCTGCCGGCGGTCCCCAGGTCAACGCCGACGACCCCTACTTCATCGCCCCGGGCGATATGCCCGAGCGCATCCGGGCAGCAGTCCGGCGAACCGGGGACGTCCTGCCCAACGAGCCTGCGGCGATCACCCGCTGCATCATGGACAGCCTCGCAGCTGCTTATGCCAGGACCATCACCACGGCCGAACGCCTGGCAGGCCGTGAGGTGGACGTGGTGCACGTGGTGGGCGGCGGCTCGCAGAACACCCTGCTCTGCCAGCTCACCGCCAACGCCACCGGCCGCCCGGTCATCGCCGGTCCGGTCGAAGCCACCGCCCTGGGAAACGTGCTCATCCAGGCCCGCGCCGCCGGGGCTGCCACCGGGGGCCTGCCACTCCTGCGCGGAATCATCGCCGCCGGAACGGACCTTCGACGGTACGAACCCCAGGAGCTGACACTGAACGCCGCCAGGAATTGAACTCCTGGGTGTCCACAGGCCCAGGCGGCGGGATGCCGTCATCGTGCGCTAGAAATAGAGGAGCGTCCCGCTGGGGCGCCAACAACCGAAAGCAGGACGGACAACGATGCCCCTCTTCGACCTACCCCTGGCCCAGCTCCGCAGCTACACCTCCGACGTCACCCCGCCGGAAGACCTGGATGCGTTCTGGGATGCCACCCTGGCGGAGGCCCGTGCCTTCCCGTTGAACCCCGCGTTTGAGCCGGTGGAGAACTACCTGGCACTGATCGACACCTTCGACGTCACGTTCGCCGGCTTCGGCGGGGCACCGGTCAAGGGCTGGCTGCACCTTCCCGCCAACCGGGACGAGGGGGCCCGGCTACCGGTGGTGGTGAACTACATCGGCTATTCCGGTGGCCGCGGCCTGGTCAACCAGGACACGCGCTGGGCGCAGGCCGGGTACGCGCACTTCATCATGGACACCCGCGGCCAGGGGTACGGCGGCACCCTGGGCCACACCGCGGATCCCCACCCCTCGGCGGGGGATGTGGCGCACGCAGGCCTGATGACCCGGGGCATCGCGGCCCGGGAGGACTACTACTACCGCCGGGTCTACGTGGATGCTTTCCGGGCGGTGGAGGCGGCCCAGGCCCACCCCGCGGTCGATCCGTCCAAGGTGGTGCTGGCCGGAGTCAGCCAGGGCGGCGGCCTGGTGGTGGCCACGGCAGGGCTTACCGCGGGACGGCTCGACGGCGTCATCGCCGCGCTGCCCGACGTCCCCTTCCTCCAGGACTTTCCCCGCGCCATCGACATCACCCCGCGCGGGCCGTACCCGGAGATTGCCCAGTTCCTGGCACGCCACCGGGACCGCTATGAGTCCACCCTTGCCGTCCTCAACTACTTCGACGGCGTCAACCTGGCCGGCCGCGCCACCGCCCCGGCACTGTACTCCGCGGCGCTGATGGACGACATCTGCCCGCCGTCCACCGTTTTCGCCAGCTTCAACGCCTACGGTTCCGGATCGGGCGCCTCCTCCGCCAGCGGGGCGGACAAGGAGATCGAGGTGTACCGGTTCAACAACCATGAAGGCGGCCAGGAACATCACTGGATCCGGCAGCTCCAGTACCTCCGCAAACTCCTCGGCTGAGCCCGGGCAGCGGGCCGCTAAAGCCTAAGCTTGTTCGCGGATCCGCACCTTGTGCGTCCGGATCCGCGAACAAGCCCGGGATGGAATGTGACGGAAGCCGATTTTGCTCCCGCGGCGGCCCGGGTTTATGGTCTTTTCCATGACTAACCGTTGGTATGCGTATTTTTCGTTGGCTCTGGAGGGGCCCGCGTCTAACTGACACGCATCCAGCATTCCTTCAGAGCCAACAGGGCAGAGATTATTCTCTGCCCTTCGCCGTTTCTCCGGCGGGTTCTGAAATCCGGGCCCGCTTCCCATCTGGAACAGGACCCGAACATGAGCACCGCAACAGCACCGGCACAAACCACCTCAAACCAGCGCGCCAGCGACACCAAGTCCACGTCCAACCTGCGCGTCAGCGAGTTCACTCCGCTGCCCACTCCTTCCGACCTCCTCGCGGAACTGCCGCTGGACGCCCGGGCTGCTGCCGTCGTCGAACGCGGCCGCGATGAAGTGCGCGCCATCATGGACGGCGTGGACGACCGCCTGCTGGTCATCGTGGGTCCCTGCTCCATCCACGACCCCAAGGCAGGGCTGGAATACGCCCGCCGGCTGGTCAGCCAGGCGGAGAAGCACAAGGAAGACCTGCTGATCGTCATGCGGACGTACTTCGAAAAGCCGCGCACCACCGTGGGCTGGAAGGGCCTGATCAACGATCCACGGCTGGACGGCACCCATGACATGGTCACCGGCCTCCGCACCGCCCGGCTGTTCCTGCAGCAGGTCACCGCGCTGGGCCTCCCCACGGCAACGGAGTTCCTCGAACCGATCAGCCCCCAGTACATGGCGGACCTGATCTCATGGGGTGCCATCGGTGCCCGCACCACCGAGAGCCAGATCCACCGCCAGCTCGCGTCCGGGCTGTCCATGCCCATCGGCTTCAAGAACGGGACCGACGGCGGCCTCCAGGTGGCCATCGATGCATGCGGTGCCGCGGCGGCGGCGCAGGCCTTCCTGGGGATCGACGGCGACGGCCGGGCTGCGCTGGTGGCAACGGCTGGAAACCCGGACACCCACGTGATCCTGCGCGGCGGCCGCAAGGGACCCAACTACTCAGCGGCCGATGTGGAACGCGCCTCCGGTGAACTGGCAGGCAAGGGGCTGAACCCGCGGCTGATCGTGGATGCCAGCCATGCCAACAGCGGCAAGAGCCACCACCGGCAGGCTGAGGTGGCCCTGGAGATTGGCGCCCAGCTGGAGCAGGGCGGGGCTGCCGCGCGGGCCGTGGCCGGCGTGATGCTGGAAAGCTTCCTGGTGGGCGGCGCGCAAAACCTGGATGTTGCCGAGCACGCGGCCGGACGCGCGGAGCTGGTGTACGGGCAAAGCGTCACGGATGCGTGCATGGACTGGGACGTTTCCGCGTCCGTCCTTGAGCAGCTGGCGGCATCGGCACGGAAGCGGCGGCAGTCAGATTAGGGGCTGAAATAGGGGAAGCACTACTTTCACATCTGCCACATGAACATCTAGAGTATCTTTTTAGGTGGTTGGTGGATGGCTCAGCATCGTAACACCGCATTGGCACGTACCTGGGGTCACTGTTGTCCATCCGTCAGCAAAGGAAAATAGGGAAATGTCGGCAGAACAGAACTTCTCCAACGCGAAGTTCCTGACCGTGGCTGAAGTAGCCGAGGTCATGCGGGTCTCCAAAATGACTGTTTACCGGCTGGTCCACTCCGGCGAAATGCCGGCGGTGCGCTTCGGCCGCTCCTACCGGGTCCCCGAAAACGCCGTCGAACAGTACCTCAGGGGTGCTGTCGTGGAAGGCCACACCGAAACCGCCTGAGGCTGCCTGTCCTGAGCGGCTCCCGATAAGCGGTACCCTGTTAAGGAACGTTTTACGTCATTGTAAGAATCTGTCAGTTGTTCAGTTCGTAGCTTTGTCCACGGACATTCTCCATCAGACAGGTACTGCATCTAGTTTGTAAGGAACTTTCGTGGGTTCAGTTATTAAGAAGCGTCGCAAGCGTATGGCCAAGAAGAAGCACCGCAAGCTGCTTCGCAAGACCCGTCACCAGCGCCGCAACAAGAAGTAGCGATACTTCAAGCAGCGTGGAAATGCCCGTCGCCTTCCAAGGTGGCGGGCATTTCGTTTAACCCGGCAAGAGGTAAGAATTATGCCCGCGGGCCGCGGATGCGGGCGAAGCCCTTCCAGAGGCCGTAGATGGCCCCGCCGAAGGTGGCCGCCTTGAGTCCCAATGTCGCGGCACGGCGGCCTGCGCGGAAATCGTAAACCGGCCAGTTGCGGTCGCGGGCGTGGCGGCGCAGCCTGGCGTCCGGATTGATGGCCACCGGATGGCCCACCAGCGACAGCAGCGGGACGTCGTTGTAGGAGTCGCTGTAGGCCCAGCAGCGCTTGAGGTCCAGGCCCTCATCGTCGGCGATGGCCTGCACGGCCACGGCCTTGGCCGAGCCGTGCAGGATGTCTCCCACCAGCCGCCCGGTGTACAGGCCGTCCGAGACCTCGCCCACGGTCCCCAGGGCTCCGGTCAGTCCCAGCCGGGTGGAGATTACGGTGGCCACTTCGATGGGGGTGGCTGTCACCAGCCAGACGCGGCGGCCCACCCTCAGGTGCTGTTGCGCCAGCGCTTTGGTGCCGGGCCAGATCCGGGACGCGATCATCTCGTCATAGACTTCTTCGCCCAGCGCCTTGATGTCATCCACACTGATGCCCACGGCCAGGGTCAGGGCCGAGTCCCGGACGGCATGGACATCGTCCATGTTCTCGCCGCGGGCCACAAACTTGAACTGCTTCCAGGCCATACCCGCCGCCTGCCTCAGGGTGAAGGCTCCCCGCTGGTGCATCTTGCGGGCCACATGGAACAGGCTGGCACCCCGCATCAGGGTGTTGTCCACATCGAAGAACGCCGCCTCGCCGGGCTGCGGCGCAGCAACCGGCCGTGTGACTACGGCGACGTATTTCTCCTGGGGCATGGAGTTGAGTCTAGTCAATCCACTGGCCCGCCGCCGTCGGCGTCAGCCTCACGCCGGGAACGGCGATACCGTTAAGCCATGGCTACACCCCGCGTCGTCCTGGTCACCAAAGCTGACTGCCACCTTTGTGAGGAGGCGCGCGACGCCGTCGGCCGGGTCACTGCCTCTTTGGGCCTTACCTGGAGCGAAGAGCTGGTGGACAACCAGCCTGAACTGCGGGAGCGCTACGCCGAAGAGATCCCGGTGGTCCTGGTGGACGGCGTGCAGCGCGACTTCTGGAAGATCGACGAGGTCCGGCTGGCACGCGTGCTGCAGCGCGCCATGGGCCGGTAGGGCAGTGGCGGCAGTTTCTGATGGTCCTGGTTTTGAAGGCATGAGCGGCAGGGACCTAGAGTGGACTCACAACGCGACGCAAGGGAGGTGCGGGTGACATCCCTGGGTTCTTCGCCCCAGTCTGTCCCGGACCTTCCGGATGCCACGGGCGCACTGACCAAGCAGATACCTCCTGCCGCCGTGGCCCGGCTCACCATCTACCTCCGTGCCCTGAACACATTGCTGTCCGAGGGCGTGGAGCGCGTTTCCTCCGAATCCCTGGCAGAAGCCTCCGGCGTCAGTTCTTCAACCCTCCGCAAGGACCTGTCCCATGTGGGGTCCTATGGCACCAGGGGCGTCGGTTATGAGGTGCAGTACCTCAGCCGCCACATCGCCGCCGCGCTCGGACTGACCCACGACTGGAAAGTGGCCATTGTGGGCGCCGGCAACTTGGGCAAGGCGCTGGCACGCTACGGCGGCTTTGAGTCGCGCGGGTTCGATGTGGTGGCCATCTTCGACGCAGACCAGATGGTGGTGGGCAACGAGGTGGGATGGCTGCGCGTCAGCGACGTGGCAGACCTGGAGACCGTCCTGCACCGCACCGGGGCCAACATGGTGGTCCTGGCCCTTCCCGCGGCCGTCGCGCAGGGCGTTTGCGACCGTGTGGTGGCGGCAGGCGTGCGCAGCGTGCTGAGCTTTGCACCCGTGATGCTGCAGGTTCCCGAAGGGGTCAATCTTCGCAAGGTGGACATGGCCACTGAACTCCAGATCCTGGCCTACCACGCCCAGCGGGCCCAGACGCCCGGGCAGACGGCCTAGGGTTTCCCTGGAAGTTTTCCCCCGGCCCAAGTCTTGGCGGACCCGTTAAAGCAGGTGGCCCGGGATGCGAATGATGCATCCCGGGCCGCGTGCAGTGTCAGCGGGCGGAGTGGCTACCGCCCGTAGGGGTTGCCGAAGCCGCCCGAATAGGGGTTGGCGAAAGGCTGCTGCTTCCGGAAGTACGGGGCGGCTGCCGGAAGGTAGAGCAGCACGATGGCCGCAATTCCCAGGAGCGTTCCGATGGTGGCAAAGCTGGGGGGACCAAAGAGTCCGAAGACGGACAGTGCAGCGAAGACCGTTCCCAGGATGCGGGCCCAGTTCTTGCCCTTTCGGACGAAGAAGGCCACCAGCAGGTAGAGGGCCACGCCAATGATCGCGAACACCACCAGGGTGCCGGCGATGACCCCCTTAATGTCGTCATAGGTGACTCCACTGGCGCCTCCGGCCGCCATCTGGTCCTCGAATGTCCGCCGGAACACCGGATCATCCAGCTGCGTCAGCCCGGTCAGCAGGGAGATCACGAAGATCACTGCCGACGCGATCAACAGCCAGAACGAGATGTTCACCAGCTGCGGGACGCCGTTGCCTCCGGCCGGCTGCGGCTGCTCCGACGGGTACTGGCCGTAGGGGGACTGCCCGTAGGGCGGCTGGCCGTACTGTGGTGCATTCTGCCCGAACTGGGCGCCATACTGCGGCGGGTTCTGGCCGTAGCCCGGGGCCTGCGGCGCATTCTGGCCGTACTGGGGCTGGTTTTGGCCGTACTGCGGCGCTGCCGGCGGCTGGTTCTGGCCGTACTGGGGCGCGTTCTGCCCATATTGCGGGGCGTTCTGGCCATACTGCGGCGCATTCTGCCCGTAGCGGGGCTGCTGCTGGTCTCCGGACTGGGGGCTGCCGGCCTGTTCATGCCCCGGCTGGTCGTTGCTGGGGTCTTGGGGCGACGGGGGCGGGACGGGAGGAGTACTCATGGCGTTCCTTCTGCAGGTCGGGATCCGGGTAGGCTGCCGGGAATCAGTCCTCTGCCTTCCCCCAGCATGGCTTAAGTCCACCGTACCCCCGGCGGGCGGCGTTGTGGGTGATTCAGCGGGTATTGGCGCAGGTGGTTGCCGTTAAACAGGGAACCCCGGCGCCAGGCCGGGGAGGCCTGGCGCCGGGGTTGTGCCCTGGCGGGCGGAACTACGCTGCGGGGGCGATGAAGGCGAGTTCAAGGTTGATGGCAACCTTGTCGCTGACCAGCACGCCGCCGGCTTCCAGGACGGCGTTCCAGGTGAGGCCGAAGTCCTTGCGGCTGATGGTGGTCTCGGCGGAGACGCCGGCGCGGGTGTTGCCGAACGGATCAACGGCAACACCGTTGAATTCGGTTTCCAGGGTCACCGGGCGGGTGACACCCTTGATGGTCAGGTCGCCGGTGAGCTCGTAGCTGTTGCCCTTGGCCACCAGGCCGTTGGATACGAAGGAGATCTCGGGAAACTTCTCCACATCGAAGAAGTCCTCGCCCTTGACGTGGCCGTCGCGGTTGGCGTCGCCGGAGTCGAAGCTGGCGGTCTGGATGGTGGCGTTGATCCTGGACTCAGCCACATCCTGGCCCAGGTCCAGCGTGGCGGCGGCCTCTTTGAACTGGCCGCGGACCTTGCTGATGCCGGCGTGCCGGACAGTGAAGCCGATCTCGCTGTGGGAGTTGTCCAGGGTCCAGGTGCCGGTGGTGACGTCTGCGGGAAGTGCCATGATGTTGCTCCTTGTAAAGGTGTATGTACTGAGGTCCTGCCGTTGAACCTTCATCTGTTGAAGCCTCAACTAACTTGCTGCATCCAGTATAAACATGCATTTGCATGTTTTGTTCCCGTCCACGGAACATTTCTTCAAAAACTTAAGTTCTACTCTTTGTAGAAGGAGCGGCCCGAGATTTCGGATCGCACGCCATCTTTGAGAAACTGGTAAACATGCCCCAAGCCACTGTCCATCTGCTCCGCCACGGCGAGGTCCATAACCCCGAGGGCGTTCTCTATGGGCGGCTTCCCGAATTCCACCTCTCCGAACTGGGGCAGGAGATGGCCCGGACGCTAGCCGAATACTTCCGGCAGCGCGCCGAACGCGGCGCCCGCATCACCTACCTGGCCGCCTCCCCACTGGACCGCGCGCAGGAAACGGCGCGGCCGACGTCGGAAGCCCTGCAGCTGCAGGTCCACACCGACGAGCGGATCATCGAAGCGGAAAACTACTTTGAGGGCATGAAGGTCACCAAGGCCGAACTCCGCCGGCCCAGGCACTGGCCGCACCTGGTCAACCCGCTGCGCCCCTCCTGGGGCGAACCGTACAAGGAGCAGGCCGCGAGGGTGGCGGCCGCGGCGCAGGACGCCCGGCTGCGGGCCATCGAACTTGCTGCCGGCGACTTCGGTGCCCACGGGCCCGAGGCGATCCTGGTGAGCCACCAACTGCCGATCTGGGCTGCCCGGCTCAGCGCCGAAGGCCGGCCCCTGTGGCACGACCCACGCAAGCGCGAGTGCACCCTGACGTCCGTCACGTCCCTGGTGTTCGACGACGACGGCTCGCTTTTGCGGGTCGAGTACAGCGAACCCGCGGCGTCCCTTCTTCCCGGTGCCGCCAGCACCCCTGGAGCCTAGAAGTGAGCAACAACAACCTCCCCTCCCGCCGCAGCATGCTCGCCGCCGGCGGCATGGCCCTGACCGCACTGACCCTGGGCCTCTCCGGCTGTGCCCAGGAGGATGCGCTGGCCAAGCAGGCCAAGGCAGGGGACAACAAGAACTATGTGGCCGGCGACGGCTCCGTGACAGAGTTCGCCGCCGGGGACCGCAAGGAAGCCGTGCAGATCCAGGGTGCGCTTTTCAACGGCACTGCGGTAACCCCGGCCGACTTCAAGGGCAAGGTGAGCGTCCTGAATTTCTGGTTCGCCGCCTGCGCGCCGTGCCGCGTGGAAGCTCCCCTCCTGGAAGCGCTGCACCAGGAGTTCAAGGACCAGGGCGTGCAGTTCTTCGGCGTCAACCTCCGGGACGAGAAACCCACGGCGGAGGCGTTCGAAAAGACCTTCAACCTGACCTACCCGAGCTTTGACGACAAGGACGGAAGCGTCCTGCTGTCCGTGTCCGGCCTGGTACCGCCCGGCGCCGTGCCCACCACCCTGGTCCTGGACAAGCAGGGACGGGTGGCCTCGCGCGTCCTCGGCGAGATCGAGAAGGGCACCCTGAAAGCCCTCATCACCGCCGCCGTGGCCGAGTAGGGCGGGCCGGGACCATGAACAGCCCCTTCGCCGAAGCCATCCTCAGCGGCTCCATCCTGCTGGCCATTCCGGTGGCACTGCTTGCCGGACTGGTCTCCTTCCTTTCCCCCTGCGTCCTTCCCCTGGTTCCTGGCTACCTGGGTTACGTCACGGGCCTGAGCGGCGTGGACCTGCAAAAGCAGAAGCGCGGCCGGATGCTGGCCGGGATCGGGCTCTTCGTCCTGGGCTTCTCGGTGATCTTCGTCCTGCTGGGCGGCGCATTCGGTCAGTTGGGCACCCTCATTACCGGCAGCCAGAATGCCTGGATCACCCAGCTCCTGGGGGTCCTGGTGATCATCATGGGCATTGTCTTCATGGGCGGCTTCAGCTGGCTCCAGCGGGACGCCAAGATCCACGCCAAGCCGCCCGCCGGGCTCTGGGGAGCACCGCTGCTGGGCCTGACCTTCGGCCTGGGCTGGGCGCCGTGCATCGGCCCCACCTACTCGGCCGTGCAGCTCCTCAGCCTTTCCGGCGGCTCCTCGGCCGCCAAGGGCGCCTTCCTGGCATTCGTCTACAGCCTGGGACTGGGCATTCCGTTCCTGTTGATCGCGCTGGCCCTGCGCCGCGGAATGGGCGTCATGGCGTTCTTCCGCAAGCACCGCCTTGCCATCCAGCGGACCGGCGGCGGAATCCTGGTGGTGCTGGGCCTGCTGATGGCCACCGGCGTATGGGGAGCCTGGGTGACCGGGCTGCAGTACTGGTTCCAAACCGACGTGAAGTTGCCGATCTGATGAGCGAGCGTGTGAACGTAAAGAAGAAGCAATCCGCCCCCGTAGCGGAGGCAAAAGCCCAGGCCGCCCTTCCGGCCCTGGGCCCCAAGGGCATGCTGCGGTGGGCCTGGACCCAGCTGACCAGCATGCGCACCGCGCTGTTCCTGCTGCTGCTCCTCGCCGTCGCCGCCGTCCCCGGATCCCTGTTCCCGCAGCGGCCCGCCAACCCGGCCGTAGTGACCCAGTACATCAAGGACCATCCGGACTACGGCAAGCTGCTGGACTCCCTGCAGCTCTATGACGTCTACTCCTCGGCCTGGTTCTCGGCGATCTACCTCCTGCTGTTCATCTCGCTGATCGGCTGCGTGGTGCCGCGTGCCATCGCCCACTACAAGGCCATGCGCTCCCAGCCGCCACGGACGCCGCAGCGCCTGTCCCGGCTGCCGGAATACGGCACCCTGGTGATTCCCGCCCGCACCGGCATCCCGGCGTCGGAGGCCATCAACAGTGCGGCCGGACTGCTGCGGAAGCGCGGCTACCGGGTGGAGGTCAGGGACGCCGACGGCAACCGCCCGTCCCTGGGGGCCGAGCGCGGCTTCCTGAAGGAAGTGGGCAACCTCGTCTTCCACACCTCGCTCATCGGCGTGCTGGTGGCCGTGGCCGCAGGCGGCCTGTTCGGCTACAGCGGCCAGCGCATCCTGGTGGAAGGCGACACGTTCGTGAACACCCTGGTGGGCTACGACCAGTTCAACCCGGGCACCAACTTCCAGTCCAGCCAGCTGCAGCCGTACTCGCTCCAGCTGGACAAGTTCAACATCACGTTCGACCGCGAATCCAAGGGCAAGTTCGGCCAGCCCATCGACTTCGCCGCCACGGTGACCACCAAGGAAAACCCGGACGCTCCAGCCAAGCAGGAAATCCTGAAGGTCAACGATCCCGTGACCCTGGGCGGCACCAGCATCTACCTCACCGGCAACGGCTACGCACCGGTGGTGACCGTACGGGACGGCGCCGGCAACGTGGCCATGCAGGGCCCGGTGGTGGCCAAGCTGCAGGGCGATAACTACTACTCGTCCGTGGTGATCAAGGTTCCGGACGCCCAGCCGGACCAGCTGGGGTTCGTGGGCTTCTTCCTCCCCACCGCGTTCGTGACGGACAAGAACGTTTCGTTCAGTGCCGACCCCGAACTGTTCAACCCCCAGCTGACCCTGAACTCCTACTACGGGGACCTGGGCCTGAACACCGGTGCCCCGCAGAACGTCTTCGAACTGGATGTCAAGAACCTGACGCCGCTCAACGCCAGGAACCTCGCGGCCGGCGGCATCACGCTGGCACCCGGCTCCACCTTCACACTGCCGGACGGCAAGGGCACCATCAGTTTCGACGGCGTGAAGCGGTACATCGGCGTGGACATCCACCACAACCCCGGGCAGGTCTACGCCCTGGTCTTCGCTTTGCTGGCCGTGGCCGGCCTGATCCTCTCGCTCTACGTCAACCGCCGGCGCGTCTGGGTACGGACGGGCACCGCCGCGGACGGCCGCACCATGGTGGAATACGGACTCCTGGCCCGCGGCGAGGACCACCGCCTCGCGGGCGAGGCGGCAGCGCTCCGGAAACTGTTCTCCGCCGAGTGGCAGTTGCCGGAAGACACCGAAGACACGGGCCAGTCCCAGCAAACTCCCAGCCGGCGGGGCGATAATGTCGCAGGCTCCGCCGCTAATGCCGCAGGCTCCGCCGCTAATGCCGCAGGCTCCGTCACCACCCCAGCAGGCCCCACCGGGCCCGAAAAGGACCAGTAATGCCATTTGGAATCAATGAAACCATGGGCCAGTACAGCGAACTCTTCATGCTGCTGGCGGCGGGTACCTACACGGTGGCCTTCATCGCCTTCGCCTGGGACCTGGCCAAGAGCAGCAAGGCGCTGCGCGCTGTGGACCTCAGGGCCGCGCAGGCCGGTGCTGCCGCCAAGGTCCCCGTAACCGCCGGCGTTGCTGCCGGAGCAGGGGCGCGCGAAGGATCCCGCGGTGTTGAGGCCCGACTGGACGGGCCGGCCGGACGGGCCGAGCGCCCGTCGTCGTCCGCCGCCAAAGCCAGCGGTGCAGGAACCGGAGGCTTCATGACTGCCGACGGCGACATGAAGTACGCCGCCGAGCGCCGGGTTCCGGCGCGTGTTGCGGTGGCCGTGACCACCCTTGCTGTCGTCATCCACGGCGCCGGCGTGGTCACCAGGGCCCTGGGCGCAGGCCGGGTGCCGTGGGGCAACATGTACGAATTCCTCACCACCGGCGCCTTCCTGGTGGCGGCCGTGTTCCTGCTCTCGCTGATCCGCCGCGACCTCCGCTTCCTGGGCACCTTCGTGGTGGGCCTGGTGATCATCATGCTGGTGGCTGCCTCGGTGGCGTTCTGGACCCCCGTGGGACACCTGGTTCCCGCCCTGCAGAGCTACTGGCTGGTCATCCACGTTTCCATCGCCGTGCTCTCCTCGGCGCTGTTCACCCTGACCTTCGCGATGTCCGCACTGCAGCTGGTGCAGACCCACCGGCAGAAGACCGTGGCCGCCGGCGGTGCCGACAAGCTCGGCTTCATGCGTCTGGTGCCCTCCGCGCTGAGCCTGGAAAACCTGTCCTACCGCATCAACGCCATCGCCTTCATCGGCTGGACCTTCACCCTCATGTTCGGTGCCATCTGGGCGGAAAAGGCCTGGGGCCGGTTCTGGGGGTGGGACACCAAGGAGGTCTGGACCTTCGTGATCTGGGTTGTCTACGCCGGCTACCTGCACGCCCGGGCCACCCGCGGCTGGACCGGAACACGGGCCGCCTGGCTGTCGATCGTGGGCTACCTTTGCGTGATCTTCAACTTCACCATCGTCAACCAGTTCTTTAACGGACTCCACTCCTACTCCGGCCTTTAAACAAGGGCCTTTCGGCCCCTAAAACGGGGGTTTCCGGGTCCTAAAACCGGGGGCGCAGTCGAGAGACGGCAACGGTCCGATAAATAACCATTCGATGTAGCAACAGGGGTGTTCCCCGGTCCTTCGGAAATGCTACGTTGGTGACGTTCCCTGTGATGAAGCTTGCAGGTGGACCACCAGCCTTTCGAGGTACCCCAATGAGCTACGCTCTCGCCGTTGACGTCGGGACCAGTTTCACGGCAGCTGCCGTTGTGCGCTTTAACCAAGGTCCCAACGCCGTGCCCGAATGCCTGCCCCTGGGCACGCGTGGAGCGTCTGTGCCCTCCGTGGTGTACTACCCGGAGGAAGGCGCGGTCCTGGTGGGGGAGGCGGCAGAACGCCGAGGACTGGACTCGCCGGAACGCGTGGTCCGGGAATTCAAGCGCCGGATTGGCGACGACGTACCCTTCGTCCTGGGCACCCTGGTCCTGCGGCCGGAGGACGTCTATGCCACCGTTGCCCGCTGGGTGGCGGACCGGGCCACCGAGCGTGAGGGGGGCCCGGCGTCGGCCATTTTCCTGACCCACCCCGCAGCCTGGGGCAACCACCGGCTTTCCGTCGTCCGCGACGCCCTCGCCGCGCATGGCCTGGAGAACGTCACGCTCCTTCCCGAACCCGAGGCCGCAGCCCTGCATTACGCCTCCCAGGTGCGCGTGGAGGAAGGCAGCACCATCGCCGTGTACGACCTCGGCGGCGGCACGTTCGACACCGCCGTGCTGAGGAAGTGCGGCAGCAGCCGCTTTGAGCTCCTGGGGCACCCGGAGGGCATCGAGGACCTGGGCGGCGCCGACTTTGATGCCGCAGTGTTCCGGTACGTGGCTGCGCACACCGGGAACGCCCTGGACGATCTGGACACTGGTGACCCGGCGGTGCTGGGGGCCCTCACCCGGCTCCGCCGCGAATGCGTCGAGGCCAAGGAAGCACTCTCCGCGGACAGCGAATCCACCATTCCGGTGCTCCTGCCCGGCATCCAGCAGCAGATCCGGCTGGTCCGTTCAGAATTCGAGGCGCTGATCGAAGAGCCCGTACGGGAAACAGTGGAGGCGCTGGAGCACTCCCTGGCCCAGCTCCACCTGGTACCGGCAGACTTGTCCACGGTGCTGTTGATCGGGGGATCGTCCCGGATCCCCCTGGTGGCCCAGGTGGTGTCGGAGGAGCTGGACCGGCCTATCGCTGTGGATGCCGATCCCAAGTCCTCCATCTGCCTGGGGGCGGCAGTGGCAGCCGTCCTCGCCCACACGGCCGCAGTGGCGGCAGCAGCTGACCCGGCAGAAACTGAAGCGGACGCCCGGGAGGCGCCGCCCGCCGTCGTACCCTCCGACGTGCCGCCCGCTCCAACCGGCCCGGGCAGGCCCAGTTGGTCGCGGAAATATACGACGGTGGCAGGCGCCCCGGCAGGGCCAGTCGCCGTCCGCGGTGCCCGGCGCGGGGCGCGGGGCGCGCACGCGCCGAAGCCCACCGTCCGCGTGACCGCCGTGGCCGCGGCTGCTGCGGTCCTGACGGTCCTCACGGCAACGGCCGCGCAAAGTCCGGACGGTTTCGGAAGCCTGACTGCCATGTTCGTGCCGCAGGCCGGTGCCAGTACCACGGGAGGCTCCGCCGGCACCGATGCGGGCGGTTCGGACGCCGCCGGTGCAGGGGAGTCAGCAACCCCGGCCGCGGTGGCCCAACCACTCGCGGGCATCGAGGCCAGCGCCAGGAAACCCCTTGCTCCAGGGACCGGACTGGAAGCATCTGCCACGCCCCCCGGCGGGCAGGCGGCCGGCAACGACGGGCCGGCGTCTGGAAGCAGCGCGATTGCTGACGGACCTGTCGTCGCAGCGGCGGCAGTCCCCGATGCGCTTGCCGGCTCCGGGGGGACAACGGGCGGGTCAGGCGTTGCTCCCGAGGCCGTTACGGTGGTTCCCACGCCCGCTTCCGACACCCCGCAGGCGGGCGGTTCCGCCGACCCCACACAGAGTGAAGGCACCCCAACGCCCACCGACTCCGGGACGGCTGACCCGACGACTCCTGCGGCGACTGATTCGCCCACGGCAACTGAATCGCCTACACAGGACGACACTAGCCAGCCCACGCAGACAGAGAGCCCAAGTGCCACAACTGCCCCGGATCCCTCGATGACACCAACGGAGGTGGCCGTGGAAGCTACCGGCAGCCCAGCGCCGCAAGTAACACCGCTTGAACCCGAAACCACGTCCGCCGCAGCCGCCGTTGAAACGGCCACGACCGCCGCTCCGGGGGCCTGAGATGGACGGGCAGCTTCAGGACGGACAATTCCAACGGGAGGAACAACCCGGGGCGGCGTCCACGGGACCGGACCACCAGGGGCACCCGCTGCACGCTGCCGAGCAGATGGCCAAGCAGCTGAAGGGTGCCAACGCCGTGGTGCGGGAACTGCTGCTGGCGCTCTCGGTGGGCTTCGCCTTGCCGGGGCCGCTGCCTGCGGACCTGCAGCAAAAGTTCGGCAGCGGCGGGGCGGAGGACCTCGATGTCCTGGTGGACCGGGCCGAGGCCGCGGGACTGCTTGGGCCGGACGGCACCGTGGTGGGGACGGCGCAACACGCACTGCTGGCTGCCACACCCATTGCCAAGGTGCACGCGCTCCAGCGTGAGCTCGTGGGCGTCTACACGGCCGCCGGACAGCGGTTGGGTAATCTCGCCCGCGAGCTTGCCCGCGGCGGGCTCACCGACCCCCGGGTGGCTGCTGAACTGGAGCTGGCCGCGGACAGTGCGTTGGAGCATAACCCCCGGCTCGCGTCGCAGCTTTACGAGGAGGCCCTCCTGGCGGGCGCCGATCCGGTAGCGACGGCAGCCCGCCGCGCGCAGGCGGCGGCCGGTGATGGTGAGCTTGATGCGGCTGCGCGCATCATTGACACCCTCCTGGTCAGCGCCGACCCGCGGGATGTGCGCCGGGGTGCGGATGTGGCCGCCTCCGTTTGGGCGCAAAGGGGCATGCTGGCCCGCGGGGCCGATGTTTACAACTGGTTGGGCCCCGAGCGTGTGGGCGTATCAGCGCCCCTCGCCGCCGTTGTCCTGATAGGAGTCGGAGACCGGTCTGGGGCGGAGGCGTTCTTCCAGCCCGCCGCGCCGGCAGCTTCCCCCACCCTGCTTGCCGCCACGCTGGTCCAGACGGGGCAGGGGGTCTTCGCATCCCTGGGGGAGAAACCACAACAGGGCATCTCCGTGCTGATCCATGCCTCGGACATGCTGAACTCGGCAGGCATATCGCTTCCGCTGCCGGAAACGCCGGCTGCGCTGGCAGCCCTGCTGGCCCTGCACACCGGTGAGCCGCACCTGGCGGAAACCGTCTGCCGGGCAGCGGCCGCTGCCGGGCAGGGAGGCAATGCCGCACAACCCAGGCTCCTGCTGCTGCAGGCCTGGGCGGACATGATGCAGGACAAACTCGAGGATGCCCGGCTTGCCGCCACGGAAGCCGCCAAGGCCAACCATTGGCCGCTGGTCCCGCGCGACGAGTTCATGTGCGCTGCACTTGAGGTGGGGCTAGCCCGGCGGAACGGTGACGTGCCGGAGCTCCTCAGGGCGTGGGAACGGGCCCGCGAGGCCATGCTCCATACCTCGGTGGACCTCTACAACCTCCTGCCGTGGGGGGAAATGCTGATTGCTGCTGCCCGCCTGCGCGAAACGCGGCGCGTGGCGCACTACCTGGAAGAAGCCTGGAAGCTGCTGGGGCGCCTGGACGAACCCGCGCTGTGGGCCGTTCCCCTGCACTGGGCCGGCGTCCAGGCCGCACTGCTGAATGAAAGCCCCGCCGATCTTGCTCCGCATGCCACTGCACTGGCCCGGGCCTCCGTCCACAGCCAGCTTGCCGCAGTCTTGGCCACCGCGGGAAAGGCCTGGGTTTCGGTGCTCGCCGGCCGCTTCCGTACTGTCGACGTGGAGGGCGCGGCCCGGCTGCTGGGCGCTGTAGGAATGCCCTGGGAGGGTGCAAGGCTGGCCGGCCACGCTGCCGCACGTGCCGACGAGCGGCGGGACATGATGCGCCTGCTGTCCTGCGCCCGGGACCTCCACCCGCAGGGCAACCCGGCCGGTGCCGCGTCAGGGGCCGCCATCCAGGCAGGAACCCCCGCCGACAACGGCGGCAGGGCGCACCAGCCGGACGGCTCCGGACTGAGTGAGCGGGAAAAGGAAGTTGCCAGGCTGGTGCTTGAGGGCAAAACCTACCGGGAAATCGGTGAG
Organism: Arthrobacter sp. StoSoilB19; assembly: GCF_019977275.1. Taxonomy (NCBI): domain Bacteria; kingdom Bacillati; phylum Actinomycetota; class Actinomycetes; order Micrococcales; family Micrococcaceae; genus Arthrobacter; species Arthrobacter sp. StoSoilB19. The sequence goes on along the minus strand of NZ_AP024650.1, from coordinate 3,516,711 downwards.
GCCATCTACATCTCGCCCAGGACGGCAGAACACCACATTGCCCGGATACGCCGCCGCCTGGGCGCCGAAAACCGGTCTGACCTGCTGGCCCGTTTACGGGTGGCCTTGGGCGTTGAGAATTCCCAGCACATGAACCCGCAACAGGAGTAGTCCCTAATGCCCCTAGCCGCGGACCCGGGAGCACCCCGGCACGGCTTCCACCGGTAGGGGGAATGCGCCCGATGCCCAGTCTCCGGCAGCGAACCTAGTTTTGAAGCAGCCAGACACGTTCCGCCGGATGATCCGCAACTCGACGAAGATGTGAGGACCACTCATATGCCAACACTCGCAAACGACCTTGTTCAATTCCTGATGCACCTCTTTGGCAGCCGCAAGGCAATCCAGGCGTTCCTGGACAACCCGGAGAAGACGCTGGCCGAACACGGCCTGGGCAACGTGTGCTTGGCCGACGTTGACGCTGCAATGCCTGTTGTCCTCGACTACGCTCCCATCACCGTCAACGCCTCGTCGTTCGAACGCGAATACAACACAGGCGGCAGCAGCGCATGGGCGGGCGCAGGTGCGTCGGCTGGCTCTGTGTCAGCGGGTTCTGTGGGGGGCGCAACAGCCATCCACGCCGGAAGCCAAGGAATGGTACATGGCATCCCGAACTACGACCAGGACGACCACGCCCACGCAGTACAGCAACTGCACAACGTGATAAACCACTTCTCCTACACCACCAGCACCACCACGGTTGACGACCGGGACACCATGACCGACCAGTCCGTCAACCAGAACATCTGGGCGCACGGAGACGTGGAGCAGTGGTTCGACAACGACGCCGTGGTGGCCACCGGGGACCGGGCCGTCGCCGCCGGCGATGACGCCGATCTCAGGGACTCGAACAACATCAGGGATTCCTACAACACCGACCACTCCGCGGATAACTCCACGGACAACTCCATCCACGCCGGCGGGGACGTCGGCATCGGCAATGAGGAGACTGACATCTCGGACTCCTTCAACACCGACGTCGGCCTGGATGTTGACGACTCCTTCAACGACAACTCGGACAACTCCGACTACTCGGACCATTCGGACCACTCCGTCAGCACCGATACTGACCTCGATGTCCGCGACTCGTTCAACGACAATTCCGACAACTCCACCCAGGCCTCGGTGGAGGTGGAGGACTCCTTCAACCAGGACAGCTCCAGCACCACGACGCTGGAAGATTCGTTCAACCAAGACAACTCCACCGCCAGCACAGTGGATGTCAACGTGGAGGACTCTTTCCAGGACAATTCGGCCACGAGCATCGTGGAGGACAACGTGGTGGTGGCAGACAACCAGTTCGATTTCACGGAGGACAATTCCAGCCACACCGATATCGACCAGGACAACCACACCACCATCGACGATTCAGTGGTTGACGACTCCACCGTCCTGTAACACGCTGTTTCCGGGAGGCGAACCGCCCGGCAGGAGGCATCCCACCTTCTGCCGGGCTCTTCCCGTATTACCGAAGGCGCACTGGACACATTTTCCGCACTGGAACGAGGGGCACGCTGTGGCAGAAGCAGGACCGGCAAGGGCAGCGGGGCCCATGACGGCCGGCCAGCTGGTGAGGCTTGTTGACGAGGGCCTGCAGCTGGTGGGCGGCGGGGAGCGTGCGGACCTGCGCAGGAGGCTGGAGCAGGCCATGGCACGGCTGCAGGATCCCAGCATCCGGGTGATTGTGGTGGGGGAGTTCAAACAGGGGAAGAGCAAGCTCATCAATGCCCTGGTGAACGCGCCGGTGTGCCCGGTGGATGACGATATTGCCACCTCGGTTCCCACCATCGTCCGCTATGGTGAACCGGCCTCGGCCGCCGTGCTGGTCCCGGCAGCTGAAAAGGCGCCCGGGGAGGCTGCCGCCGACGGCCGGGAAGGAAACGTTGAGCGCCGGCCCGTCGACCTGGCAGAACTGCCGGCCCTCGTCTCGGAGCAGGGCAATCCGGGAAACAGCCTGAAGCTTGCGGCCGCGGAGGTCTGCCTGCCCCGACGGATCCTCACCGGTGGGCTCACCATCATCGATTCCCCTGGGGTGGGCGGCATGGGCTCCACCCACACCCTCACCACCCTTACCGCCCTTCCCACCGCGGATGCCATGCTGCTGGTCTCGGACGCCTCCCAGGAATACACGGAACCGGAACTGCGGTTCCTGCGCCAGGCCATGCGGATTACGCCCAGCGTTGCAGCCGTCCTTTCCAAGACGGACCTCTACCCGGACTGGCGCCGCGTAGGGGAACTGGACAGGACACACCTGGACCAGGTGGCACCGGACATTCCCCTGTTTCCCGTCTCCGCGGACCTCCGCCTTGAGGCCTCCCGGCTCCAGGACAGCGAGCTCAACGCGGAATCGGGCTTTCCCGGCCTGGTGGCCCATCTGCGCAACGATGTGGTGGGCAAGGCGCAGCGCATCCAGCGCCGCTCCGTCAGCCAGGACCTGCTGTCCGTGACGGACAACCTGCGGCTGTCCCTGCAGTCCGAGCTTGAGGCCCTGGAGAACCCTGCGGGTACGCCGCAGATGCTCGCGGACCTTGAGCAGGCGAAAACAGAGGCGGACGACATGCGGAAACGGTCTGCGCGCTGGCAGCTGACCCTCAGCGACGGCATCAACGACCTCATTGCCGACATGGAATACGACCTCCGGGACCGCCTGCGCCGGATCCAACGGGAAGCCGAGTCGGCCATCGACCAGGGCGATCCCGGGCCGGTCTGGACGGAATTTTCCCAGTGGCTCGAAGATTGCGCCGCCGCGGCGGTGTCGGACACCTTTGTCTGGACCAGCGAGCGGTCGCAGTGGCTGGCGGCGCAGGTGGCGGAACATTTCGCTGCCGACGAAGTATCGCTGCCCGTCCTGCACGTTGCCGATTCAGGGGACGCGCTGGATCCGGTGGACCAGATGGCGGAACTGGACCCGGGCCGGGTCAACCCAATCCAGAAAGTCCTGATCGGCATGCGCGGCTCCTATGGCGGCGTTCTGATGTTTGGCCTCCTCACAGGTATTTTCGGGATGGCCCTGATCAATCCCCTGTCGGTGGGCGCCGGACTGCTGCTGGGGCGCAAGGCCTACCGGGAGGACAAGGAAACGCGGCTCAAACGGCGCCAGGGCGAGGCCAAGGCGCTGTTGAGGCGCCAGCTCGACGACGTGACGTTCCAGGTGGGAAAGCAGCTCAAGGACAGGCTGCGCCTGGTCCAGCGGACCATCCGGGACCACTTCACCGACATCGCGGACGAGTACCACAGGTCATTGTCGGATTCGGTGGCCGCGGCCCAGAAGGCCGCCAAATCGTATGCCGAGGAGAGGGAAGGGCGGATCCGGGAGATCAGGGCCGAACTCAAAAAAGTGGATGCGCTGCACCGGGCCGCGGAAGCCGTGGCCGCGGAGGTCATGGCCGCCGGGACCCGTGCCGGGGCGGGCGTTGGATGACGCCGTCCACCACGGCCGGGGCAGCCGGACTGATCCGGGAAGCGCTGGAGGTCTACGGCGACGACGCCCAGGCTGCCGAAGCGCTGCGCGGCTACGCGCGGCGGCTTGCCGAGCCATTGCGGATTGCCATTGCCGGCATGGTGAAGGCAGGAAAATCCACGCTCCTCAACGCCATCATTGGTGAGGAAATCGCGCCGACGGACACCGGCGAATGCACGCGGATCGTCACCTGGTACCGGCACGGCCACACTCCCCGCATCACGCTCCACCCCGTCACTGGGGAGCCCCGGAACCTGCCGTTGAAACGCGTGGACGGGCGCCTGGTCTTCGCCCTCGACGGCGTCGAGGCGGAGGAAGTGGAACGGCTCGACGTCGAATGGCCTGCGCCGGCCCTGCAGGCCATGACGCTGATCGACACCCCCGGCATCGCTTCCGTGTCCCAGGACGTGTCCGCACGGTCCATACGTTTCCTGGCTCCGGAGGATTCGGCGTCGGAAGCTGATGCCGTCATCTACCTGATGCGCCACATGCACGCGTCCGATCTGAGGTTCCTGGAATCCTTCCGCGACACCGCGGCGGGCCGCTCGGGTACGGTCAACGCCATCGCGGTGCTGTCCCGTGCCGACGAGGTGGGAGCCGGACGGATCGACTCCCTGTTGTCCGCCGGCAGCATCGCGGAAAGGTACAGCCGGGACCCCAACCTCCGGAAGCTGGCACTGGGCGTTGTCCCGGTGGCCGGACTCCTGGCCCAAAGTGCCCGCACCCTGCGCCAGCCGGACTTTGAAGCCCTCCAGTTGCTGGCCACCCTGGACCGGGCCGCGCGCGAACGGATGTTGCTGTCCGCCGACAGGTTCCGCCGGTCCAGGGAACCCGTGGCACTGACGGAAGAGGCACGGTCCTCACTGCTGGAGCGCTATGGGCTTTTCGGTATCCGGCTGGCCGTGGTCCTTATCCGCAATGGCTACCCCGAGCCAACGCCCCTGGCCCATGAGCTGGCCCGGCGCAGCGGCCTGGATCCGCTGTTGGAGGTGCTGGACCGGCAGTTCCAGGCGCGGGCGGAAGCGTTGAAGGCCAGGACCGTGCTGGTGGCGGTGGGGAACCTCCTGGACACCCGGCCCCGCGAGGGAACGCAAGAGTTGGCGGCGTCCCTGGAGCGCGTCCAGGCCAACGCGCATGAGTTCCGCGAACTCCGGCTGCTGGCGGCCCTGCGCACTGCCGGAGTGGACCTGGCTCCCGAACTGGCGGCGGAAGCTGAACGGCTCATTGGCGGCCGCGGCGCGGCGGCATCCCTGCGGCTCGGCATGGCGCCTGACTCCGGTCCGGACGTGCTGGCCGCTGAGGCGCGGCGCTGCCTGGCGCGGTGGCGCAGGGTTGCTGAAAGCCCGCTGACGGCCAGGTCCGCTGTTGAAACGTGCCGGGTGGTGATCCGCAGTTGCGAGGGTGTCCTTGCGGATTTCGCAGCCAGGGACGCCCAGGCGCAGTCAGCGTAGGGCTCAGGCCTGCGTGGCCTCCCGCTTCAGCCAGGAGCCGGCGGACGGCAGGAACAGAAGCACCAGCCCGGCGAGCGCCAGGAGCAGGCCGGCACCCCACAGCATCACCACGTAGCTGCCGTCGGCGCCGTTTGGGACCAGGAAGGCGGATGCCAGGAGGAGGACGGGAAGGTGGGCGGCCAGCAGCAGGACCAGGACCCAGCGGGCCCAGTTTTTGCGGCCCAGCGCCGCGGCCAGGACAGCAGCTTCAAGCACGGTGACCAGCAACAGGGCGCCGATGCTCCCCCAGAAGACGATCTCCGCCGCGGTCCCTACCGACCCGGCGTCGCTGCCCGCAGCCATGTCCGCCACTACGCCACGGAGCCGCTGCAGGTTGGAATCCCGGGCCACGAAGCATCCCAGCAGGACGGCCAGGCCCGCCACGAAGCTCAAGATCCAGAGCGTGCGGGCCGTCCGGACAACTTGGGGTACCGGGGGAGTGACGGGGATGGGCGGCGGCGCGGAGTAGGACAGGCCGGGCCTCGGTGGGGGAGCCGGCACGCGCCGCTCTTCTCCGCCGGGTTGGAACGCCATAAGCGTTATTTCAGTCCGTCGGTATCGTGTTCATCGGTGCCGCGCTGGCCTTTGCCGCCGTCCTCCTTGGCTTTTGCGTCCAGCTCGTCCCGGAGTTTCTTGAGGCGCTCCGTTTCGGCCTGCTTGCGGCGCCGTGCCTCAAGGTTGCGGAGGAAGTCCGGGTCATCGTCCGGAGCCACGGGATGCGGGTAGCTGGGCCGGGGCTGCTCAGTACCGCGCGGCCTGCCAATCAGCAGCCACAGGATGGCTCCCAGGACGGGCAGGACAATCTGGACGATGATCCAGGCCGGTTTGGAAATCCCGCGGGTCAGTCGGCCCTCAGTGCGAATCACGTCCACCAGGCCATACACGAAGATGACGAGGACTGCGACGGCCAAAGCCACACGGAAGAGCATGCCATTAAGTCTATCGTCAGGACGCGCAGGGGCCGCTGGCGGAGGCGGCTAAACTTGAATAGTGGCCTTTTTGAAATATTCCCTGATCCGGCTGGCAATCTTCGTGCCCCTGTTTGCCCTGTTCGCGCTTCTGCAGGTGGGGGTGCTGATGTCCGTGATCTGCGCCGCGCTCATTGCCTTTGCCATCAGCTACCTGTTCTTCCAGAAGCAGCGCGACGCTGCCGCCGCGGCCCTGCAGCACCGCTTCTCCGGGAAGGCCAAGCCGCTGCGCTCCGCCGGCGAAGTCCAGGACGCCAACGCCGAGGACGCCCTGCTGGACGCCAACCCGGACATCACCATCAACAACGCCAAGGGCAGCAACAACAACAAGCGCTAGAACCCGTGGCTGAGGATCAGCCCCAGTGAGAACAGCACGCTGTAGCCAAGGTTGATCAGGCCGGTCTGCTTCAGGACCGGGATCAGGCTTTTGCGCTTGCGCCCGTTGATCATCAGCCAGGCCGGCATCAGGCAGGCCGGAATGAGCAGCAGCACGATCAGGATCCACGGCCGGCCCGGTGCCAGGATCACCACCAGCAGGATAGCGACGGCGAGCATCAGCACGTAGCTTTCCCGCGCATGCTTGTCGCCCAGCCGCACCGCCAGGGTCTTCTTGCCGGCCTGCATGTCGGTGGGGATGTCCCGGACGTTGTTGGCCATGAGCAGCGCCGTGGCGATCAGGCCGGTGCCGATCGCTCCGATGACCGCGGACAGGCTGATGTGGCCCGCCTGCGTGTAGGTGGTGCCCAGGGTGGCCACCAGGCCGAAGAAGACGAAGACGAACAGGTCGCCCAGGCCCATGTAGCCGTAGGGGTTCTTGCCGCCGGTGTAGCCCCAGGCGGCCATCACACAGCCGAGCCCCACCAGGATCAGCCACCAGGCCTGGGTGAGGACCACCAGGACCAGGCCGAACACCATGGCCAGGGCGAACGTTCCCAGCGCCGCCCACTTGACGTGTTCAGGCTTGGCGGCGCCCGAGCCCACCAGCCGCAGCGGACCCACGCGGTCGTCGTCGGTCCCGCGGATGCCGTCCGAGTAGTCGTTGGCATAGTTCACGCCCACTTGGAGCAGGAGCGCCACCAGAGCCGCAAGGATGGCGTTGGGCAGGAGGAACGAGTCCATTTCGTAGGCGGCGGCGGTGCCGATCAGCACTGGCGCGATCGCTGCCGGCAGCGTCCGGAGTCGGGCGCCTTGGATCCATTGGGCGGCTGTTGCCACGGTTAGTACCTCGTGTTGTTTCGGTAAGACGGCAGGATGGAACGTGCGCACCCGCCGCGGTGGTGCAGGTCCAACTCTACTTTCCCCCGTGCAGGGCGCTGAGTTCGGCGGTCATGGCGAGCCGGTCCGGTTTGCCGTTGGGCAGCATCCGCAGGGCCGGTGCGGTGAGGACGGTCTTGGGCGCCAGGACGCCCAGTTGCTGCTGCCACAGTTGTTGGAGCACGACGGCGGCGTCCCCGGCTTCCTGCCCGGACGCGCCTTCGGGGGTTAGTGCCACGTAGGCGGCCACGGCCTGCCCCCACTCCGCGGACGGCACACCGGCCACGAAAGCCGCGGCGACGGCGTCGGATTGTTCCAGCTGCTCCTGGACGTGACCGGCGGAGACCTTCACGCCGCCGGTGATGATGACGTCGTCGGCCCGGCCCAGCACGGTGAGCCGGCCGTCGTCGTCAATGGAGCCCAGGTCGCTGGTGCGGTACCAGCGCACGCCGTCCTCCTCGAAGAACGTCCCGGTTTCCTCGTCCGGCGCCTCGATGTAGCCTGCGGCCACCGTGTCCCCGCCCAGCAGGATCCGGCCGTCCTCCGCCACGCGGACCGAGACGCCTTCCAGGGGGTAGCCTTCGTAGACGCAGCCGCCGGAGGTCTCGGCGGAACCGTAGGTGGTGATGACCCTGGCCCCGGCGTCCCGGGCGGCTGCCAGCAGGGCCGGCGGGGCCGGGGCGCCGCCCAGCAGGATGGCATTGAAGCGGCGCAGCACGGCGAGCGTGTCCGGTGACGGGTGGTCCAGGAGCCGCTGCAGCTGGGTGGGAACAAGGGAGGTGAACCGGATTTTGTCCGTCAGTTCCAGCGCGGCGGCCGTGAACGCCTCCGGGGTGAAGCCGCCGGACATGTCCATGACCCAGGGCCGGGTGCCGGCGAACAGGGAGCGCACCAGCACCTGGATGCCGGCCACGAACTGGACGGGCAACGCCAGCAGCCACTGGCCTTCGCCCTTGAGCCGCAGGGCGGTGGCCATGGAGGAGGCCGCCAGGGATTCCACGGTCAGCACTGTTGCCTTGGGTGTGCCGGTGGAACCTGACGTGCGGACCACGGCTACGGCGTCGTCGCAGCCCGGCGTCTCCACGTGGCCCACGACCAGGCTGCCGTCCGGGCCCAGGGACAGTTCGACGGCGGGGCCCTCACCATGGAGGGCGGCCGCGAGGGCTTTCAGGGCGGGTTCGATATTCAGTGGCCCGGTGGGGACGGGCGCCGGTGTTGCTTCGCTGTTCATTGCCGTCCTGCCTTAGAAGTAGTGCGGGAAGCGTGACCAGTCGGGGTCGCGTTTTTGCAGGAAGGCCTCCTTGCCCTCCACGGCTTCATCCGTCATGTACGCCAGGCGGGTGGCTTCGCCGGCGAACACCTGCTGGCCGGCCAGGCCGTCGTCCGCGAGGTTGAAGGCGAACTTCAGCATGCGGATGGCCTGCGGGGACTGGCGGGCGATGTCCGCGGCGTACTCCAGCGCCACTTCCTCGAGCCGCGCGTGGTCCACGGCCTCATTCACCGCACCCATGCGAACCATGTCCTCTGCGGAATATTCGCGGGCCAGGAAGAAGATCTCCCGGGCTGTCTTTTGCCCCACCTGGCGGGCCAGCAGCGCGGAGCCGTAGCCGGCGTCGAAACTTCCCACGGTGGCGTCTGTCTGCTTGAACTTGCCGTGCTGCCGGGAGGCGATGGTGAGGTCGCTGACCACGTGCAGTGAATGTCCGCCGCCTGCGGCCCAGCCGTTGACCACCGCGATGACCACCTTGGGCATGGTGCGCATGAGCCGCTGGACTTCCAGGATGTGGAGCCGGCCGGCGCGGGCGGGGTCGATGGTTTCCTGCGTCTCGCCGTCGGCGTACCGGTAGCCGTCCCGGCCCCGGATCCGCTGGTCGCCGCCGGAGCAGAAGGAGTGGCCGCCGTCCTTGGGGGAGGGGCCGTTGCCGGTGAGGAGCACGGTGGCCACGTCGGGGGTCATCCGGGCGTGGTCCATGGCGCGGTAGAGCTCGTCCACGGTACCCGGCCGGAACGCGTTGCGGACCTCGGGCCGGTTGAATGCGATGCGGACCGTGGGCAGGTCACGCACCCAGCCGCCGTCGGAATCCCGCTCCACCTGCCGGTGGTAGGTCATGTCCTGGAAGTCCTCGAAGCCGGAGACCACCCGCCAGCGCGTGGGATCGAAGACGTCGGACACCGGGGCGGGGATCTGGTTGCTCACCGTCCAAGTCTAGTAATCGGCATCAGCTGATGCAGAACTCGTTGCCCTCGGGATCCGCCATGGTGTGCCAGGAATGGGGCCCCTGCCGCGCCGACCACAGGAAGGAGGCGCCGCGGGCCTCAAGCTCGCGCCGCACTTCGTCCTTGTCCCGGCCGTCCAGCCTGACGTCCCAGTGCACCCGGTTCTTCACCGTCTTTCCCTCCGGGACCGACTGGAACAGCATGCGCCGCGCAGGCGCCTTGGCCTCGATCTCCTCCGGCGGCCGGATGGCAGCGCCGTCCTTCCACACCAGGTTCCCGCGGTGCGTCATGGTCTGGTCCTCCGTGGCGAAGCCCTGGCCGATCATGGAGCGGATGAACCCGGCGTCCTGCGGTTCCACGGCCCACTGCAGGGTTTCCGCCCACCAGTCGGCGAGCTCGTGCGGCCTGGCGGAATCAATGACTATCTGGATATTCAGTCCCATCCGTCCACCGTAGAGGCGCTCGGGGCGGTGCGGAAGATGTTGTGGAGCGGGCCTATGCCTGGATGTTCTGCATCTGCTCGAAGAGTTCCGGCGGGATGGCGTAGACCAGGATTACCGCCAGCAGGTTCTTGGCGGCGTGCACGAAGTAGGAGAACATCACGTTCTTCCCCGTCCACACGTAAACGAACACCAGCGTGGCGCCCATGGCCAGGTAGGGGAGCAATGCGGTGAGGGTGATCGCTTCCTGCCCCACGATGTGGAGCGCTGCGAACAGCAGGACGGACAGGGCACAGCAGATCCAGATGTTGAGGCGCCTGCTGAGCTTGCCGATCAGCAGGTGGCGGAAGATGTATTCCTCCACGAACGGGCCCACCACCACCAGCAGCGGAACCATGAGCCACGCGGGAACCTGCTGCATGAGCGCCTGCAGGCCCGCCTGGTTCGCGGAGGTCTCCACCTGCCCGTTGGCGGCCACCACAATTGCGGTGAGGATCATCATGGCGATTACGGCCGCTGGCACCATCAGCAGCGTGAACCAGGGCCGGGTTGCCAGGACCTTGAGGTCCCGGACCACCACTTTGCGGGCGGCCAGCAGCGCCAGTATTCCCACCGAGGCATAGAACAGCAGGTTCACGGCGTAGGTGGCGGCGGCGGGGGACGGTGCGATCTGCCGGACGAAGGGAACCACCAGATCGCCGGCAACCGCGAAGAACCCTGCGATGGCAACGTAGAGGCACAGCGTGGCCAGGTCCATGGGGGAGAAGCGGTACAGCTGGGGCTGTGGCGCGGGCGGTACGCGGTGGACTGTTGCCATGCTTTCAGCCTATCCCCCAACCAGGCAGCAGCAGGTGCCGGTATCCGGGCTGACGGAACGGTGAGAATCGCGTAAAGCAGTCTTTACCGGGGGAACGGCGGCCGGAAACATCGGCGGCGGAAGATGGGCCCATGCCCGTCTTTCCGCCGGCCGAAAGGATCTGTCCGTGATCACCAAGAACCTTTTCCTGCAAGGCATTTACCACTTCCAGGGCGTGGGAATGGAGAAGCCCGTCCCCCTGCACAGCGAACTCTCGCACTACGTCCCGGACGGGGTGATCAACCAGGCGCTGTACTTCCGCGGCGGCAACTCAAGCAGCGAACTGATCGCCGTGGTGCTCATGCGCAACGGCGTTCCGATGCGGTACTTCCCCATCGGAGCCAGGAACGAGGTCCATGTTCCGCTGCGCGTGGTGGAGGACATCGACGGCGGCTCGGTGATTGAGCTGTACCTGGCGGCGCCTGAGGGAGTCCACGGATCCGTGGTGATCGACCTGGGGATGGTGGAACACTGATGGGCAGCATGGCGGAGCAGACGCAAACCGGGGCGCAAGCCGCAGCCCGACCCAGGCCCCGGTCCCGCGCAGGGGACAGTCGCCGGCGCCTCGTGGTCATCGGCAACGGCATGGCCGGCGCCCGGGCGGTCGAGGAGATCCTGGCCCGGGGCGGTGCGGAGCAGTTCAGCATCACCATGTTCGGGGACGAGCCGTACGGAAACTACAACCGGATCATGCTCAGCCACGTCCTTTCGGGCGAGGAGAGCGACGCGGACATCTTCCTCAACCCCCTGTCCTGGTACCAGGACAACGGCATCACGCTGCACGCGGGCGTCCGGGCGGACAGGATCGACCGGTTCGCCAAGCACGTGTTTTCCAGCGACGGCCGGGTGACGCCCTACGACACGCTGATCATCGCCACGGGAAGCCGCTCCCACCTTCCTCCCCTGGACGGCCTTCACACCCCGGGCGGGTCGGTGAAACAGGGCGTCTTCGGCTTCCGCACCATCGATGACACCCGCAAAATGGCTGCCCACGCACAGCAGGAACATCACCGGTACGCCGTGGTGATCGGCGGGGGCCTGCTGGGGCTGGAGGCCGCTGCCGGGCTGCGCAGCTTCGGGCTGGGAGTGGACGTGGTCCACTCCGGCGGCCACCTGATGAGCGCACAGATGGGGCCCGACGGCGGTGCGGTGCTCCGCCGGAGCGTTGAGGCCCTGGGCATCGGGGTGCTGACCGGCTGCCGGACCACGGCCGTCCTTGGCAGGGACAGGGTGACCGGCGTCAGCCTCCGCGGCCGGCCGGACATTGCGTGCGACATGGTGGTGGTGGCGGCCGGGATCCGTCCCAACGTGGACCTGGCTGTCCTCAGCGGGCTCCCGGTGGAGCGGGCCATTGTGGTGGATGACAGCCTGCGGGTCCAGGACGAGGACGACATCTACGCGGTGGGGGAGTGCGTCCAGCACCGCGGTGAGGTGTACGGGCTGGTGGCCCCGCTGTGGGAGCAGGCGGTGGTGCTGGCCAACCATGTGACGGGGACGGACACGGGCGCCGCGTACCTGGGCTCGCGCACGGCCACCAAACTGAAGGTGGCCGGCGTCGAGGTGGCTTCCATGGGCCTGCACGGGCCGGAACTTGAGACGGACGAACACATCGTCTTTTCCGAGCCCAGCCGCGGGGTCTTCAAGTCCATCGTGGTGCGGGACAACAAGATGGTGGGCGCCACGCTGCTGGGGGACAGCCGCAAGGTGGCCTACCTGACCCAGGCGTTCGACCGCGGGCTTCCGTTGCCCGAGGAACGGCTCGGGCTGATGTTCGATCTTGGCACGCCCGGGGAGGAGACCGGAGTCGCGGAGCTCGACGGCGAAGCACAGGTCTGCAACTGCAACGGCGTCAGCAAGAAGGACCTGGTGGGCGCGGTGAAGAGCGGCTGCACCTCGGTGTCCGGGGCCATGGACGCCACCCGTGCCGGCAAAGGGTGCGGCTCCTGCAAGCTCCTGGTGCGGCAGGTGGTGGAGTGGGCGGCCGACGGAGCGGTGGAAGAGGATCCCGCTGCCGGCTACTACGTTCCCGGCATCCCCCTGGACAAGCAGGCCCTGATGGCAGAAGTCCGGGCACGCGGCCTGCGGTCGGTTTCGGCCGTGTTCCAGGCGCTGGCGCCGGGCGGCGCCGAGGATGCAAAGTCGAAGATGGGGCTCGCTTCGCTGCTCAAGATGATGCTGGGGGGCCGGTACATCGACGAACGCGACGCCCGCTTCATCAACGACAGGGTCCACGCCAACATCCAGCGGGACGGCACCTTTTCCGTGGTGCCCCAGATGAAGGGCGGCGTGACGTCGGTCCAGCAGCTGCGCCGGATCGCAGATGTTGCGGAGAAGCACAACGTCCCGCTGATCAAGCTCACCGGGGGGCAGCGCATCGACCTGCTGGGGATCCGCAAGGAGGACCTGCCGCAGGTGTGGGCGGACCTGGACATGCCCTCCGGCTATGCCTACGGCAAGAGCTTCCGCACCGTGAAAACCTGCGTGGGAAAGGACTTTTGCCGCTACGGCACCGGCGACTCCACCAAATTGGGTATCGAGATCGAATCCCGCTTCCAGGGCCTCGAGGCGCCCGCCAAACTCAAGCTCGCAGTCTCTGGGTGTCCCCGGAACTGCGCCGAATCGCTGGTGAAGGATGTGGGCGTGGTGGCAGTGGAGGGCGGCCGCTGGGAGATCTATGTAGGGGGAGCCGCCGGTGCCCACATCCGCAAGGGAGACCTGCTGGCCACCGTGGACGATCCGGAAGAGGTGAAGGTCCTTACCGGCCGTTTCATGCAGTACTACCGCGAACAGGCCAACTGGCTGGAACGGACCTATGCCTTCGTCCCGCGCGTGGGCATCGAGCACCTGCGGGCCGTGATTGTGCAGGACGCAGAGGGGATCGCCGGACGGCTTGACGAGGCGGTGCAGGCCTCCGTGGACAGCTACGTTGATCCGTGGCAGGAACGCGATGACCCGCGAACGCCCGGCCAGTTCAGGACTTCTCTGCCCCTGACCGTCCTCCCTCAGGTGCCGGTCCGATGAGCGGCGCCGGAACAGGTGCCGGCGCCCATGTCCTGGGGCCGGTCGACCAGATTCCCCTGGGCGAGGGAAGGGCCTTCGGAGTCGGGAGCGAACAGGTGGCCGTCTTCCGGCTGCGGGACGGTTCGTTGCGGGCGGTCTCCGGGGTCTGCCCCCACCGCGGCGGCCCTGTTGCGGACGGCACCGTGGACCGGCAGGTGGTGATTTGTCCGCTGCACCAGCACGCGTTCGACCTCACGTCGGGATGCTCCACCACCGGAGCGGAACCCCTGCGGACCTACCGGATTTCCCTGGATCCGGAGCAGAATCTGGTGCTGGAGACGGCTGAGATGTAGTGCGCGTCACGTACCACTCCGGACTGTCTTGTAGGATGGTCAGGTCGCGTGAAGCTTCGGCAGTTCGACGATCCGCCCACACATCTGCAGGTTCAACGGCCCAGAGGCCGAATTTTGTGAGCTTGATCATACGAAGTCCGGATGCGGCCAACCCCCAACCCACAAGGAATCGTTGTGCCTCAAAGTACCCCCACAGATCTCGAGAACCGCACGGCCCCACCCGTCGCCGTCGACTCATCCCTCAGCGCCGAGGGCTACAGCAAGACGCTCGGCCGGCGCCACGTCACCATGATCGCCATGGGCGGCGCCATCGGCGTCGGCCTCTTCATGGGAGCCGGCGGCCGCCTCGCCTCCACCGGCCCGGCCCTGATCTTCTCCTACGCCATCGCCGGCGTCATCGCCTACCTGCTCATGCGGGCCCTGGGCGAACTCATCATGTACCGCCAGACCTCCGGCTCCCTGGTGAGCTACTCCGGTGAGATGTTCGGCCAAAAGGGCGCCTACCTGTCCGGCTGGATGTACTTCATCAACTGGGGCATGACCGGCATCGCCGAGCTCATCGCCATCGGCCTGTACTTCCAGTTCTTCTTCCCCAATGTCCCCGTGGAAGCGTCGGCCATCGCCGCCCTGGCGCTCCTGGTGGCCGTCAACCTGCTGAGCGTCAAAGCGTTCGGCGAGTTCGAATTCTGGGCCTCCTGCCTCAAGGTCGGCGCAATCGTCATCTTCCTGGCCGTGGGCACCTTCATGGTGGTCACCAACGCCAAGGTGGGCGACGGCCACGCGTCCGTGTCGAACCTCTTCGCGGCCGAGGGCGGCATGTTCCCCAAGGGCGCGCTGGTGATGGTCCTGGTCCTCAATGCCGTTATCTTCGCCTACAACGGCATCGAACTGGTGGGCGTCACCGCCGGCGAGATGGAAAAGCCGGAACGCGAAGTGCCCAAGGCGATCCGCGCCGTCGTGCTGCGCATTGTGGTGTTCTACGTAGGGTCCGTCCTGCTTCTGGCCATGCTGCTGCCGTCCGACCAGTACAGGGCCGGCACGTCCCCGTTCGTGACCGTCTTCGGCCAGATGGGCCTGGGCTGGGTGGGCGACGTCATGAACATGATCGTCATCACCGCCGCCCTCTCCTCCTGCAACTCCGGGCTGTACTCCATCGGCCGGGTCTTCCGCACCATGGCCAACAACGGCCACGCCCCGCAGTGGCTCACCAAAATGTCCAAGCGGCACGTCCCGTATGCAGCCATCCTGGCCATCGCCGCGTTCTACCTCGTGGGCATCCTGCTGAACATCTGGCTGGGCGGCTCGCACGCGTTCGACCTGGCGCTCAACAGTGCCTCCATCGGCGTGATCTTCTGCTGGGGCTCCATCTTCGCCAGCCAGATCGTGCTGCGGCGCCGCAAGGGCGTCACTTCCACCCTGCCCATGCCCGGCTCGCCGTGGACCAGCTGGGCGGGCATGCTGGGCCTGCTCGCCATCACCGTGCTGATCGGGTTCGACACCATGACCAGCAAGGACGGCGAGGTGTTCTACCTGGGCCTGTGGACCCTGGCCACCATTCCGTTCTTCGCGCTGGTCCTGTGGCTGGGCTGGCAGAAGGTCAAGAACAACCAGCCCAAGAGCCAGCTCTTCAGCTAGCCCTTCCGGCCCCAGCAGCACGGACGACGGCGGGACTCCCCTTGGCGGGAGACCGCCGTCGTCCGCGTTTGGGCCACGTGGCCTCGCTCCGTCCAGCCAGGCGGCCCGTCAGCCGCGAAGGTACCTGGCGAAGTGGTCCTCAATGCGCTGCCAGGCTTCGGGCGAGGACTCCGGGTCCGGTCCCACGCCCATGACGCGCATCAAGGGCCGGAGGAGGACCGGACCCAGCTCTTCATCATTGAGGAAGGCGTGTCCGGCGGTAGGGAATTCCTTGACGCTGCCAGCCTGTCCGCGTGCCGGCGGGTCTGGTCATCCAGGCCGAACACCTCGTGGATCATGACGACGGCGGGAAAAGGGCCTTGGCCTTCAGGTACCGCCAGATAGCCGCGCAGGCCGGGGGAACCGCCCGCGGCGGCGCTCCCTGGGCCCAGGTCAACGATGGTCATCGGCCAAGGCTAACCGGCCGCCCCGGGGAAATCCCGCCTTTTGCGTTCCAGCCCTGAAGGGATGCGGGAAAGATGGCCTGCGGCGCCCGGCCGGGGCAGACTGGGCATGTGAGCGAACCATGGGTGCTGCATGTGGACCTGGACCAGTTCATCGCTGCCGTCGAGGTGCTCCGCCGGCCGGAGCTTGCGGGCAAGCCGGTGATCGTGGGCGGCCGCGGTGATCCCACCGAGCGGGCGGTGGTGTCCACGGCGTCCTACGAGGCCAGGGCCTACGGCGTGGGCTCCGGCATGCCGCTGCGCATCGCCGCGCGGAAAGTGCCGGACGCGGTCATCCTTCCCGTGGACCACGAGGCGTACCTGGAGGCGTCGGAGAAGGTCATGGCAGTGCTGCGCTCGCAGCCCGGGGCAACGGTGCAGGTGCTCGGCTGGGATGAGGCGTTCGTTGGCGTCGAGACGACGGATCCGGAGGCCTGCGCCCGGCAAATCCAGCAGGCCGTCCTGGCGGAAACGCGCCTCCACTGCAGCATCGGGATTGGCGACACCCTGGTCCGTGCCAAGGTTGCCACCGGATTTGGCAAGCCCGCCGGCATCTTCCGGCTGACGGAAGGCAACTGGCTTGACGTCATGGGGGGCCGTCCCACGATTGAGCTGTGGGGCATTGGTGCAAAGGTCTCCCAGCGCCTGGCCAAGCTGGGCATCAAGACTGTCGAGGCGCTCGCAGCCGCGGACCCCGGTGACCTGGTCCCCGAGTTCGGTCCCAAGATGGGTCCCTGGTACGCCCAGCTTGGGCGGGGTGACGGCGCGCGGGTGGTCGACGATACTCCCTGGGTGGCCCGGGGGCACAGCAGGGAGACCACCTTCCAGCGCGACCTGACGGATGCGGCGGAAATTGACGACGCCGTTAGGGAGTTGGCCGCGCGGGTGCTGGAGGATGTTGCTGCCGAGGGGCGGCCGGTGATTGGCCTGACGTTGAAGGTGCGGTACGCCCCGTTCAGCACCACGACCTACGGACGGAAGATCCCCGCGACGTCCGATCCGGGCGAAGTACTGGCCCGGACCTTCGACCTCCTGGCGAAGATCGAGCCGGGCCGGCCCATCCGGTTGCTCGGCCTCCGGGCCGAGATGACCATGCCCGAGGATTCGCGAAAGGGGCACACGCCCACCCGCAGTGGATGGTGAGGGCTGGTGCAGCACGCCGTTCGCTGCGGCCGCACCAGCAAGGAACTAGTCCCGCTTGAACTCGTCCTTCACACTCTCGCCGACCTTCTTGGCATCGGCTTTGACCTGGTCGGCCTGGCCCTCTGCCTTCAGCCGGTCATTGTCGGTCGCGGTTCCTGCAGCTTCCTTGGCCTTGCCGCCAAGGTCCTCTGCCGCGTTACTGATCTTGTCTCCGAGGCCCATGGTTCCGGCCTCCTTTCGTTTCCGTCGATCAACCGTGCTCTCTCACAATATGCAAAGCTTGCTTACTATTTCAAGCCCCTGGCCCTGGGCGTGCTGTTCCTTGTCGGTGCCGGCCGTTAGGCTCGGGCCATGGATAAAGTGCGAGGCAAGGGGGTGGCCAAAGTGGCGCCGCCCCGGCTCTCCCCGGTGGAACTGCAGGGTCTTGAGGACCGCCCGGACCTCGAGTTCCGGCGTGGCGGGAGGCATGAGAACGCCCGGTTCAGCCGTCCCGCCGCCGACGGCCTGGACCTGGGCGGTGCCGTCTTTTCCGAGTGCGTCTTCGAGGCCGCGTCCTTCAATGAGACCCAGCTTCGCGGTGCCTCGTTCCGCGACTGCATCCTGGCCGAACTGTATGCGCCCGTCTTCCGGGGCGCGCGGAGCACCTGGCAGGAGGTGGAGTTCCGCAATCCGCGCCTGGGCTCTGCCGAGCTCTATGAAAGCGGCTGGCGGTCCGTCCGGATCGACGGCGGCAAGCTGGACTTCCTCAACCTCCGCGGCGCCAAGCTCACGGATGTGCTGATCACCGGCTGCATCATCAATGAACTTGACCTTGGTGCCGCCGTGGCAACCCGCGTGAAGCTTGTGGACTGCACGGTGGGATCGCTGGACCTGGCTGGAGCCAAGCTGAAGGACTTTGACCTCAGGGGCACGGAATTCCGCAAAATCAGTGGACTCGGCAGCCTGGCCGGCATGGTGATTGACGATTACCAGCTGGGACTCCTCGCGCCACTCCTTGCCGCCCACCTGGGGGTGACAGTCCTGTAACTGGATGCGCATGCACAGCATCGCCGTGTACCATTTACAGAACGAACGGTCGGTAAGTGGAGGATTCCGCTGTGCCGGCCGCCGATGACAGTGCTGTTTATCGCGTGAAGGGTGTTTCCATGGCTGCAACCGCAGGTCCGCAGGCTTTCCTTGTTGGCGGGGTCCGAACGCCCGTGGGCAGGTACGGAGGCGCGCTGTCCGCCGTGCGCCCGGACGACCTCGCCGCCCTGGTGCTCCGCGAGGCCGTGGAACGCGCCGGCCTGGATCCCGAGAGCATTGACGAAGTAATTCTCGGCAACGCGAACGGCGCGGGGGAGGAGAACCGGAACGTGGCCCGGATGGCCACCCTGCTTGCCGGGCTGCCGCTGCACATCCCGGGCATAACGGTCAACCGGCTCTGTGCCTCCGGCCTGAGCGCCATCATCCAGGCCAGCCATATGATCAAGGCCGGCGCCGCGGACATCGTGATTGCCGGCGGGGTTGAGTCCATGAGCCGGGCACCCTGGGTGCAGGAGAAGCCCACCGCCGCCTTCGCCAAGCCGGGCCAGATCTTTGACACCTCCATCGGCTGGCGGTTCACCAACCCCCACTTCCAGCACGGCGGGCTGTCCCGCGACGGCAAGATGACCTACTCCATGCCTGAAACGGCAGAGGAAGTGGCCAGGGTGGATGGCATCTCCCGCGAGGACGCCGATGCATTCGCCGTCCGCTCGCACCAGCTTGCCCTGGACGCCATCGAAGCCGGCCGCTTCAAGGACGAGATCGTTCCCGTGACCGTCAAGACACGCAAATCCGAAACGGTGGTGGATACGGACGAAGGCCCGCGCCCCGGCACCAGCATGGACGTTCTTGCAGCGCTGAAGCCGGTGGCGCACGGCGGATCCGTGGTGACGGCCGGGAACTCCTCGTCCCTCAACGACGGCGCCTCGGCGATCATTGTGGCGTCGGAGGCAGCCATCGAGCGGTTGGGCCTGACACCCCGGGCGCGCATCATCGACGGCGCGTCTGCCGGCTGTGAACCCGAGATCATGGGCATTGGTCCCGTCCCCGCCACCCAGAAAGTACTCAAGCGCAGCGGCCTGGGCGTCGGTGACCTGTCCGCCGTCGAACTTAATGAAGCCTTTGCCACGCAGTCCCTGGCCTGCATCCGGCGCCTGGGGCTGGAGCCGGAAATCGTGAACCGCGACGGCGGAGCCATCGCCCTGGGGCACCCGCTTGGTTCCAGCGGCTCACGGATTGCCATCACCCTGCTGGGACGGATGGAGCGTGAGGACGCCCGAATCGGCCTTGCCACCATGTGCGTGGGCGTCGGCCAGGGCACCGCCCTGCTGCTGGAGAAAATCTGATGGCGGCCTGGGTGGACTTGGCGGCGGAAGAGTTCACCGCCCTTTTGGTGGAGGAGCGGGACGACCGCGTGGTGGTGCTGCTCAACCGGCCCGAGGTGAAGAACGCAATTGACCAGCAGATGGTGGATGAGCTCCATGTTGTCTGCACAGCGCTGGAACAGAACCCCAAGGTGCTGATCATTGCCGGCGTGGAGGGTGTCTTCGCCTCCGGCGCGGACATCGCGCAGCTTCGCGAAAGGCGTCGGGACGATGCCCTGCAGGGGATCAACTCCACCATCTTCGTCCGGATCGCCAAGCTGCCCATGCCGGTCATTGCCGCACTGGACGGTTACTGCCTGGGCGGCGGGGCGGAGCTTGCCTACGCTGCGGACTTCCGGATCGGCACCCCCAACGTGCGGATCGGCAACCCGGAAACCGGGCTGGGAATCCTCGCCGCGGCCGGTGCCAGCTGGCGGTTGAAGGAGCTGGTGGGCGAACCGATGGCCAAGCAGATCCTCCTGGCCGGCCTTATCCTCGGCGCCGATGAGGCCAAAGCGGCCAACCTCATCACCGAAATCCACGATCCCGCGGAGCTTTTGGATGCAGCCCACGGCCTGGCCAACAGGATCGGGCGGCAGGACCCGCTGGCCGTCCGCATTACCAAATCCGTGTTCCACGCCCCTGCCGAGGCGCATCCGCTGATCGACCAGCTGGCCCAGGGCATCCTGTTCGAATCCCAGGCCAAATTCGACCGGATGCAGGCGTTCCTGGACCGGAACGCAGCCAAGAAGGCCAACGCCGCCTCCGCCAATCCAGCCGACGGAAAGTAGACCATGAGCAACATTGAAGTCCCCGCCAACCTTCCCACTTACGTGGGAGTGCTGGGCGGCGGCCGCATGGGCGCCGGTATTGCCCACGCTTTCCTGATTAAGGGCGCCGACGTGCTGGTGGTGGAGCGCGACGACGTCTCCGCCCAGGCCGCCCGGGAACGGGTGGAGTCTGCGGCCGCGAAGAGCATTGAGCGCGGCGGTGTGGACGCCAACTTCGAAGAGCTGGTGTCGCGGCTCACCGTCAGCACCGACTACGACTCCTTTGCAGGCCGTCAGCTGGTGGTGGAAGCCGTCCCCGAAGACTGGGACCTCAAGGTGACGGCGCTGCGCGGGATCGAGGAACGGCTGACGGAGGATGCCTGCATCGCGTCCAACACCTCGTCGCTGTCCGTTAACGGCCTGGCCCGTGAACTGAAGCGGCCGGAGAACTTCCTGGGCCTTCACTTCTTCAACCCCGTGCCGGCCTCCACCCTCATTGAGGTGGTGCTGGGTGAGCGCACGTCTCCCGAACTTGCCGCCGCGGCGAAAACGTGGGTGGAGGCACTCGGCAAGACCGCCGTCGTCGTCAATGATGCCCCGGGTTTCGCGTCATCCCGGCTTGGCGTGGCCATCGCCCTCGAAGCCATGCGGATGGTGGAGGAAGGCGTGGCGTCCGCTGAGGACATCGACGCCGCGATGGTGCTCGGCTACAAACATCCCACCGGACCGCTCAGGACCACGGACATCGTGGGCCTGGATGTGCGGCTGGGCATCGCCGAATACCTGCACTCCACCCTGGGCGAGCGGTTCGCGCCGCCGCAGATCCTCAAGGACAAGGTGGCCCGCGGTGAACTGGGACGCAAGACGGGCAAGGGCTTTTTCGACTGGCCCAGCTAGAAACGCTGCCTAGTCGAAGAAGCCCACAATGTAGCCGATGAAGTACAGGAGGCACAGCAGGACCACGACGCCGATAACGGCGATCCACAGGAACTGCGTGCCCTTCCCGGGCCCGCGCTCCTCATGGCCCTGCGGGCCGACGGTGGATGCTTCCCCCGGCGGAGTTTCGCCCGGCGGAACCCCGCCGCCCGGCTCCAGGCCGGTGATCTTGTCGTCCTCGGGATCCGGGTTGGTTCCTGACACAGTAACTCCCTCGCTCGACGCCGTGGTGCTGCCCCCAAGCGTAACCCGCCTGCCGGCGGCCCTAGGCTGGTGCAGTGACTTTCCTTGAACCCCTTACCCTGACCGGCCGCTACGTAATCCTGGAGCCGCTCGCGGAGGAGCACCACGACGGCCTGGTGGATGCGGCCAGTGACGGCGAGCTGTGGAAGCTTTGGTACACGTCTGTCCCGGCTCCGGACGCCATGGCGGCGGAGATCCGGCGCCGCCTGTCCCTGCAGGAGCAGGGATCAATGCTCCCCTTCACCACCCGTGTGATCGACGCCGCCAGCGGCGGGCCGGGCCGCATCATCGGCATGACCACCTACATGAACATCGACCCCGCCACGCCGCGCGTGGAGATCGGCTCCACCTGGAACGCCGCCTCCGCGCAGGGCACCGGCACCAACCCGGACTCCAAGCTCCTGCTGCTTCGGCACGCCTTCGAGGTGGTCGGTTGCCCGGCCGTGGAGTTCCGCACCCACTGGCTGAACCACCAGTCGCGGGAGGCCATCGCCCGGTTGGGCGCAAAGCAGGACGGCGTGCTGCGCAGCCACTCACGGACCAGCGACGGGAACCTGCGGGACACCGTGGTGTTCTCCATCCTGGACCATGAATGGCCTGCCGTCCGTGCCGGGCTGGAGTACCGGCTGGCCCGGCGGACGTAGGGCGGGATGGCTACCGCACGAGTTGGCCGAGCCTCACCGACGCGAGTAATGCAGAGGCATAGGCCCGGTGTCCGGCCTTGTTCGGGTGGAAGCTTCGCGGATCAAGCTGAACCGTGCCGGTTGAATCGACATAAGCGGCAAAGAAGATCCAAGGATCCCCGGAATTGACCTCGTGCCCGGCGAACCGGTCAGTCACGTCAACGTAAACGGCGTTCGTGCCGTAGTTCACATTTGCGAAGTTCACCGCATCCATAATCGCCCCATTAATGGCCAATGTTCCGAGGTTGATTAGCTCCTGACTCGTCAGGGGGATGGGGAGTGGAACAACCGGGTCAGTTGTATCGAACAGTTGCGGGTAACCCAACACGACCACCGTCGCATGCGGTGCGGCTGCCTGGATCGCCTTGTATGTGTCTGCCAGCGCCAGGGTGAGGGCACCGAGGCTGGCCTCTGAAGTGGCCGCAGTGACGGCATTCCTGCAATCCGTCGGGCTCAAGGTCGCGCAGATTCCGATTATTTGTGCAAAACCCAAATCGTTCGCGCCTGCTGTGATACTCACCAGTTCGGCATCCGCCAAAGCGGCCTGCGTCTTGGGGTCGCTTAGCTGTGCGGCCACGCTTGTTGGCCCGCCAGTGAGCTCCGCACCGCTACAAGCGGCGTTCACGAGCAGGTTCACACGGCCTGTCTTAGCCACAATGTCCACATAGCCGCCGGGGGTCTGGATGCAGGTTTTGGTCTCGTCATAGGGCCCGGCGCCAATGCCAGCGGTATAGGAATCTCCCAGCGCGACATAGTCGATTGGGGGAGGCGCTGCCTGCGCCGGAATGGCCGCAAGGCCCAACGCCATGGCCATGCTGGCAAGGCCGGCCGCTATAGCCGGGAGTCGGCGTCGTAGTACAGCATTTCCCACTGGAGTCCCCTTTGAACATCAGTCACATGAAGTAGCTAGTGCCCGCAACAGTATTGCCCAGCGGGTGGAAGCCAGGAGGCCTTTGTACCCTTCCCTGTTGTGACCTTTTGTGCTGCAGCATTCAGGAGCTTGTGGTTAGCTGTGCGGATGAGTGAGCGTGGCAGGCCCATGGACTGGGACGGAGCTGTCAACGCGTGGCACGTTTCCGGGGGCATCTACCGGATGGGCCGGCGTGAATGGCTGACCGGGGCGGGATGGAAGCAGGTGTTCGACGACGGCGTCCGCACGGTGGTGGATCTCCGTAACACCGCCGAGGGGCGGCGCCGGGACAACGACCCGGTGGTGCCGGAGGAGGCGTGGACGGGGATCGACATGGTGCAGGCACCCACGGAGGATCCGGATGACCCGCGCTTCACCGCGATTACCGGACTCTACCTGAATGATCCCGCGCATTACGCCGCGAATGCCCGTTTTTTCCCCGAGAAGCTGGTGGGCGTCTTCCGGAGCATCGCCCTGGCCGCGCCCAAGGGGAACGTCCTGCTGCATTGTGCCGCAGGCCGGGACCGCAGCGGGCTGGTGGCCGCCATGGTCCAGGACCTCGCGGGGGACTCCGACGACGCGATCGCCGAACGGTACCGGCGGGCTGCCCGCGGCATCAACGAGCGCTACCGCACGCACGGTCCGCCGCACAGCCGGGAACGCTGCCTGCCCGAATCGGAACTGGCTCCGCTGCTGGAGCAACGCGGGCTGGCGGTGGTCGCGTTTGTCCGCGGCCTGGACACCCGGAGCTATTTGCTGGCGAACGGATTGAGCCCTGCGGAATTGGATGCCGCTTCCGGCCTTGCACGCCAAAAGGATACTCTTGTGACTTGAGTGACAGGTGTGGTTGCTGTGACCTGTGCGACCGCGCCGTCATCCCAGCGCGTGTATACGCAGATGCGGACGAGCGGAACGGCGATCCCAATGAAAAGAATTACTGCCACAGGAACGGTAGCCGGCGTGGCACTGGCCTTGGGCCTCGCTGCCGGGCCCGCTGCGGCCTTCCCGGCACCCGCCGGCTCCGAAAACCCGTCGCCGGCTCCGGGAACCTCCGCAGGGACGTTCACGTCTTCCGGTGCAACACCAGGCGCGGGCACAACCACCCTGTCAGAGGCAGCGCTGGACGATGCGGTGCAGCGGGACCTCAAGCTGACTCCCCAGCAGTTCGAGGCCGCGGGCGAGTTGGGTGCGCAGGCGGCTGCCGCGGCTGTTCAGTTGCGCCAGGTCCCGGGCTACGCAGGAATCCGGATCGACGGCCGCACCATCATCGTGACCGGATCCGGCGATGCGCTTGGGAGGGCGGTTGCCGCCCTTGCCGGCAATACATTCCCCATGTTGCTCGAAGCACCCGCGGCGGAGCCGCCCACGGCGGCGCCGGCTCCGTCACCCTCGACGGCTGCGGACGGCTCCAGGGCACAACTGGCAGTGAACACGGAGCAGCTGTTCCAGGCATACCTCCGCGACGTCGGCCCGCAGGGTTTGCAGGCCGTCATGTCCGCGGGGGGAAAATTCGTGATCCGAACCGGCGGAATCAACACGCCGGAGGCGCTTTCCGCCGTTTCCCCCGCAGCCGGGGCAGACGCAGCCGGCAAGAGCACCGGCAAGGTTTCCCCTGAACAGTTTGTGTCCCGTTACGCCAACGTGGAGCTCGACGGCGGGACTCCGCTGAAGCCCGAGGCGGACGTTCCCGGCGGCATTGGATACCAGACGGACATCGGCTTCGTCTGTTCCACAGGCTTCTCGGCATTCGACCCCGCCGGGCTTCCCACCGTCCTGACTGCCGGCCACTGCGCATCGGATGGTGCCGCCAAGACAGCAACCCTGGAATTCCAGGGGGTACCGGCCGGGCCCCTGGGAAAGTTCGGCTTCAGCCAGTTCGGTGGCCCGGGCAACTCACCGGTTATTGATCCCAGTATGCCTTCAGGCCCTGATTACACCGCCATCACAGACCCCGGGAATGTCGGAACGGACATATCTGTCATCCAGTCACTAAGACAGGACATCGATCCGCTTCCTGCTGCCAGTACCTGGGGCGACCCTTCAGCGCCCGGGCCGGACGTGAAGATCGTTGGTTCGGCGGACCCGGTGGTTGGGATGCCTGTTTGCCGGTCCGGCAGATCCTCAGGCTGGTCCTGCGGAACCGTCGACGCAGTGGGGATCTTCCTGGTGCCAGGACCTGACTATAAGAAGAACGCCAACGACATCCGGGCCTTTGATGGCTTTCTGTCCTACGGAGTACAGTCCAGCGGCGGCGACTCCGGCGGACCATACCTCAGTGGGAACTACGCCCTGGGCACCCACTCCGCGGGGGATACGCCGGATGCGAATGGCAATGTGGTGCAGAATTTTGCTGTCGCAGCAACCCTGCGGGACAGCCTGGCTGTGCTGCCCGGCTACCAGCTGGAAGTGTTCCTCAACAAGCCTGCCATCACGGCACCAGCGCCCGGCGAAACCTACAAGCCCGGCCAGGTCCTTTCCGGCCAGGTTCCTGCCGCGCCCGCTTCGGCCGTCGCTGCCGGGTCCAGCGTCAGGATCACAATCCAAGGGAAGGACCCGTTCGACGTGCCCGTGGACGCGGCCGGAAAGTGGAGTTTCACGGCTCCGCAGAGTGCGGACACGCTACGGTTCACCGCTGAGACGGTCAATGGGTTCAGCCGGTCCGGGGTCAGCAGTTTCGAGTTCGCGGCCGCCACAACGGGACCGCCGACTCCAACGCCAAGCCCGACGCCGACTGCGCCGACAGCGAGCAATCCAGCGCCAAGCAGCCCTGCCCCTGCTCCAACCACACCTGCTCCCATCGCCCCTGCCCCCGCCGACCCGTCGCCTGCCCTGCCGACTGTAACTCCCGCCGTCGTACCTCCGCCGGCGGCCAGCCCGACTCCCAGCGCACCACCTGCGGACCTTGCCAACACCGGTGGACACGATGATCGTGGCGCCGGCGGCCTGGCCAACACCGGAGCGTCCGGATTGATTACCGCAGCGGCCTGGGCGGCGGTAGCCCTCGCCGTCGGAATCCTGCTCATGGTCCTTGTCCGCCGGCGGAACAGGCGTGCATCACGGTAACCGGACCCGGGCAGGGCCCCGCCAGGGGGCCTGCCCGCAGCCATAGCGCTGTGGATGGTAACTGCGTGGTTAGTCGTGCTCGTCGCACTTCTCCTTGCCGCCAACCACCTGGACGGCCAGTTTCAAGGTGTTGTCGGCCAGACTTCCCCACGCGTAGACGATGGTGTTCTTCCCGGCTTCGACGTTGATGTCCGCTGGGCCGATCACGGGATCGGTGGTTCCGGCCGCGGCTACCGCTGCTGAAATGGTCCCGGCCTTCAGCTTCAGGGTGGCCTCGTCCGGGTTGCGGAGGTCCTCGATCACTGCCGATCCGCCGGCCAGCACATCCACGGCGGGGGCTGCGGCCACGTGCCGGACCGTCAGCTTGCCCTTCTTGTCGTTGCGGGGCGCCTTGGTGTCGTTCGTGAACAGCGATGCGGTGGGTGCCCCATCAGCGCTGAGGTGCGCCACGGCAGTGTAGTTGCGGCCCTCGTCGAGTTCCACGTCGACCGGCCCGATCACCGGGTTCTCCGCACTGGTGGCATCCGATGCCGTGACGGCGATCCGGTAGTCACCGGCAGCCAATTCCAGCGGGCCGGCCAGGGTCCCTGGTGTGAAGTCATCGAGGGTGAGCTCGCCGTTCACCCACACGTCGACGGTCAGGCCGGGAACCCCGTGCAGGACGGACAGCAGGGCGGGATCGTCATGGTGGTGCCGGCCGCCTGCCTGGGCGGGGGCGGCGAAAGCCAGCGAAGCGGCAAGGGAAAGCGCTCCAGCGGCGTAGGTCATTTTGCGCATGTCGAACTCCTTGAGGGAAGCCCGGTAGCCGGGCAGAGGATGCTTACGCGCTTACTACCGCCGCAACACCGTCCCTGGATGCACGGCCCGGCATCTTTTTTAAGTCAGCTTTTTCTTTTCATCAGCAGGTTGGTGATGCGCAGGGTGCACAGCCGCTGGCCCGCCTCGTTGGTGATCAGCACCTCGTGCGTGGCCAGGGTGCCGCCCAGGTGGATGGGGGTGGCAGTGATGGTGATCTGGCCTTCGCGTGCGGAGCGATGGTGGGTGGCGGAAACGTCCACGCCCACCGCCGTCTTGCCCATGGTGCTGGCGTGGATGACGGCAGCCCAGGATCCCACAGCCTCGCCCACCGCAAGGGAGGCGCCGCCGTGCAGCAGTCCGAAGGATTGCCTGTTGCCCTCCACCGGCATGGTGGCCACCACGCGTTCAACGGACTCCTCCAGGATCTTCACGCCCATCTTCTCGTCCAGCTCGCCGAGCGTGATCTTCCACAGCTCGTGCGCATCGGGCTGGTTCCCGGCAGCATCCATGGGGGTTGGGGCGCTCATACGTTCTCCTTTGGGTGGCCGAATTCAGTCCCGGCCTTCTAGTGTGCAGCACGGCACTTCATGTATGGTGAATATATTACCGAACGGACGGTCAGTAATGACCCGTCCTGTTTGCCTGCCCCCTTGTTGGAAGGACCCGTCAACGATGACCACCACCGCCACAGCTCCCCAGGCCACGGTCGACACCGTGGAGACAGTGCCCAGCTTCATCATGGATGCATGGTGGACGCCCGACGCCGGGTCGTCGGCTTCGGCAGTCCCCGTCCGTGATGCGAGCACCGGGGAGATCCTGGCGAAGGTGAGCACGGAGGGCCTGGACCTGGCCGCCGTCGTGGACTACGGCCGCACCACCGGCCAGGCCGAACTGGGCAAGCTGACCTTCCACCAGCGGGCGCTCAAGCTCAAGGAGCTGGCGCAGTACCTGCACGCCCGGCGCGAACACTTCTACACCTTCTCGGCCCAGACCGGTGCCACCAAGGTGGACTCCATGATCGACATCGACGGCGGCATCGGCGTCCTCTTCACGTTCGGGTCCAAGGGCCGGCGCGAGCTCCCCAATTCCCAGGTGGTGGTGGACGGGCCCATGGAGGTGCTGTCCAAGGACGGGTCCTTCGCGGGCGAGCACATCTACACCCGGATCCCCGGCGTCGCCGTGCAGATCAATGCGTTCAACTTCCCGGTCTGGGGCATGCTCGAGAAGTTCGCGCCCGCCTTCATCGCCGGCGTGCCCACCATCGTCAAGCCCGCCACGCCTACCGGCTACGTGGCCGCGGCCGTGGTCAAGGCCATCGTCGAGTCGAACATCCTGCCCAAGGGCTCGCTGCAGCTGGTCTCCGGTTCGGTCCGCGGGCTGCTGGACGTCCTGGACTACCGCGACCTGGTGGCCTTCACCGGCTCCGCGTCCACCGCACTGTCGCTGAAGTCCCACCCCAACGTGGTCCAGGGCGGCGTCCGCTTCACCTCGGAAACCGACTCCCTCAATGCCGCCATCCTTGGCCCCGACGCGGTGGAGGGCACACCGGAATTCGACGCCTTCGTCAAGTCCGTGGTCACCGAGATGACGGCCAAGGCCGGGCAGAAGTGCACGGCCATCCGGCGCGCCATCGTGCCGCAGGAACTCGTTCCGGCCGTCTCCGCCGCCATCGGCAAGCGCATCGCCGAGCGCGTCGTCCTCGGTGACCCCCGCGCTGACGGCGTCACCATGGGCGCCCTCGCCTCCGTGGAGCAGCTGAACGATGTGCGCGCGGCCGTGCAGTCCATGCTCGACGCCGGCGGTGAGCTTGCGTACGGAACGCTGGATTCGCCGTCGGTCACCTCAGCCGACGGAACCACCGGCGTGGTGGAGGGCGGGGCATTCATGGCGCCCGTCCTGTTGAACTGGCAGGACCCGGAAGCGGAGGAAGTCCACTCTCTGGAGGCCTTCGGTCCCGTTTCGTCCGTGATCGGGTACAAGGACATTGCCGACGCCGTCCGCCTGGCCGCCCGCGGCAGCGGCTCGCTTGTTGCCTCGGTGTGCACCAATGATCCTGACGTGGCTCGGGAACTGGTCACGGGAATCGCAGCGCACCACGGACGTGTCCTGATGCTCAACCGCGAGGACGCCCGCAGCTCCACCGGGCACGGTTCGCCCGTGCCGCACCTGGTGCACGGCGGTCCCGGCCGCGCCGGTGGCGGCGAGGAACTGGGCGGCATCCGTTCGGTGATGCACCACATGCAGCGCACCGCCATCCAGGGTTCGCCCAACATGCTCACCGCCGTCACCGGTGTGTGGCACACGGGCGCGGACCGCAACTTCACGGTGGAAACCGAGGGGACGCACCCGTTCCGGAAGTCCCTGGAGACGCTGCGGATCGGTGATGCCGTCCGCTCGGACCTGCGGCAGGTCACCCTCGAGGACATCACTGCTTTCGCCAACTCCACGGGCGACACGTTCTACGCCCACACCAACCGGGAAGCCGCCGAAGCCAACCCGTTCTTCCCGGGCATCGTGGCCCACGGCTACCTGCTCCTCGCCTGGGGCGCCGGACTGTTCGTCGAGCCCGCCCCGGGCCCGGTCCTGGCCAACTACGGGCTGGAAAACTGCCGCTTCACCACCCCCGTGGCCGCAGGTGATTCGATCCGGGTGACCCTGACCGCCAAGAAGATCACTCCCCGTGAAACGGACGAATACGGCGAGGTGGCCTGGGACGCTGTGCTCACCAACCAGAACGACGAGATCGTGGCCACTTACGACGTCCTCACCCTCGTGGAGAAGTAGCCTCCAACGCCCAATCACCTGCTGCGGGTTTTTCCCCAACGCCCCATCACCTTCCGTCAGGAGGTGATGGGGCGTTTTGGGTTTTGGTGCGGGAGGTGATGGGGCGTTTGGGGAGGGTCTTTTCCGGCATCCCGGGCGTAAGATTCTTCCCGTAGGAGGTGGCCCACATGAACCTTAGACTGAGCACAGCCACAACCATCCTGCCCGTCGATGATGCAGCCCGCGCCCGCAGTTTCTACACAGAAAAGCTCGGGCTCCCGCACCGCGGCAAGGCGGACGACGGAAGCGAATTACTCGGCACCGACGGCGGCCCCCTGCTGCAGCTGATGCCGGTCGCGGACGGCAAGCACTCCGATCACACTGCGCTGAGCTTTGAGGTCCCGGACATCGAGGCAACTGTCAGGGACATGGAAGCCAAGGGTGTGGTGTTCCAGGACTATGATCTGCCTACGCTGCGGACGGAGAACCACATCTGCACCACGGACTCGGAGAAGTGCGCCTGGTTCATGGACACGGAGCACAACATCCTGTGCGTCCACCAGAACCTCGGCAGCGCCCTCGAGTACCAGGTCTAGGCGAGTACCAGGTCCAGGCACGGCAGCTGCAGGCAAGCCCAAACTGAAGCAGCAGAGGTGTCCCGGTCGGATCGGGGCACCCCTGCTGCTTGTCTTGGTTCGCCGGCGTCAGCTTTCGGCGCCGCCGTGCAGGCTGTCGTCGCTGCTGTCATCCTCGCGGCCGGTGCCGTGGCCGTCCTCGCTGCGGTCGGAGAGGTCCATGTTGCCGCGGGCCTCGTCCATGGTGGGGCCGCCGGAGGGAATGCTGTAGGTGTCCGGGCGGACGCCGTGCGACTGTTCCTCGATCAGGGCCTGCTCCTCGCTGAAGCGGATCACGTTGGCCTCGTCGCCGGCGTCGCCGGGAACGTCCTCGCGCATTTTTGAGGGGTCCGGGATGATGAATCCTGCGTCGGGCTCTTCCTTGGGGTGGCTCATATTCTTTTCCTTCCTATCGGGTGGTTGTGCTGGGAGGCCGGTCGCTCAGGTCCACCTTGATATCCAAACTTTGATCGCCGCGCTTGACCTTGAAGCCTACGGTGTCCCCTGGGTTGCGCTTGCGCAGTTCCGCCAGGAGCTTCTCCGGGGTGGTCAGCTCCACGCCCTCCATGGACTGCAGGACGTCGCCCGGCCGGATCCCCGCGCGCCCGGCAGGACCGTCACCGTCGGCAGCGAGCACCACGACGCCGGCCCCTTCCTGGATTCCCAGCTGGTCCGCAATCTGCGCCGTCAGCTCGCCTGGCGTCAGCCCCAGGTAAGCGTGTTTTGCGGTGCCGTTGGCCAGCAGTTCTTCGGCGACGTCCACGGCGGTGGCGGCGGGAATCGCGAAGCCCAGTGACACCGCGCCGGCTGACGGCGGGATGTAGGCCTCGCTGATCCCGATCACCTCGCCGCGCATGTTGATCACGGCGCCGCCGGAGTTGCCGGGGCTGATGGGCGCGTCCGTCTGGATGAGGTCCACCAGGGAGAGGCTGTTGGACGCGGATCCGGGGATGGAGCGGTGGAGTCCGGAGATGATGCCGGCGGTGGCCGTGTTTTCAAAGCCGAGGGGTGAGCCCAGGACCAGGGCGCCTTCGCCCACCTTGGGCAGGTTGCTTTGATAGGTGGGCTTCGGCAGGCCGGTGCGTTTGGCCTGCACCAGCGCAAGGTCCGTCACCGCGTCGCTGGCCTTCACCGTTCCTTCCACCCGCTGACCGTCCGCGAACCCCACCTCAACCTTGGTGGCGCCGCGGATCACGTGCTCGTTGGTCAGGATCAGGCCGTCGGCCGAGTACACCACCCCGCTGCCCAGGCCGCCCTCCGTGAAGATGGTGACAACCGATGGCGACAGGTTTTCCACGAGTTGCGGCAGGTTTCCGGCCGCTGTCCCGGAGTTGCCGCCTTCCGTCCCGGCCGAACCGGAGGTGGAGGGAGCGGGCGTGGAGTTGGCGGAGGCCGACGGCGACGCCTGGCTTGGGGAGGTGCCGCTGGGGGCCGGGGGGCTTGGCGTACCGGTGCAGGCGCTGAGTGCCAAGGCGGCCGCCAGGGCGCCGCCGGCAAGCACTGTCCGGGGGCGCCGCGAACGCCGTGGATCTGTGGCCTGGCCCATCGGTACCTCCCTGCGGATGCTGGTTTTCTACCACCGTAGCCGGGGAGCAGGAAAATACCAAGCACACTTATTATTGATGCCTGGGCCGGCCCGGCTGCTGCCTATGCGTCAGCATGCAGGCCGTCGAACGCCATGGTGAGGACGTCGTCAGCCAGCCGCTGCGGGGACAGGGAGCCGCCGGGCTTGTACCACTCGACGATGGAGTTGATCATGCCGAACAGGAGCCGTGAGACGGTCCGCGGGTCGATGTCCTGGCGGAGCGAGCCTTCGTCGCGCGCGGCGGAGATCAGGGCCGCCACCTTGTGGTCGAAGGTGCGCCGGCGTTCCAGCGCATCCCGTTCGATGTCCGTATTCCCGCGGAGGCGCAGGAGCAGCGTGACGAAGGGCAGGCGGTCCACCAGCACCGCCACGGTCTGCCGCAGCACAAACTCCAGCCGTGCGTCGGCTGCCCCGGAGGTAGCCTGGGGCTGCTCCAGGATGGCCTCGAGGCCGCCCAGGGCGTGGTCCAGGGCAAGCTTGAGGAGGTCGCCCTTGGACGGTACGTGGTGGTAGATCGCAGACTTGGAGATGCCCAGGTTCTCGGCCAGGATGCCCATGGAGGTGGCATCGTACCCGTGGCGGTTGAACACGTCGACGGCAATCAGCAGCACCGACTGCTGGTCATACCCGGGCCGGCCGCGCTTTGCAGGAGCATCTGTGGAAGACATAGCCGCCATTTTCTCATGAACGTTCGGTAATCGGCCGGAGCCCGGCCACCGGGTCCGGCAGCGCTGGAGCCGGTGGCCGTCTAAGCGGCCCCGGCCGACCGTGGAGAACTGACTCCTAGCCCTTCGGGCGCAGGTCGTAGATCCGGCGCAGCTTGCCGTTGGACCGCTCCAGCGACCCCGGCTCCACCACGTCCACTGTGCACGAAGAACCCACGTGGATCTTGATCTGCTCCTTCAAGGTGCGTGCCGCCGTCGTGCCCTGTTCAATGCTCACCGCGTCGCGGCGCTCGATGCGCACGGTCAGCTGGTCCATCCGCTGGCCTTCGGGGCGGGTGAGTTCGAGCTGGAAGTGCGGGCTGAGCTCAGGGATCCGCAGGGCGATTTCCTCGATCTGGGACGGGAAGAGGTTCACGCCGCGCAGGATGATCATGTCGTCGCTGCGGCCGGTGATGCGGCCCATCCGGCGGTGCGCGGGGCGGGCCGTGCCGGGCAGCAGGCGGGTGAGGTCCTTGGTCCGGTAGCGGATGATGGGCAGCGCTTCCTTGGTGAGGGACGTGAACACCAGCTCCCCGTGTTCGCCGTCGCGCAGGACGTTCTCCTTGCCCGCCACCGGGTTGAAGGCGTCGATGATTTCGGGGCGGAAGTGGTCCTCCCAGATGTGGCTGCCGTCCTGGGTCTCCACCGCCTCGCCGGCCACGCCCGGGCCCATGACCTCGGACAGCCCGTAGATGTCGCATGCCTTGAGGTTCATGGTGACCTCAAGTTCATGCCGCATCTCCTCGGTCCACGGCTCGGCGCCCAGCACCGCATACTTCAGCGATGTGGAGGCGGGATCGATGCCCATGTGGGCCATGGCGTCGGCGATGGTGAGCAGGTACGTGGGCGTGGCCAGGATGGCGTCCGGCTTGAAGTCCTGGATCAGCTGGATCTGGCGTTCGGTCTGGCCGCCGGAGATGGGGATGACGGTGCAGCCCAGGGCTTCGGCCCCGGCGTGGGCGCCCAGGCCGCCGGTGAACAGGCCGTAGCCGTAGGCGTTGTGGACCTTCATGCCCGGGCGGATGCCGGAGGCGCGGAAGCTGCGGGCCACGAGCTTCGCCCAGTCTGCCAGGTCCTGCTTGGTGTAGCCCACCACGGTGGGGCGGCCCGTGGTGCCCGAGCTCGCGTGGACGCGGGCCACTTCGTGCTGCGGTACCGCGAACATGCCGAACGGGTATTCCTCGCGCAGGTCGTCCTTGGTGGTGAACGGGAAGTTGCCCAGGTCGCTCAGTTCACGCAGGTCGTTGGGGTGGATGCCGGCGTCGTCGAACTTGCGCTTGTACAGCGGCACGCGCTCGTAGGCGTAGGCCACCGTGTGCTGCAGGCGGCTGAGCTGGAGGGCCTCGAGCTCATCGCGGGAGATGGTTTCCTCGCGGTCCAGGCCGGGGTCGATGCCGGCAGCGGCGGGGGTTTCGGGGGCATGCAGGGTCATGGTTTCCTACTTCTTGGGAATGGTGCGGCTGCGTCCGCGGAACTCGGCGATGAGCTCGCCCGGGGAACTGGGTTGGGTTTCGGAAGCCGGCGCGGCGGCGTCGGCCGCGAAGATCTGGATGTCGTACAGTCCGCTTCGCCCGGCACTGGAGCGGCGGTCTGCGACGGCGGTCAACACCTGGCCGCGGAAGGCGGGCTTGAGGAAGTTGATGTCGACGCCGGAGGCCACGGTGATGGTGCCTTCCTCGCCGGGTGCAGGGTGGATGGGGTTGCACGCGAGGGCGAAGGCGGTGTCCCCGAACGCGAAGATCATTCCGCCGTGGGCCATCCCGAAACCGTTGAGCATTTCCTGCCGGAGGGTCATCCGGATGGTCGCATGGCCGTCGCTGAGGGCGAGGACCTGGATTCCCATCCATTCGGAGGCGTAGTCGTTTTCCAGGATGGGGTGGGTGGCCCCGGAAAGTGTTGCTTCAGCCATGCGTCATTGCCTCCAGCTTTATTTACCGAATGTTCATTAGGTAATCCCATGAGGGGGTCCGGTGTCAAGGGCAGCGTGCGTTGGCCGGGAGGGCATCCGGGGTGGAATGCCCGACGGCGGCGCGCGCCACGGGGCCTGAAGTGCAAGGATGGGAGGACCTGCACCAGCAAGAACAGCAAAGGGCGGACCATGGCCAAAGGCATCTACGTCAGCGCAACCACCCCCGGCTCGGGCAAGTCCCTGGTAGCCCTGGGGCTGGCGGACACCCTGCACCGGCACGCGGACCGGATCGGCTTCTTCAAGCCCGTGGTTCACGGCCCCTCGGCAGCCGAGGACCCCATGGTGGCGCTGATGAAGTCCCGGTTCGCCCTGGACGAGGACCGGTGCCGCGGCGGCCTGACCTACGGGGAGGTCCGCACGCTGCTCGCGGAGGGAAACCGAGCCGAGATCGATGCCAGGTGCGTGGAGATCTTCGCCGACATCGCCCGCCTCTGCGACGTGGTGATCGTCGAAGGCACAGACCTGGTGGGCCAGGACTCCGCCGTCGAATTCGACCTCAATGCCCGGCTTGCCAACAACCTGGCCACGCCCGTGGTGGCTGTTGTGGGCGCCAAGGGGCGGACCGTTCCGGAGACCGCTGCCGCCGTCGAAGTGGCGCGCAAGGAACTTGCCGCGGAAAAGTGCTCGCTCCTGGCCATCATGGTCAACCGGGCAAACGCCGATGACCTGGATGCCATTGCGGCGGCCCTGAAGCCCGGTGCCTCCGGCCGGCCCGTGTACATCCTGCCGGAACTGGAGGAGATCGCCCGGCCCACTACCGGGGAGGTGGCCATGGCGCTGGGCGTGCGGCAGATCGCCGGCACGCCGGACATGGAACGCGACGTCAGGGACATCAAGGTGGCCGCCATGAATGTGGGCAACTTCCTGAACGTGCTGGATGAAGGCGCCCTGGTGATCGTGCCGGGGGACCGGGCGGACGTGATGGTGGCCTGCCTGGCATCCTCCTTCTCACCCGAGTTCCCGGTGGCGTCGGCGCTCATCCTCACCGGCGGCCTGGCCCCGGATGCCAACATCTACCCGCTCCTGGCGCAGGCACCGTTCCCGGTGTTCGCCACCGGAGATGACACCTACCAGACCGCCCGCCGGGTCTCCGAGGTCCGCAGCGAGATCTGGTCCGGGCACCGGCGCAAGGTGGCCTCCGCCCTGGGGCTCTGGTCCCGGCGGGTGGATGAAGCCGAGCTGGTGGAGCGCCTGCACCTGCCCAGGCCCGAGCGGATGACCCCGCTGCGGTTCCTGCACGACCTCATCGAGCGGGCCCGGTCGCAGCGCCGCCACGTTGTCCTGCCGGAGGGAACCGATGTCAGGATCCTGCGCGCAGCCGAAATCCTGCACCGCCGCGATGTCTGCGACCTGACGCTGCTGGGCCCCGAATCCGCCGTCCGGGAACTGGCCGCCGCGAACGGCATCGACCTCACCGGGATCAACGTCATTGACCCTGCCACCTCCGAACTTCGGGTCAGGTTCGCAGAGAAGTACGCCGAACTGCGGGCGCACAAGGGCGTGGACCTGCCCAAGGCGCTGGAGATCATGCAGGACGTGAGCTACTTCGGCACCATGATGGTCCAGCTGGGCGTGGTGGACGGGATGGTCTCCGGCGCGGCGCACACCACGGCGCACACCATCCGGCCGGCCCTGGAGTTCGTGAAGACCCGGCCGGGCGTGAAGATCGTGTCCTCGGTGTTCCTGATGCTCATGCCGGACCGCGTGCTGGTCTACGGCGACTGCGCGGTGAACCCGGACCCCAACGTGGAGCAGCTGGCGGACATTGCCCTGGCCTCGGCCGAGACCGCCGCCCAGTTCGGCGTGGAGCCGCGGGTTGCCATGCTCTCCTACTCCACCGGAGGCTCAGGATCGGGTGAGGCGGTGGACGAGGTGCGGCAGGCCACCGAGCTGGTCCGCCGGCGCCGCCCGGACCTCGCCGTGGAGGGCCCCATCCAGTACGACGCCGCCGTGGATGCCTCCATTGCCGCGTCCAAGATGCCCGGCTCCTCGGTGGCGGGGCAGGCCACGGTGTTCATCTTCCCGGACCTGAACACCGGCAACAACACGTACAAGGCGGTGCAGCAGAGCTCGGGTGCCGTTGCCGTGGGCCCCGTCCTGCAGGGGCTGCGGAAGCCGGTCAACGACCTGTCCCGCGGCTGCACGGTGGAGGACATCGTGAACACCGTGGCCATCACCGCCATCCAGGCGCAAAGTGCTGCGAAAGCCCAGGTGCAGGAACAGGCGCAGGTCTCTGCAGAGGCACCGGCCTCCTAGGGCACCACGCAGAAAACGTACGACGCCGGCACTTTGGTAAGTGCCGGCGTCGTACTTTTGCCTGGCGGCTGGGAAGGCCTAGGCGGCTGCCTTGACCTTCAGCGGCTCGATCTTGCCAATGACGAACAGGTAATTGGCTGCGCCAATGAGGGAGATCGCGCCGATGACGGCCAGCGGCGCCACGAAGGATCCGGTCTGGTCCACCAGCACGCCGATCAGGATCGGCGTGAAGATGCCGGCCAGGTTGGAGGCGAAGTTCTGCAGGCCGCCGATGGAGCCGACGTGCCGTGAACTTGGGGCAACGTCCGCCGGCAGGGACCAGATTCCGGTTGCCGCCACGGTGAGGCTGGAGTAGGCGACGGACAGGAGGGCAAGGGCCATCCAGGCTTCCGGGACCAGTGCGGCAAACATGATGACGGAGCCGCCTGCCAGGCCGCCGGCGATGGCCGTTTTGCGGACCTTGCTGACCGGGGACCCGGCGCGCACGGCACGGTCGGCCAGGTAGCCACCCAGCCAGCCGAACAGGACGGCGCAGATGCCGGGGATGGCGCCGAAGAAGCCGAGCTTGAGGAGGTCGAAGCCGCGTTCCTTGACCAGGTAGCTGGGGAAGAACGTGATGAAGAAATAGATGGCGCTGTTCAGGCAGAAGAAGCCGAACATCATGCTCAGGATGGTGCGGTACTTGAAGAGCGAACGCCAGGGGAGTTTGGCCGCGCTTTCGTCGTCGCTTGCCGCGCCGCGGGCGCCGCCGTCCTGGATGTAGCTGACTTCGGCGGCGTTGGCGCCGGCGTGCTCCTCCGGGCCGCGGTAGTACTTCCACCACACGGCGGCCCAGATGATTCCAAGGACACCGATGATGATGAACACCGCGTGCCAGGAGGTGAAGGCGACGATCAGGGTGACGATCGGCAGGGCGATGACGGCCCCGACGCGCGAGCCGGAGTCCCAGATGCTGGTGGCGAAGGCGCGTTCGCGGACCGGGAACCAGGTGGCCACCACCTTGGCGGCTGTGCTGGGCGCCGGGCTTTCACCCACGCCGAGGAGGAAGCGCGCCGCGAAGAGGGACCAGAAACTGGATGCGGCGGCGGTGACCATGGTGAAGACGGACCACCACACGGCGGCCAGTGAGAACGAGCGGCGCGGGCCTACCTTGTCCACGTACCAGCCCGCTGCGAGCTGGAAGAAGTCGTAGGCCCAAAAGAAGGCGGCAAAGATCAGGCCCTGTTGGGTGGCGCTGAGTTCAAAGTCCTTGCCCATGAAGGGCAGTGCGACGCTGAGGCTGGAACGGTCCAGGTAGTTGATGCTGAGGCCTATGAAGGCAAGCCAGATGATCACCCAGCGTTTGCGGGTCATCAGGCGGGGCTGCCGGGCTGGAGTGCCAAGGGTTGTTTTACTTCCGAGCGTAGTCATGCGGTCTCCTTCGACATATACATGGCTTCGGGTGCGGTGCGCACGTGCGGGAGGGGGAGACGCGGAAGATATCTGCGCCAAAATCATATAGGAATCGGGTTAATCATATAGATTTTGTGATCCAGATCAAGTGTTGCTTTTGGAAAGCCTGCGGAGAAGCTGCCGGCGGCGGGTGGCTTATGATTCCCCCAGCAGCTTCACTCCAACCGGCGCCCGTGCAACCGGGTGCCCCGGTTCAACCCGGTCCACTCCAGTTCAAGAGGTAATTGCGTGCCCCCACGTCAACCATCCGAAGTTCCGCGCGGCAAAGCAGCCGTTCCCGACGTCTACACGGCCATGCGCGCCTCCATCCTGGACGGCGGGATTGCTCCGGGCACCCGCATCAACATTGATGCCGTGGCCCGCAGCCTTGGCGTCTCGCAGACCCCGGTCCGTGAGGTGCTCCAGCGGCTCGAGGGCGACAACCTGGTGGTGTACAACCCCGGCCGCGGCTACAGCACCACCCCGCTCCTGGACCTGCCGGAACTGCGCTCGCTGTTCGAGTTCAGGCTCCTGGTGGAGCCCTGGGCGGCGCGTGCGGCGGCGGTGGACCGCCTTGCCAATCCGGCCGCCGCGCTGGAAAAGGAGCTGGCGGGCTTCCGGGGCACCATGAAGCGCAGCAAGGACCTGAGGCAGGATCTGGTGGCGCACGACACCCGCTTTCATGACACCATCCTGGCCGCCTCCGGAAATCCGGTGGTCCGGCACGCCTTTGCCCAGACGCACTGCCACCTGCACACCTTCCGGCTCTACCCGGCAGATGTGGACGGCGCCATCACGGTGGCTGAGCATACGGCCGTGCGTGAGGCGATCGAAGCCTGCGATCCGGAGCGGGCCGAGGCGGCCATGACCACCCATATCCGCAACTCCTTCGACAGGTTTGCCCAGGCCTTCGAAGGTGAACTTGCCCCCCTGGAGGACAGCGGCCCGCCGCGCAGGCGGATCATCACCGGCTAGCCCAGTGCGGCGCAGCCCCGGCCCCGCAGGCCGGGGCTTTTGTGTGCCCGGGCAAGCGAATGCCTGCCGGGCAGGTCTTGACCTGGATCACATGTCCTATATGATTTTAGAAATTCGTATAGGAATCGAATCTTTCCCCTCCCAGCAGTCGTAAACCGAAAGTTGAGTTCCATGCCTTCCATCACGTCCATCAAGACCCAGGACGTTCGTTTCCCCACATCCCTCGAACTTGACGGTTCCGATGCGGTCAACGTCGACCCTGACTACTCCGCCGCCTACGTTGTCATCCGCACCGACGCGGGCGATGAGGGCCACGGCTTCATCTTCAGTTGCGGCCGCGGCAATGAAATCCTCACGTCCGCGATTGACGCCTACGCACGCCTGCTGGTGGGCCGCGACATCGACGAGCTGATTTATGACCTGGGCGGCGCGTCCAGGCTCCTGGTCCACGACTCCCAGCTCCGCTGGCTGGGACCCGAGAAGGGCGTGACCCAGATGGCCTGCGGCGCCCTGGTCAGCGCTTTGTGGGACATCCGTGCCCGCCGCGAAAACAAGCCGTTGTGGCTCCTCCTTGCCGAAATGACACCGGAGGAACTGGTCAGCGTGGTGGACTTCACCCACATCCGCGACGCCCTCAGCCCCGAGGAAGCCCTGGAGATCCTCCGCGCCGGCCAGGAAGGCAAAGCCCAGCGCATCGAGTCGCTCCGGAACAACGGGTTCCCCGCCTACACCACCTCCCCGGGCTGGCTGGGCTACAGCGACGAGAAATTGGTCCGGCTGAGCAAGGAGGCGGCCGCGGAAGGCTTCTCCATGATCAAGCTCAAGGTGGGCGGCGACATCAACGACGACCGCAGGCGCATGGCCCTGGCCCGTGAGGCGGTGGGCGCCCTGCCCATCGCCATTGACGCCAACCAGCGCTGGGAAGTCTCCGAGGCCATCGAGTGGGTCAACCAGCTGGCCGAATTCAACCCCTACTGGATCGAAGAGCCCACCAGCACGGATGACATCCTGGGCCACGCCGACATCCGCAAGGGTGTCACCCCCGTACGGGTGGCCACCGGAGAGGCCGTGGCGAGCCGGATCGTCTTCAAGCAGCTCCTCCAGGCCGGCGCCATCGACGTCCTGCAGCTGGACTCCACCCGTGTGGCCGGTGTCAACGAGAACATCGCCATCCTGCTGCTGGCAGCCAAGTTCGGGGTCCCCGTCTGCCCGCACGCCGGGGGAGTGGGCCTGTGCGAACTGGTCCAGCACTTCTCCTTCTTCGACTACGCCGTGGTGGGCCGCAGCCAGGAAAACCGCATGATCGAATTCGTGGACCACCTGCACGAGCACTTTGCCGAACCCGTCCGGATCATCGACGGCCGCTATGCCGCCCCGGCACTGCCCGGCACGGGCGCCGAGATGCTCACCGCCTCCCGCGCCCGCTGGGAATTCCCCAACGGCGCAGGCTGGCAGGAAGTGGGCAACCGGGCCGCCGTCACCGGCGGATCCCTGGCCGCGGCGGCAGGAGCCGGCCGATGACCGCGGCCCCCCACGCAACGGCCGTCCTCGCCGGACCCACCACCGCAGGGGAGCTCGACGCCGCCGTCGGCGCCGCCCACCGTGCCTTCGAACAGGCCCGTTTGGCGGACCCGCACCGGCGCGCCGGCTGGCTTGAAGCCATTGCCGCCGGCCTGGAGCAGGACGCTGCGGGACTTGTGCAGACCGCCGTGGCCGAAACACACCTCGGGACGGCCAGGCTGGAAGGGGAACTGAAGCGCACCGTGTTCCAGCTGCGGCTCTTCGCGGCGGAAATCCGCCTCGGGGAGCACTTCGACGCCACCATCGACCACGCCGACCCCAACTGGTCCATGGGCCCGCGCCCGGACCTTCGGCGCTACAACGTCCCGCTCGGCGTCGTGGGCGTCTTCGGCGCCTCCAACTTCCCCTTTGCGTTCAGCGTGATGGGCGGGGACAGCGCGTCGGCCCTGGCGGCCGGCTGCGCCGTCGTCCACAAAGCCCACGACGCCCACGCCGGGCTTGCGGCCCGGACCGCGCGGACCGTGATCGATGCGCTGGAAGGTGCAGGTGCGCCGTCGGGCCTGTTCTCCATGGTGACCGGGCGGCAGGCAGGCGAGGCGCTGGTGGACCACCCCCAGGTGAAAGCCATCGGTTTCACCGGCTCCACCGCGGGCGGCCGCGCCCTGCTCGACCGCATCGCTGCCCGCCCGGAGCCCATTCCGTTCTTCGGTGAACTGGGCGGCATCAACGCCGTCTTCGTCACGGGCAGGGCCTGGGCCGCGCGGCGGGCGGACATCCTCGCCGGCTATGCTGCCTCGTTCACCCTGGGCATGGGCCAGTTCTGCACCAAGCCCGGGCTGCTGTTCGTCCCCGCGGGGCAGGCCGATGACGTTCGCCGCGAACTGGCGCAGGCCCTGGCAGGTTTCACGCCCGCCCGGCTGCTCAGCCCCCGCCTGCACGACGGGTACAGCGATGCCGTCAGCCGGCTCCGGGACACCGACGGCGTGGACATCCTGGTGGAAGGCGACTTTGCCGAGGAGCCGGCCCCCACCGTCCTGCTCACCACTGCCGACGAGGTCCGGAAGAATCCGGAACTGCTCCGCCAGGAGATGTTCGGGCCGGCCAGCCTGGTGGTCGCGTACGACGACGAATCCGGGTTGCCGGCCCTGGCCGGGCTGCTGGAAGGGCAGCTGACCACCACGCTCCAGGCGGAAGCGGACGACGACGTCGCCGCGCTCGCTGCCCGGCTGGCGGACACCAGCGGCCGGGTCCTGTGGAATGGCTGGCCCACGGGAGTTACCGTCAGCTACGCCCAGCACCACGGAGGGCCATACCCCGCCACCACCTCGGCCACCACGTCGGTGGGCACGGCGGCGGTCCGCCGGTTCCTGCGGCCGGTGGCATACCAGGACTTTCCCGCGGACCGGCTGCCCGAACCCCTGCAGGACAGCAATCCCTGGCAGGTTCCGCAAAGGGTGGATGGCGTCTGGCAGCGCCCATCCGGCGCCGCAGCCGGGGTTGTGGCCACCCAGGAGGACAAGCAATGAACGCCACAGGCCCGGAAGACGTCCACGCCATACTCCCCGAGGACGCGGACCAGGCCCTGCTGATCGGGCGGGTCTGGGATGTGGAGAGCGGGGGACCACGCGTTGTGGCCGTCAGCGGGGGCAGCGTCTTTGACCTGCACCGCCTGGCCGGAACGGTCGCGGATCTCCTGGAGCTGCCCGATCCCGCTGCCGCCGTCCGCTCAGCCCTGGCAGATCCCGGCCTGGCGGAACCGCGTTGGGACACGGCCGGCGTCGTCAAGGCGTCCCTGGAGGGTGACAGCACCCGGACCCGGTTGCTGGCCCCCGTGGACCTCCAGGTCATCAAGGCCTGCGGCGTCACGTTCGTGGACAGCATGATCGAGCGCGTCATCGAGGAGCGCTGCGCCGGCGACGCCGGACGCGCGGCCGGGGTCCGGGAACTGGTGGGCCGCGCCCTGGGTGGAAGCATTTCCGCCCTGCGGCCGGGATCGCCGGAAGCCGCCGAAGCCAAACGCGTCCTGATCTCCGAAGGCCTGTGGTCGCAGTACCTGGAAGTGGGGATCGGTCCGGACCCGGAAGTCTTCACCAAGGCCCCGGTCCTCTCCTCGGTAGGCCTGGGCGCGGGCATCGGCATCCCGGCCTTCTCGTCCTGGAACAACCCGGAGCCGGAGCTGGTCCTGATCGCCACCTCCGGCGGCACAGTGGTGGGTGCGACGCTCGGCAACGACGTGAACCTGCGTGATGTTGAGGGCAGGAGCGCGCTGCTGCTGGGCAAGGCCAAGGACAACAACGCCTCCAGCGCGCTGGGACCGCTGATCCGGCTGTTCGACGGCCAATTCACCCTGGATACGCTGCGCGGCGAGGAGATCCTGCTGGGCGTCGAAGGCCCGGACGGCTACCTGCTGGAGGGCCGGAACAGCGTGTCCCGGATCAGCCGGCCCTTCGAGGAGCTCGTGGCGGCGACGCACGGGAAGCACCATCAGTACCCGGACGGATTCGCACTGTTCACGGGGACC
Organism: Arthrobacter sp. StoSoilB19; assembly: GCF_019977275.1. Taxonomy (NCBI): domain Bacteria; kingdom Bacillati; phylum Actinomycetota; class Actinomycetes; order Micrococcales; family Micrococcaceae; genus Arthrobacter; species Arthrobacter sp. StoSoilB19. Next base: position 3,473,245 of record NZ_AP024650.1, on the reverse strand, counting down.
CTGTTTGCGCCCACACAGGACCGCGACGTGCCCGGACAGGGCTTCACCCACAAACACGGTGACCGGGTGACCATCCGCAGCCGGCACCTGGGTGCCCTGATCAACCGGGTGGGGCCCTGTGAGGAACTGCCGGAGTGGTCATTCGGCCTGCGCCGGCTGTTCGCATACCTGGCCGCGCAGCAGCAGGAGGCGCGGGCCTAGCTGTGGTGCAACAACGTACGACGCCGGCACTTTGGTGAGTGCCGACGTCGTACGTTGTTCATGGGGTGCTTTGGTGCCTGCGGTGCTTAGCTGTTGTCCGGCTTGGCCAGGCTCTCCTGATCCTCTTCCTTGGCAGGCTCGTCGGAGAGGCCCTGCGGGGTGAGGTCCAGGTCCTCCCGGTTCTCGGGCGCCTCCGGCGCTTCCCCGGTTTCTGCGGCCTTGAGGTTGCCGGTGTCGTCCAGGGCCGGATTGGCGCCCTCCACTCCCGTGGGATCACCCTTGCCGCCGGATCCCGTTCCGGCGTTAAGCGGGGCGGTGCTGCTGGATCCCGTGTTGGTGGGGTCGTTCTCGTCGATCGAATTGGGCTCGTTCGTCATGGAATTGTCCTCTCGGCGTGGTCCAGCCTTGTCCGCCGACCATAGGCACAGCGGGGCCTGATCCGCAAGGAAGGGCCCGACCCGATGTTCCCCTCGGCTAACATCGCTGGCATGCCCGGTACAGCCATCACCACTGCCTTCATCCCTGTCCGCAACCCACATGCCGCGGCCGTCTGGTACCGCCGATTTCTTGGACTCAGCGTCGCGGAGGCGAACACCTTCTCAGCAGTCCTCACCGCTGCGGGAACCGCGTCCGTCACGCTGATGGGCCCGGACAGCGGCATCAAGGCCGCCCCCGGGCTGGCGTGGGCAACCTGCAATTTCATGGTGGACGACCTGACTGGAACGCATGCCGTGCTGGCGGAAAGCGGTGTTCCGGTCGGTGCCATCGAGGGGTCTCCGGAGGTATGCCTCTTCTTCACGGCGCAGGACCCGGACGGCAACACGCTGCTGCTCACCGACCGATAGCGGCTCAACCTATAGTGGGGGTTGAACTGCAGACGCCAGGCTGAGGAGGCCCCGCATGCTCGTGCTCGTCATCAACTCCGGTTCGTCCTCCCTGAAGTACCAGGTCCGTGACGTGGCAGCCGGAACGGTCCTCACCGAGGGGCTGATCGAGAAGATCGGCATGGGCAACGGCGGCGGCGGGGACGGCGAGATCGAGGGCCCGCGGGACCACGCGGAGGCGCTGGAGCAGGTGGACGCGGCCATCCACCGGGAACTGGGCGGCCTTGAGCTCGGTGCGGTGGGGCACCGGGTGGTCCACGGCGGCGAGCGGTTCGCCGAACCCGTCCTGGTGGACAACGAGATCACCCGCGCCATCGAACGCCTCAACCCGCTGGCGCCGCTGCACAACCCCGCCAACGTGCTGGGCATCCGGGCCATCACCAAAAAGTGGCCCAAAATGCCGCAGGTGGCCGTGTTCGACACCGCCTTCCACCGCACCCTGCCCGAGCACGCGTGGCGCTACGCCGTCCCGGACGAGCTGTACACCAACCACGGCATCCGCCGCTACGGTTTCCACGGGACCTCCCATGAGTACGTGGCGCGCCGGTCGGCCGCCCTGCTGGACCTTCCCGCTGAGGAGTTCGACGGCGTCATCGCGCACCTGGGCAACGGTGCCTCCGTGACCGCCATCCGCGGCGGGAAGTCGGTGGACACCTCCATGGGCTTCACCCCGCTGGAGGGCCTGGTCATGGGCACCCGCTCCGGCGACCTTGACCCTTCCATCCTGGTGTTCCTTGGCCGCGCCGGCTGGACGCCCGAGGACATCGACACCATGCTCAACCGGGAATCGGGGCTGAAGGGCCTGGCCGGCAACAACGACATGCGCTCGGTGGTGGAAGCCTCCGAGTCCGGGAACGAAAAAGCCACGATGGCGCTCGCGGTGGCATCCTACCGGCTGGCCAAATACATCGGCGGCTACCATGTGGCAGTCGGTGGGGCCGAGGCTCTGGTGTTCACCGCGGGGATCGGCGAGAACTCCTCCCAGTTCCGGGCGCAGGTGGCGGACCGGCTGGGCGCCCTGGGCATCGAGCTCGACGGCAGCCTGAACTCCCAGCGGTCCAAGGAACCGCGCGTCATTTCCACGCCCTCGTCCGCGATTCCCGTCCTGGTGGTCCCCACGGATGAGGAACGCGCCATCGCAGAGGCAACAGCCGCCGTCGTCGGTTCAGCTGCTCCCTGATTTCCCCTGACGGCAGGGTACGACCGGGGAGCAGCAGGCCTCAGTAAGTGTCGAAGTCGCAGGGTTCCACCGCGGGCTCGGCCGGGGTTCTTGCAGCCAGGTCACGGAGCCGCGCAATGAGTCTCCTGGTTTCCGCGTCCTGTTCGAGGACGGCGTAAACCGGGGCCGCCGCATCCCGGAAGGCGGTGAGGTCCTGGTCTGTTGCCATAACCACTTTGCCGCCGCCCTCGCAGTACCGACGCGCCTCGTCCGCGAGCGGTGAGAGGAGTGAGGAGGCCCAATCCCTGGTGGAGTCCGCCGCCTCCTGGAGAATTCGCTGTTCCTCCGCACTGAGGGCGGTCCTGGCTTTGTCGTTTATCACCAGGGTGCTGATCTTTGAGTGCACTACAAGGTTTCCGGTGGCGATGGCGCGCCCTGTCCTGGTCTTCGCGCCCGGCAAATTGGAGGCGTAGGCCATTGATGATTCCGCGCCGCCTACCGTTCCGGCCTCAACTCCGTCACCGAATTCCCGGTCACCCAGGTCCCGAGGCAACGCGCCAAGCGCCTCAAGGACTGCGTAGTTCGTTCCGGATAGGGGTGCCCTGATCACCATCCCCTGGATGTCCGCCAACCTGAGGATGGGCGAGGCGAAGGAGAACAGCATCCGCGGGCCCTCGGGAAGCAGCGCCAGCCCTGTGACGCCCGCATCCTTGAGGCCGGCCAGCATCCCTTGCCCATACTCCGGTTTCACCACTTCCCTGGTCATGGCGCTGGATGTCACCAGGAAGGGAGCGGAGAGGGCACGGAAAGACAGTATCCCCTCGGTGTCCCAGGCCCGGGCCGGCACCACAGCCATCTCCAGGTCCCCGCTCATCACCCGGTGGGCCACGGCCTGGTCCCAGGCTCCGGCCCCATCACCTGCGGCCTTGAGGACCGGTTCAATGACCAGGCTCCCGTGGGAACGGTCCTCAACCTGCCGGACAAATTCTTCGATCTGGCCGCGGGTGGGTACGTTCGCATCGTCCTGCGTCGCGATGCGGAGCACTTTGGCAGTGCGGGCTGCCGTGGTCGCCGGCTGGGTGGGATCCTCAGTGGAGTCGTTATAGGTGCACGACACGGTGGCCAGCAGCATGCCGACCGCCAGAGCGGCTGCCCAAAGCTTCGCCGGCTTCTCCATCGAAACTACTTTCCAAGGGATGGGACATCCACAACACGGGCGCCAGCAGGCCGTAGGCGAACCGTACTCCCCGGAGGTTCGCCGGAGCAAGAGCAGACCCGCCCCGCGAAGGTGCCGGCCGCCGTCGTTCTTCACCGGACCTTTGGCGTAGCCTCGATCCATGCCTGACATTTCCCTGCCGATCCGCACCGAACGGCTGGTACTCCGCCGTTTTGACGGCGGTGACCTTGAGGCCTTCCACGCCTACCACTCGTTGCCGGAGACCGCCCGGTTCCTGCCCGGCCCGGCCAAGAGCTACACCCAGTCGATGGAGCGGGTGGGCCGGTACGCCAACTTTGCCTTCGAGAAGGAGGGCGACTGGGTGGCCCTCGCCATCGAGGCAGCGAATGAGCCCGGGCTGCAGGGGGAGGTGGTGCTCAAATGGCTGCCGGGACTCGGCCAGGGCGAAGTCGGGTGGACACTGGCGCCCGGAGCACGCGGCAAGGGTTACGGCACGGAGGCCGCCCGGGCCATGCTCCATCTGGGCTTCGGGGAACTGGGCATGCACCGGATTGAAGCCCGGCTGGATGAACTCAATGTGGCGTCGGCGTCAGTGTGCGGCCGGCTGGGCATGCGGCTGGAGGCGCGGCACATCGACAAGTGGCATTACAAGGGCCAGTGGGCCACCGAGCTCATCTATGCCATCCTGGCCGATGAATGGCGCATCGGTTCCGGCGGTGAGCTTTAGGCCCTGCCCTTGAGGATCAGGTTCCAGTAGATCTTCGGGAACAGGTCCCGGTCCACAACCCATGACAACTTGCTTTCGTTCCAGGTGGGCACCCGCGGAATGGTGGGCATGGGGCGGTAACGGTCATCGAACTCGGCGAACACCACCGTGTCCCGTGACACCGTGAACGGGCACACCGAGTAGCCGTTGTACTTCGCCGGCAGCCGCTTGCCTTTCCGGGCTGCCACCAGGTTCTTGGCCACCACTTTGGTCTGCTTGCGCAGCGCCCCGCCGGATTTGGAGTTGGTGGTGCCTGCGGCATCGCCCAGGGACCACACGTTGGGGTAGCGGAGGTGCCGAAGGGTCTGCCGGTCCACCTCCACGAAGCCGCCCGTGTCACCGGCGGCCGGCAGGTCCGTGGCCTTGAGCCAGTCCGGGGCCGACTGCGGCGGGACGGCGTTGAGGACGTCGTAGTGCAGGTTCTCCACGGTATCGGCGGCAAGATCCCGGATGGTGGCTGTTTGGCCTGCAGCATCCACGCCAACCAATTCGCTGTTGGTCCGCAGTTCGATGCCGTACTCCGCAATCTTGCGGTCCAGTTCGCGGTCCACCTCCGGGACCCCGAAAACGGTGGGGTAAGGCTGGACCATCACCACGCGGATCCGGTCCAGGAGGCCCTGTTCCCGCCAGTAGTCGCAGGCCAGGTACATGGGTTTCTGGGCAGCGCCGCCGCACTTGATGGGGCCCGCCGGCATGGTGAAAACGGCGGTGCCGGACGTCATGCTGCGGAGCAGCGTCCAGGCCTTGGACGCCAGTTCGAACTCGTAGTGGGAGGCGCCGGAGGGCGAGTGCACGGCCTCGGCCAGGCCCGGTACCGCGTCCCAGTCGTATTGCAGCCCGGGGCACACCACCAGCTGCCCGTAGGCCACGGTGGAACCGGACGCCAGGGTGACCGTGTTGGCGGCGGCATCAATGCCCGCGGCGGCGTCATGGATCCACGTCACGCCCTGGGGCGTCACGGATTCCTGCGAGCGGATGGCTTCCTGTGCCTGGGCGCGGCCTCCTGCGATATGCGAAAACAGCGGCTGGTAGAGGTGATGGTCCTTGGGCTCGATGACAGCCACGTCCTTGACCCCGTACCGCTGCAGCCGGGCTGCCAGGGAGATGCCGGCGTTTCCGCCGCCGATGATGACTACCTCGTACTGGGCAGCCACGGCGCTACTTCTTCTCGGTCAGCGCGGATGCCTTGTGCGCCGCGCGGGCACCCGTCTTGTCCGACTCCACCACATACTGAGGTTCGTCCTCAGTGGCGCGGTGCGTGTTGCCGTCGAGTTCAAAGTCGCTGGTCTTTTTTTCGACGATTTTGCCGTGCGTCTTGCCCTGCGAAGTGTTCCACTCCACATGCGTTCCCTTGCTCAATGACATGCCTGCTCCTCTGGGATCCCTGCGGAAAACAAGTGCCCCCCAATAGTAAGCATGGTTAGCTTATGGGCGCATTGACAGGGAATTCCTCTGTCACCGCCTCTGAGCAGGTGGGCGGCGGTCCCGTCACGAAGGGAACCAGCCCTGAAGCAGTGCCTGCCGCAGGGCTGGCGAAGGAAAGCGTACGACGGCGGGACGCGCCCGCCGTCGTACGTTTCAGTCCTGCTTCAGGCCGGCTCCGGGCAGCAGTTCTGTTGCGCCCAGGGAATCGGCGATGAAGGCGTAGTCCCAGGCCCTCTCGCGCCACTGCACGTACCGTCCGGACGCGCCGCCGTGGCCACCGTCCATCTCGATCTTCATCACGATAGGTTCGGACCCCGTGGTCTTGTTCCGCAGTTCCTGCACCCACTTGGCCGGCTCCACGTACAGGACCCGGGTGTCGTTGAAGGACGTCACCGCGGCGATCTTGGGGTAGGCCACCGCCCGCACGTTTTCGTAGGGGGAGTAGGACTTCATGTAGGCGTAGGCCAGCGGGTCCGTGATGGGATTGCCCCACTCCTCCCACTCCAGCGCGGACAACGGCAGGTCCGGATCCAGGATGCTGGTGAGCGGGTCCACGAACGGCACCTGCGCCACGATGGCCGCGTACTTCTCCGGTGCCATGTTGGCCACGGCACCCATCAGGAGTCCACCGGCCGAACCGCCCAGGGCGGCGATGCGGGAGGGATCCACCCAGCCCGAGTCCGCCAGCCAGTCGGTGGCGTCCACGAAGTCGGTGAAGGTGTTCTTCTTGGTGAGCTTCTTGCCGTCCTCGTACCAGTGCCGGCCCAGCTCGCCGCCGCCGCGGATGTGGGCGATCACGAACACCACACCGCGGTCCAGCAGGGACAGCCGTGCTACTCCGAAGCCGGGGTCCATGCTCATCTCGTAGGAGCCGTACCCGTACACCAGGCCGGCCGCCGTCGAATCCTGTTTGACGGCCTTGTGCCGCAGGACCGACAGCGGGATGCGCGTGCCGTCACCTGCGGTGGCCCATTCCCGGGTGGCCACGTAATCGCTTCCGTCATAGCCACCCAGCACGGGGCTCTCCTTGCGGAGCAGCAGTTCGCCGGTGGGCTGCTCCGGGGTGGGCAGGACGAAGTCGTAAATGCGGGACGGCGTGAAGTAGGACGTGTAGCCCAGCCGGATCACGGGTGCCTCGTAGTCCGAACCGCCCACCCCCGCCGTGTACAGCTCCTCGTCGAACGCCGGCTCCACCGGCGCCTGCTGCGCAGGCGTGCCCAGGCCGGCCAGCCCCATCACCTGGACGCGCTCGATGGTGTCCTTGCGGATGGACACGACCAGGTGCGTGGCGGTGACACCGGCGCCGTTGACGCGGACGTCGCCGGAATGTTCCACGACGGTCTGCCAGGTCTGTTCTGCCAGCGGCTTGTGGAGTTCTTCCGCGTCAGCCAGGGAGACCATGGAGTTGATGGCGCCGTGGTTGTGCGTGAGCAGGATTTTCTCGGTTTTCCCGTCGGGGCCGTCGAGCAGGAAGGGCTCGGCCTCATACAGGATGCGTTCATCCCGCGAGATCACCGTGCTGACGGTTCCGGTGGGGTCGTCGAAACGGAGCAGCCGGGTTTCGCTGTACTCCGAGCATCCAATGCCCAGCACCAGGTAGCGCCGGTCCGCGGAGAGCTCGAAGCCCAGCCACATGGCGGGGTCGTCCTCCTGGTACACCACAACGTCGTCGGCCACGGGTGTGCCCAGGACGTGCGCCTTCACCTGGTACGGGCGCCAGGACTCGTCCACCACTGTGTAGAAGATACGGGTGCCGTCCGGGGAGAACGCCACGCCGTAGAAGATGTTTTCGATGGCATCCGGCAGCAGTTCACCGGTGCGGAGGTCCTTGATCCGGAGGGTGAAGCGTTCGTCTCCGGAGTTGTCCACTGCGTAGGCATAGAGGGTTCCGTCAACCGTGACGGCGGTGCCGCCTATGGAGAAGAACGGCTTGCCTTCGGCTTCCACGTTGCCGTCCAGCAGGATTTCCTCGCCGGGGATCTGCAGGCCGGGTTCCACGGCGGGCGGAGTCCAGTCCGCCACCTTGTCTCCGGTGTCCTGCGCCTTGACCCGGCAGTGGATGCCGTATTCCTTGCCCTCCGCGGAGCGGCTGAAGTACCACCAGCCGTCCTTGCGGTGTGGAACGGAGAGGTCTGTTTCCTGGGTGCGGCCCTTGATCTCCTGGAAGATGGCCTCGCGGAGCGGCTCCTGGTGCGCGGTGACGGCTTCCTGGTACGCGTTTTCGGCCCGCAGGTGCTCCACGACCTCCGGCGATTCCTTGTCCCGCAGCCACTCGTAGTTGTCCACGAACGTCTCCCCGTGGTGGGTGCGTTCGGTGGGGATCTTCTTGGCAACCGGGGGCGCCGGGGTGGCAGTGCCGGTGGAATCCTGCAGGGAGGTGGAGGTCATGGATTCAATATATAGACCAGCCCGGACAAGTCGGCAGGCCGTTCGCTACCGGGGGAGAAGGGACGCCCCGAATGGGGCGAAAGACTCTGGGATCCTACCCGCGGTTCCCGGCACCCTGAAAGGGTCCCGCAGGGAAAAGGAGAAACCATGACCCCCGAATCCGGACCGGCTCCCCGCGCCAAAGCATGGCTGGCGGTGACCCGCTGCATGGGAACGTCGTGCGTGATGCTGGTCCGCAGGCAGGTGCATCTTCCCAAGGAAAACGTGGGCCGGGTGCTGCGCTTCGCTGACGGCAGCACCTCGCGGGTCTACCGGGAGACCGCCGTCGACCGGCAGCCCGGCGAGCCCTGCATCCTGGTGGTGGCCTTCACGCTGCGCCTGGTCCGGGGCCGGGCGCACCGGCTATTCGAGGCGGAAAGCCTGCTGAACACCCCGCTCTTCGTCGGGTTCCCGGGCTTTGTTTCCAAGCTGTGGTGCGCCCACGACACCTTCGGTGCCTACCGCGGCCTGTACGAATGGGACGGTGCCGAGCGGGCGCGAAGCTACGCTGCGGCCCTCTGGCGGGTCCTGGAACTGGTCAGCGTCCCCGGGTCCATCAGCTACAAAGTGATTCCCGGGCTGCGCCGCGACGAGGTGCTCGCAAACCCCGCCCGGATGCAGGAAGCAGCAGCCACCCAGGACCACGCCTGGTGGCGGCTTCTCGGCCAGGCATGACGGCCGGGCGGGTATGGCAGGCAGGCAACGCACGACGGCGGACACCGACCTTCTGGTGGTAGGCGCCGGTCCCGCCGGGCTCACCACGGCCCTCCAGGCGCACGCCCACGGAGCCACGGTCCGGGTGGTGGACCGGCGCGAACACCGTGTCAGGCCGTCCCGGGCGATGATGCTGCATGCACGGGCACTGGAGGGCCTTCGCCCGCTGGGCGTGACCGACGCGTTGCTGGACCGGGCCGACACCACGCCCCTGGCACGCATACACTTCGGCCGGCGCGTGGTCGAAGCCCGGTTGGGCCACGCGGACCTCCCGGATACCGCCTTTCCGCACCTGACCCTGGTCCGGCAGGCCGACGTCGAGGACGTGCTCTGGCAGGCACTGCAGGCCAGGGGCGTGCCGGTGGACTGGGGCGTGGAGTTCTGCGGACTGGGACCGGAGGGCACCCTGGATATCGGCGGTGGCCCGGGGCCTGGCCTGGTGCATGCGGAGCTTCGCGACGCCGGGGGCGGAGCCGGCGGCCACACTTCCCGGTTCCTGGCCGGATGCGACGGGCAGTCCAGCACGGTCCGCGGCTTCACCGGCGCGCAGTGGCGGGGTGCCCCGTACCGGGTGGAGGCGGTCCTGGCAGACCTGGAGCTTGATGGCGCCCTGGACCCTGGCCTGCTGCACGTGGCCGTCGGGACCTGGGGACTGGCCTTCCTCTTCGCGCTGGGCGAGGGCGCCACCTGGCGGATGCTGGCCACCCGGCCGGCGCTGCGGCAATCCACCGCCGGCTTCGGACAGCTGGGTCCGCCCGTTCCGCCGGATGAAGTGGCCCGCCTGCTCCGGGAGTCGGGACTGGGTGCTGCCGTCCGGGACGTGCGCTGGTCGGCCCAGGTCCCGCTTCAACACCGCCTGGCCAGCACGTTCGGAAACACTCCGCTCTTCCTCGCCGGCGACGCCGCGCACGCCCACTCGCCTGCGGGCGGGCAGGGCATGAACAACGGCATCCTGGACGCCCTCAACCTCGGGTGGAAGCTCGGTTTCGCCTCGACGGCAGGCAGGCCGCTCCCGGAACTGCTGGCAACCTATGGGCACGAGCGGCGGCTCGCGGCCCGGCGCGTGCTGGCGCTGACGCACGTCATCTTCTTCGGCGAAGCCTCGCCGCACCCGGTGGCCCGCCTGGCCCGGAGCCTCCTGCCCGCGTTCGCTCCGGTCCTGCCGGTGCTGCTCCGCCGGCAGTGGCTCACCTCCCAGGGCATCAGGCTGTTGTCCCAGCCATTCGTTCGCTACCGGAACAGTGCTATTTCCCGGGACGGCACGCCGCGCGCCGCCGGGTGGCCGAGGCCCGGTGAGCGGCTGCCGGATGCGCCCGTGACGGTCGGCGGGCGGGCGGCCCGCCTTCACGAACTGACCGCCGTGCCCGGCGTCCACCTTTTGCTGGAACGCGACGCCGGCCCTGGTGCCTTTGGCGGGAGCCCCACCTTGCGGGCAGGGGCGGGACCCGGTTCCCTGCTCCATGTCCACCGCCTCGACAGCCACCCGGGCCGGGGCGTTGTGGCGGTCCGCCCGGACGGGTACATCGGTTTCCGCTGCGGGGAGGCAGGCTCCGCCCAGCTGCGCGGCTGGCTGCGGCTGGTCGGCGCCGTCCCGGACCAATCAGCGCTGTACTAAACGGCGCCGGACTGGAGGGTAGTTGCCGGCGGGCCGCAGGCGTATTCTGTTCAGTTCAAGGCACATCCGCCCAGCGTGAGAGGGGAAGTTCCATGACCATCCCGCCAGTGCACGAACCCGAGCCGTTTCCGCCCGAACCCGGTCCGGAGCCCACATCGCCGGATCCCACCCAGCCGCGCCCGCCCGGCCCGCCGTCTCCCAATCCGTTCCCCGCGCCGGCGCCCCCAGGCCCGCTGCCCGTCCCGGATCCAGGGCCCGCACCGCTGCGTCCGGACCCCACCAGGGACTGACTGGAGAAGACAGAACCTAGTCCGGAAGGGGCCTCTTGCACAGCAGGAGCTGTGCAAGAGGCCCCTTCCGTGTGCCCGGGTAAAGGCGGAAATCCGAAGCCTGCAGGACCCAAAAATTCTTCAGGAATCGGCACCCAAACCCCTTGCGGACCTGCTTCCACGGTGCTAAAAAATCTATGTCAGCGAATATAGATCGACTGACGTGGATGTTGGATCAACTCTCACGAGGAGGGAAGCCATGTTGATGCGAACCGATCCGTTCCGCGAGCTGGACAGGCTAACCCAGCAAGTCCTCGGAACCACTGCACGTCCGGCGGCGATGCCGATGGATGCATGGCGCGAGGACCAGGAATTCGTCGTGGCCTTTGATTTGCCGGGTGTCACGGCGGACTCGGTGGACCTGGATGTCGAACGGAACGTCCTGACGGTGCGGGCGGAGCGTCCCGATCCCGCTGGCAAGGATACCGAGCTGATTGCCGCTGAGCGGCCGCGCGGCGTCTTCAGCCGCCAGCTGATTCTTGGCGACACCTTGGACACAGAGAAGGTGAAGGCCAGCTATGACGCCGGTGTCCTGACGCTGCGGATCCCGGTCGCCGAAAAGGCCAAGCCGCGCAAGATCGAAATCGAAACGAAGGGGGAAAAGCAGGAAATCGCTGCCTAGACCTGAAGGACCGGGAGGCGGCCATATCTGTTGACTGCCTTTTTGGGGCGAATCGCCATTCTGTGCATGCCACAGCGCCAAACAGCGCAACGGCAGCGTAGGCCCTGACCTCCCGACACGGCGGCCCCCGGCTTTGGCCGGGGGCCGTCCGTATGTCCGGGCGGTCCACGTCAAGGGTCAGGTGCCCAGTTCCAGCATCAGCGCCGGCAGTTCGTCGGCAAGTTCACGGGCCAGGAACCCCAACGGGCCCAGCCTGCTGGCCAGCCTGTCTGCCGCGGCTGCGTGCAGGTGGGTACCCCAACAGGCTGCCTGTGCGCTGCTGGTTCCCCGGGCACGGACCCCGGAAATGGCCCCGGCCAGCACGTCCCCGCTGCCGGAGGTGCCCAGTCCGCCGTACCCCGTGGTGATCTTCCACAGGTCCGGCTCGTCGGGGTTCAGCCCTGGCGGCTGGGTGATCAGCCCCTGGCAGCTGACTACGGCGTCGAACCGTTCGGAGATTTCGGCCAGGTCCTTCTCGAGGTCATCCGTGTCCCGCCCCAGCAGGATGCCGGCCTCCGTGGGATTCGGTGTGAGGATGAGGCGGCCGCGCCACGGGTCCAGCTGGTCCTCCAGGTGTACCAGCGCGGCCAGCGCGTAGGCATCGAGGACGACGGCGGCGCCTTGCCTGCTGCCGGCGCCACCACCGGGGTTGCCGCCGCCGCCGTGGTCGCCGCCGGCCTCGCGCTTAAGCAACGCCTCCAGCAGTTCACCGGCAAGGTCGGGGTCGTCCAGGCCGGGCCCCACCAGGAGGGCATCCGCCTGGTCCACGTAGGAGTGGATGCTGTCCAGTTCCGGTTTGACTGAGCCGCCGGCAGTCTCCGGCAGGCCGATGGAACCGCACTCGGGCAGCGCCACCCCCAGCTGGACGGCCACCGACCCGGCAACGGCCAGGGTCAGCTTTCCGGCGCCCGCACGCAGCGCTGCGGTGCCGGCCAGCATTGCGGCGCCGGGGGTGGCCCGGGCACCGCCCACCACCAGCACTGAGCCACGGGAATACTTGTCCGCGCCCGGTGCCGGCAGCGGCCAGTCCCGCAGGAGCGACGGCGTCACCAGGGTGGCGCCGGAGGATTCACCGCGGCCGGACACTGGTGTCTCCGGCATGCTCGGTGACGGTGACGCCCTGCTCGGCCAGGTGGTCGGCCACGTTGAAGCTCTCCAGCGTCCACGGCCCAACGCCGGAGGGGCGGACGAACCGGGTCACCGAGGCGTTGAGGATGGCCTCCGTGGCTGCCAGGTCCAGCAGTTCCTTCTCGCTCAGCCCCTCCAGCACGTACCGGAACAGCATGATCACGGCGTCGTGGCACACCAGCATCACCCGCTGGCCGGTGCCCAGGCCGTTCAGCTCTGCCAGGACGGACCGCAGCCGCAGCGCCACGTCCGCCCAGGATTCCCCTCCCGGCGGCCGGTAATACAGTTTTCCCAGCCAGTCCCTGCGTTCGGATTCCTCGGGGTAGCGGCTCTCCACGCCCAGCCGCGTGAGCCGGTCCAGGATGCCGAGTTCGCGGTCGCGGAGCCGCTCGTCCGTGCGCACCTGCAGCGGCCAGCCGGCTGTTTCCACCGCAATCTCAGCGGTCTGGCGGGCACGGGCATAGGGGGAGGACACCACGGCGTCAGGGCGGAACTCCCCGGCGGTCCGGCCCAGGGCGATACCCAGCGCCTTGGCCTGTTCCCTCCCGGTTGCCGACAGGTCCACGTCTGCATCACGGGCCGGAACCTCGATGACCTCCACTCCGGCCGCACGGGCCTCGGTGGCCGCCACGTTGCCTTCGCTCTCGCCGTGCCGGATCAGGAGCAGCTCCACGGCCCCGGCCTGCTGGACGGCCTCCGTCAGGCCGTCGTCTTTTGCTGATTCACCCTTCAAGAAACCACCCCGTCCTCGCCGTGCCCGAAATGCCGTGCCGATTTGCAGGAACACTACCAACGGCGTACCCAGGGGGCGGCGGAAAATAACGGCCGCCGTCGGCGCAGCAACAGTGCCGCGGGGGACCCGAAGCTACGGCTCCGGCGTCAGGACCTTGGAGAACACCGTGGCTCCGTTGGCGTTGCGAAGGCTCACGGTGAAGCTGTTGTCCGCATCCAACTGGACGTGCCCGAAGAACTGGTTTTCGCCGTCGCGCGGGGACTCCCCGGCAAAGCGCCCTGCCTTCGAGAACACCACCTCGGGCCCGAACGTGCCGTCCATCGTGTTGGGGCCGAATGATCCCGCGGCGATGGGCCCGGCCACGAACTCCCAGAACGGATCGAAGCCGGTGAAGGCTGCCCGTTCGGGGGAGTAGTGGTGGGCGGCGCAGTAGTGCACATCGGCGGTGAGCCACACCGTGTTCTTCACGCCGTTGCGCTTGAAGGCGCTCACCACCGCGGCAATTTCCAGCTCACGGCCCAACGGGGCGCCGGCGTCGCGGTTGGACAGGCTCTCCTGGTTGACCGGGCCGTCCGGCACCACGATGCCCAGCGGCAGGTCCGCGGCGATCACCTTCCAGGTCGCCTTTGACTTCGAAACTTCGCCGATCAGCCAGTCCACCTGCTCCTGGCCCAGGATGGAGGTGGCGTAAGGCTCCTTGCCGTCCGTGTTGGGCGATTTGAAGGTGCGCATGTCCAGGCAGAAGACGTCCAGCTGCGGTCCGCGGCTGATCTTCCGGTAGATCCGGGCGGGCTGGTACTGGCCGGCGTCGTCGAACGTTCCCGGGCGCCAGACGGCCGAGCTGTCCGCGATGGGCATGTTTTCCTGCCATGCCTGCCGGCCGCGGGCAGCCAGGGTGTTGACGTCCCGCACCGTGTAGCGGGAGTCATCGATGATCTGGCCGGGGTACCAGTTGTTGTGGGTCTCGTGGTCGTCCCACTGGGCGATCACGGGGACGTCAGCGAACATGGCCCGCATGTTGGCGTCCATGGAGTTGTACCGGTGCCGGCCGCGGAACTCGGTGAGCGTTTCGGCCACCTTGGAGACCTCCTCTGTCACCAGGTTCCGCCACACCTGGCCGTCCTTTTCCACCACGCTTTCGGCGATGGGCCCGTCGGCGTAGATGGTGTCGCCGGAGTGGATGAAGAAGTCCGGGCGGGTCAGGTGCATGGCCCGGTAGCCGCGCATCCCGCCGATCTCCTCGTTGATGCCCCATCCCTGGCCAGCGGTGTCGCCGGTCCACACAAAGCTTTGCGCAGACGACGCCGGGACGTCGCCGCCGCTGCTGGTGCCACCGGTGCGGCCCGTGCCGTTGATCGTTCCGGCGTCCGGCGCCGTGCGGAAGCTGCCGCGGACCGTCTCGCCGGCCGCCCCGCCGTCGTCCTCGAAGCTGATGTCCAGTGCGAAGCGGGTGTTGGACGGCAGGTTTCCCGCATGGATCTTGGCGGTGAAATCGGACGCCTGGGTGGCCCGGGGCCCGCGGAGCACCCGCTCAAAGGCGCCGCGCCCGCGCAGGACCTGGCCGCCGTCGTCCACGGCCCGCAGGACTGCCGTCATCCGGCCTGCGCCGGACGCGCGGGACCACAGAACGGCTGAATCGGAGGTGACGTCGCCGGTGGCGATGCCGCTGGGCAGGGTCAGGCGGTTGCGGACCAACGCGACGCCTGACGGTGTGGTGCCTGCCTGGGCAGCGGCGGGGACGGATGCGAGCGCGGCGGCCAGGACCGACCCCTTGACGACGGTGCGGCGTGAAACGGTGGCGCGGGAGTTCTCAGTCATGCCCTCAGGTTCGCTCCGGCGGGCGCACAGACTCTGTCCCGCTGGTGAACCCCGGGTAAGCCGCTGCTGAACAAGGCGTGGCGGCCGCGTCCGGAGCGTATTGCCGCAGTGGCGACGCGCAAATTCCGCTGCGACGCCCAAAGTCACCTGCGCACCCCAAATATCGCCGCGCCAGGGAATATGCGCGTCGCCAGTGACTAAGCGTGTCGCTGGCGTGCCCTAAGGCCTCGCGAAGTCGCCGATCCGGCCCTCCCGAAGTGCCGCCCCCACGGCCGCGATGCCTCCGTAGTCCGGAAACAGTACGGACTGCCCGGCAACGAATCCGGAGCCCGCCGTCGGAAGCGTCATGGTGCCGATGGCGTTAGTATCCAGATTGCGCAGGCTGTAGGCCAGGATGGCTGCCTGGACGGGATCGAATCCCTTGTCCACCGTGAGGCAGCAGGAGGCAAAGTCGACCAGCGACCGCACGGCGTTGACGTCGTTCAGGGCACCGCCCCCGGTGAGGCGGGCCAGGATGGCACGGAGCATGATCTGCTGGTCGCGGACCCGTTGGAAATCGCCGTCGGAGAACGCGTAGCGCTCGCGGGAAAATTCCAGGGCGGCCTGTCCGTCCAGGTGGTTCATGCCCTGGGTGAAGACGTGCTGGGTTTCGATCGAGGACTGGAAGGACATCGGCACATTGACGTCGATGCCGCCCAGGCCGTCCACCAGGAGCTTGAACCCGCCAAAGTCGAGCATCAGGGTGTGGTCGATGGTAATTCCCAGCAGCTGCTGCACCGTGGCGGTTTGCAGGTCGATCCCGCCATACTGGAGCGCGGAATTGATCTTGGCGCTGCCGAAGCCGGGGATGTCCACCCAGTTGTCGCGGTTGATGGAGACGAGGTAGAGGTTCCGGCGGTCGGCAGGGACATGGACCACCATCAGGGTGTCCGCCCTCTGGTCTGAGGGTTCACCGGTGGCTGCAGTGTGGGCGGCGGCGTCGCGTGCGGGAGTGTCACGGATGTCGCTGCCGATGACGAGGATGTTCATCGGGGCGGCGGGCAGGTCCGGGATCGGGGCAGGCGGCGGTGGGGGAGCAGGAGCGGGCGGGGGAGTTTCAGAGGGGGTCGGGGTGGGTGTGGGCGTCGGCGTCGGGCTGGGCGACTCGGTTTGGGTGGCTGCAGGCTGCGCTTGCTGGCCGGAGCGGCTCAGGCTGAAGACCGCGACTCCGGCAGCCACCACAAGTGCCAGCACCACCAGGGCGGCGACCCAGCGGCGGCGGCCCAAAGCCGCCAGCCAGGCCGGCCGGTGGGAACCGGAGGAACCCGGCGGCAGGGAACCGGAGTTCCCGGAGTTACCGGGCCCGGATGGATCAGAACCGCCTGGGATGCTCATGACGCCTCCACCTCATTGTGTTTGGTGGGTTCAGTGTGCGTCGGGCAGGCCCCGGTTGGCTACAAGGTTATCCAAACTGTCACCTGCGAAGGTTCCATCCGGTTCGGCGTCGAGCTGCGGTAACGCTGTTCCGCTAGGGCGACTGGGGCGCGGTCCCGGGGACCGGGGCGTTGAGGCGGGCATGGCGCAGGATGGAGACAATGGCGGGGGCCAGCTGGTCCTCCATCTCCCGGTACACCTCCGGCGCGCGGCGGTACGGGTCCACGATGTCGTTGTCTGCGGCGTCGGCGGGGAGCGAAAGGTGGCGCACCCCGGCGGCCCGTGCCGGCAAGCCGCGCCACAAGGCGGCGTTGGCAGCCAGCCGGGCGTCGCCGTCGGACGCGTTGCTGCCGGGCAGCGCACCTGGGGAAGATTCGACGGCGGCGGGCCGGCTGTCTGTCCCCGCGCCCCGCTGGGCCAGGACATCAAGCATCCGGGCGAACTCGCGGATGGTGAACGTCCGCTTGAGAAGGGAGGCATCAAGCTGCAGGACCTCGCCGCGGTGCCCGGACGTCATGGTGAGCACCAGGTCAACACCCCGCAGGATCCTGGGCGTGAGCTGCCGTGCCGCGAACCCTTCGGGATCACCGCCAAAGGTCCGCACGATGTCCGCTGAAATGGGCTGCATGGGTTCGCCCACCAAGGCGCGGGTGCCGGCGCTGGACACCTGGAAACCGCCCGGCACCACCTGGTCGAGTCCTGCCTGCAGCAGCCGTTCGGCCACCGGCGAGCGGCAGATGTTGCCGGTGCAGACGGTCAGGATTCGTACTGGTGCGGAAGTGTCCAAGGAGATGTCTCTTTTCCCAGCTGCTGGCGGATCCGGTCCGGACCCGTGCCTTTCAACTTAACACGCAACGGCGCGGCGGCGGGCTCCCGGGCCGGGTGCCGCCGCCGCGCCGCAGGACTGCCCGGCGGCCGGAAGTGCCGGTTACAGGGTGGTCAGCAGCTGCTTCATCTGCGTGATCTCCGCCTGCTGCGCGTCCACGATGTCGTGGCCCAGCTTCACGGCGTCCGGGAATTTGCCGGCGCTGATCTCCTGCTGGGCCATGTCGATGGCGCCCTCATGGTGGCCGATCATCTGCTCGAGGAACAGCCGCGCGGCCTCGGTACCGGTGGCAGACTTCAGCTGCTCGATGCCGTCGTCGTCCACCATGCCGGTCATGCCGTGTCCGGAGTGGTCGCTCATCATGGTGGGCACGTTCCACCCGCTGAGCCAGCCGGTCATCTGCGCGATCTCCGGTGCCTGCGCCGCCTTGATCTTGGTGGCGAGCGCGGTCACCTCTGCGGGCATGTCCGGCTTGGCCAGGATGATGCCGCTCATCTCCACCGCCTGGGCGTGGTGCGGGATCATCATCTGGGCAAACATGATGTCCGCCTGGTTATGGTCGGCGTTGGCGCTGGGCATGGTGCCGGCGCTTGGCATCGTGCTGGACATGGGGTTGGAGCTGCCGTGGTCCATGGGCATGCCGTTGCCGGAGCCGGCATTGGCCGCGCATCCTGCCAGGCCGAGGGAAGCCGCCAGGGCAGCAGCAATGGACAGGGTTTTGATAGTGGTGTTCATGGGTCCTTCAGGGATGTAGTGGAACTGGGCCGGGGTACAGGGCGCAGTCCGGTTTACGTCCGGCTGATGGAGAGGTCGCACGGTGATGGGCTGGGCGGCAGGTACCCGTAGGAAGAGCCTGGGTTGCCGGCCGCCGGCAGCAACGGAAGGACGGCAAGGGTTGCCTGCGGCGGGAGGACCGTCACGGGGCCGCCGGGGACCGACGGCACGCAGGGCGCCCCCGACTCCTGCGCCCCCGGGCAGGAGTTGCCGCAGGTGCCCGGCGCCAGGGCCGGCGGGTCGGTGGAAGCCGGGCCGGCCGCGTGGCCGGCGTGGCCGGGATGGTCCCCAACCGCGGAATGCACGACGGCGGCGGCCCCAGTCGGTGCCGCGGGGGCGGCCGCGCCGTGCGTATCCATGCCCTGGGCAACAGGCCCGTGCGAAGCATGCCCGGCGGTCAGCACGTGCATGCCCAGCAGCCCGGAGATGACGGCCAGGGTGGCGGCCAGCAGCCAGGCTGCGCGGAGGAAGGACGCCACGGCGCGGGTGGTCATGGCTGTCCCTCCTTCCGATCTGTCCATGCTGTTCAACGTACCTCAGACGGGTTCAGTTTCAGGCGCCGGAGCAGCTGGGCGTTCAGGGCCACCACGATGGTGGACGCGGACATCATCACAGCCCCGGCAGCCGGGGACAGAACCACCCCGGCGAAAGCCAGGACGCCCGCGGCCAGCGGCACGGACAGGATGTTGTAGCCGGTGGCCCACACCAGGTTCTGCCACATCTTGCGGTAGCTGGCGCGGGACAGGTCCACCATGGACAGCACTGCCCGGGGGTCGTTCCCGGCCAGCACCACGCCCGCCGATTCCATGGCGACGTCGGTTCCGGCGCCAATGGCGATGCCCACCTCCGCGCGGGCCAGCGCCGGCGAGTCGTTGACGCCGTCGCCCACCATGGCCACCTTCAGCCCGCGGCCCTGCAGCTCGGCCACCTTCTTGTCCTTGTCCGCGGGCAGGACCTCGGCGAACACTTCGTCAATGCCCAGGTCCGCCGCCACGGCCTGCGCCACCTGGTGCGCATCACCGGTGACCATGGCCACCTTGACGCCCCTCCGTTGCAGGGCGGACACAGCCTGCCGCGACTCCGGCCGCACTGCGTCCTCCATGCTCACGGCACCCAGGACTGTGCCGCCGTCGACAACGTGGAGCACGGCGGCTCCGCGGTCCATCCACGCCCGGGTGCTTGAGGCCAGGGCCTCGGGTTCGACGACGCCGAGCTCGCGCAGGAGCGCAGGCCCGCCCACGTGCACGGTGCGGCCGTCCACGCTGGCCCGGACGCCCCGGCCCGGCAGCGAGGTGAAACCGGTGGCTTGGGGCAGTGGCAGGCTCCGGGCCCTGGCGGCGCGGACGATGGCCCGCGCCACGGGGTGCTCGCTGTCCGACTCGACGGCGGCGGCGAGGGCCAGCACGGCGTCCGCCTCGACGCCGCCGGCCACGGCAACGTCCTTCAGCTCCGGCTCACCGGTGGTCAGCGTGCCGGTCTTGTCGAACAGGACCACGTCGATGGTGCGCATCCGTTCAAGCGCCATCCGGTTCTTGATCAGCACCCCGGCCCGGGCCGCCTGCTCCGTGGAAATGGCGATCACCAGGGGTATCGCCAGACCCAGAGCGTGCGGGCAGGCGATGACCAGGACGGTGACGGTGCGGGTGACGGCGTCTGGAACGCTTCCCAGCAGTGTCCAGGCGATGAAGGTCAGGACACCGGCGCCGGCGGCGAAGTAGAAGAGGAAGGCCGCTGCGCGGTCTGCCAGTGCCTGGGCACGCGACGACGACGCCTGCGCCTCTTCCACCAGCCGCTGGATCCCGGCCAGGGCGGTCTGGTCGCCCACGGCGGTGACGCGCACCCGGACACTGCTGTCCGTGGCCACGGTTCCGGCCACCACCGGGTCGCCGGCGCCGCGTGCCACGGTTTTGGATTCCCCCGTGATCATGGACTCGTCGAACTCAGCCTGCCCGTCCATCACGGTTCCGTCCGCGGGCATGCGGGCGCCGGGGCGGACCAGGACCAGGTCGCCGGTCTTGAGGTGGGAAACGGGGACGGTTTCCGTGCCGCTGTCCGTAATGCGTTCGGCCTCGTCCGGCAGCAGAGCCGCGAGGGCATCCAGGGCGCCCTGCGCCGACCCGAGGGCACGCATCTCGATCCAGTGGCCCAGCAGCATGATGGCCACCAGCAGCGCCAGCTCCCACCAGAAGTCCAGGTCGAAGCCGCCGATGCGCAGGCTGGTGACCCAGGAAGCGGCAAAGGCCACCGTGATGGCCATGCCGATCAGCAGCATCATTCCCGGAGCGCGGTCCTTGAGCTCCTGCAGGCCGCCTTTGAGGAACGGCTGGCCGCCGTACAGGAAGATGACGGTGCCCAGGACCGGCGGGATCCAGGCGGAACCGGGGAACTCGGGCGGCATGTAGCCCAAAAGGTCGCCCATCATGGGGCTGAAATAGACCACCGGAACGGCCAGGACCAGCGTCAGCCAGAACCGGTCCTTGAACATGACTGTGCTGTGCCCGGCGTGCTGGCCGTGCGTGTGGACGGTATGGTCGTCGTCGCTGTGGCCGCCGTGTTGTCCATGCCCGGCGCCGTGCGCCGGCGGCTGGGTCAGGGTTCCGCTGGGTGGCTGGTGATGGTCGTGCGGGCCGCCCTGGTGCTGCATGTCGTGATGGTCCTGCATCATTCCTCCTTCGAGGAAGCCGCTGCCAAGCGATCGGAATTTCCGACGGCGGCAGGGCGCTTTTGTGCCTCAGGCGCGGGCAGGGTGGTGGCCGGTTCCGCGGCGCCGGCAGGGGCGCAGCAGCTGCAGCCGGAGGAGGCGAGGGGGAGCTCGGGGCGGTTCCCGGTGTTCATGTCAGTTCCAATCCGTTGAGGGAATCAAGGGGCGCTGGGGTTGAACGGCTGTGAAGGCCGGTGTGGGCACCAGCCGGGACATACCACTTCACTGACAACACCACCAATATACCCCCTAGGGGTATAAGTGGCAAGGGTCCCTACTCTATGTGTCCGCTGCATCCATAGGGCATCCCGCCCTACCTTCCGGCGCGCGGGGCGACCATACTGGGAGTAGTGACGAGAGCCCGCTCCCATAGGGGGGGGGGCTGGCCGGTGTGCGGGAGGGTGGACCTGTGATGGAGCTCAGCAACCTATACACGTATTCGAGTGCGCTCAGAGACAGTGAAAGCGATGCGGGCATCTTCAGGGTGGAGATGGGGCCTGCAGGCCCAACCTTCCACTGGTCGGACGGGATGTTCCGGCTGCACGGCTACCAGCGCGGCGATGTTGTCCCCAGCATGGAACTGATCTTGTCCCACAAGCACCCGGATGACCGGGAGCGGTGCGAGGAGATCCTGGCGCAGGTATCGACCACCGGCGGGTTCTTCTGCATGTACCACCGGATCGTCGATGCCCGCGGCCGGACCAGGCGTGTGCTCACCTCCGGCGAGGCGATCCTGGCCGCTGATGGAACGCTGGCGGCGTTCGAAGGCGTGACGGTGGACCTCAGCCGGACGCTGCAGCGCGAAACTGAAGAGGCTGCGCGCGAGGCCGTGGTGGGTGCCACCGCAACCCGCACGTTGATCGACCAGGCCAGGGGCATCCTCATGGGGCAGCTGAAGCTCGGCTCCGACGACGCCTTCCAGATGCTGGTCAGCACCAGCAGCCACCGCAACGTCAAGCTGGTGGTGGTGGCAGCGGAGTTGGTGCAGCTGGCCAACTCCCCGGAGGCGCGGACTTACCTCGACCGGGCCGTGCGGGCCATCCAGTTGAACGGCCGGGCAGAACGCATGAACGGCCGGGCAGACCGCGCCGGGGGCCGCCGCGCCGGGTAGCCGGTACCCGGTAGGATATGGGGAGGTGCGCCGGGAAGTCTGGTCGGCATGGATTTGCCGAACCCGGATTTAAGGACGCCTTCATGACCTCCACCCCGCCCACGCCCAGCAGGAACAAGTTTTTCGGCTCCACCGTCTTCGCCCGCGGCAGCTACGCCGAAGCCCTGCGCATCGGGGAGATCCTCCGCAAGGAAACCGTGGGTGGAGCCCTCCTGGTCCTGGCTGCCGTGATTGCCCTCATCTGGGCCAACTCCCCGGCGTCGGACAGCTACTTTGCCCTCCGGGATCTCAGGGTGGGCTATGGGCCGTGGCTCCTGGACCTGAGCCTGGGGGCCTGGGCAGCGGACGGGCTGCTGGCCATCTTCTTCTTCCTCGTGGGCCTGGAACTCAAACGCGAATTCGTTGCCGGCGACCTGAGGCAAGTCAGCAAGTCCGTCGTGCCCGTGGCGGCCGCCGTGGGCGGCGTGGCTGTCCCGGCGGTGATTTACGCCGTCGTCAACCTCGCCAGCCCGGAAACGCTGCGCGGCTGGGCCATCCCCACCGCAACGGACATTGCCTTTGCCGTGGCGGTCCTGGCCATCATCGGATCCCACCTCCCCAGCGCCCTGCGGATCTTCCTGCTGACGCTGGCCGTGGTGGATGACCTGATTGCCATCACCATCATCGCGTTCTTCTACTCCAGCGACATCCAGGCCGCGCCGCTGCTCCTGGCCCTCATCCCGCTGGCCGTCTACACCTTCCTGGCCCAGAAGTACCGCCGGTTCTTCGGCCGCCACGCAGTTGCAGCCTGGCTGATCCTGCTGCCGCTGGGTGCCGCGACCTGGGCGCTGGTGCACGCCTCCGGAATCCACGCCACCGTGGCCGGGGTACTCCTGGGCTTCGCCATTCCCGTGATCCGGTCCCGGGCCTCCGGCGGCCCGGAGGCAGGGCCCGGACTGGCCGAGATCTTCGAGCACCGGTTTCGTCCGATTTCCGCCGGCGTGGCCGTTCCCATCTTCGCGTTCTTCTCCGCCGGCGTGGCCGTTGGCGGGTGGGAGGGCCTGGGCTCGGCCCTGACGGACCCGGTGGCGCTGGGTATCATCCTGGGCCTGGTCCTGGGCAAGCCGGTGGGCATCATGGGCACCACGTGGATCCTGACCAAGGCCACCAGGGCCAGCCTGGACAGCTCCTTCAAATGGATCGATGTGTTTGGCGTGGCGCTGCTCGCAGGGATCGGGTTCACCGTGTCCCTGCTGGTGGCGGAGCTCAGCTTCGGGCATGGCAGCCTCCATGACGACCACGCCAAGGTGGGCATCCTGGCTGCGTCACTGATCGCCGCGCTGCTGGCCACGGCTGTGCTGCGGACCCGGAACCGGCAGTACCGGGTCGCCGAAGAGCTTGAGAGGGTGGATTCGGACCACGACGGCGTCCCGGACGTCTACCAGGAACGCACCTGACCCTTCGCCGAGCATCAGGCGGGGGCGAGTGGTTTTGCCTGGGTCTTGGCTGATACCTGGGTTCCCGTTTCGGCAGGGGCTTCCACGTGGCGGATCTCCAGGGCCTCGGGGTCCAGCAGCTTGCGGGTGCCGGTGCGGGCGTCCAGGATCCAGAAGAGTTCCAGGTGCGGGACGACGTCCGTCACCCGTCCCTTGTGGAAGAGCCTGCCGCGGTGCCATGCCTCAATCTGGTCCCCGATGCGGAGCTGGGCGGTACGTACTCCTTGTGCCTCCATGTGGGCTGCCTCCTGCTGTTGTATCCCCGTAAGCACAGCTTGCCCTGACGAGGTTGCCGGAGTGTTTCCGCCCGGTGTTTTTTCTGTGTCAGCAGGGGCGGGCGCACCGATCAGAAGCTTGTTCGTCCATCTGTGCCCTGTAGCTTCGGATGTGCGGACTAGCTTCTGATACGCAGCTGAGCGCGGCGGGCCGGAGCTCAGTCCTCGATCGGGAACGCGACGGCTTCGCCCACAACCCGCAGGCACAGCTCCATGCCGGGCCGCGCGATCGACGCGTTCCAGTGCCGGATGGTGATCACTTCGCCGCCGCCGGGGTAGCGGTGGTCGGCGTGCTCTGCCACTTCCTGGGGCACGTTCAGCTTCAGCCGCACCGTGGTTTCGGGCCCGAAGTAGTCGGTGTCCACCACCACGCCGCGGATGGGGCCGTCTTCGGCGATGCGGATCTGTTCCGGCCGCAGCATCAGCTGCACCCGTCCCTGCGCCGGTGGCCTGCGCACCGGGATGCCGCCCAGGGAGCAGGTGGCCAGGGACCCTTCCAGCCAGGCGTCCAGGATGACGGCGTCGCCCAGGAATTCAGCGGTGGCGCGGTCCGCGGGGCGGGTGTACACCACAAAGGGGTTGCCGATCTGGGCCAGCTTGCCGCCGCGCATCACGGCCACCTGGTCGGCGAAGGAGAGGGCCTCCGCCTGGTCGTGCGTGACCAGGATGGTGGTGACGCCGGCCTCGGCCAGCACCTTGGCCACGGCGCGGCGGGTGGCCACGCGGAGCCCGGCATCCAGGGCGGAGAAGGGCTCGTCCAGGAGCATCAGCTCCGGTTCACGGGCCAGCGCCCGGGCCAGGGCAACCCGCTGCTGCTGGCCGCCGGAGAGCTGGTGCGGCCGGCGCTTGGCCATGGCGGCATCCAGGGACACCATTTCCAGGAGTTCGGCAACGCGTGCTGCCACGGCCCGCCTGCCGCCTTCAAGCTTTGCCGCATCAAGGCCGAAGGCAACGTTCTGGCCCACGGTGAGGTGCGGGAACAGGGCACCGTCCTGGGCCACGTATCCGATCTGGCGCTTGTGCGCCGGCAGCCAAGCGCCCTCACCCGCCACCAGGGTCCCGTTGAGCGAGATGCTGCCGGTGTCCGGATGCTCAAACCCGGCGATCAGGCGCAGGACCGTGGTCTTGCCGGAGCCTGACGGTCCCACGATGGCGGTGGTTCCGCCCTTGGCCACGGACAGGTTGACGCCCCTCAGGACCGCCTGCGATCCGAAGTTCTTGGTAACGTCCGTGATCTGCAGGTGGCTGTTGGTGGTTGCGGCCACTGAGGGTGCCACCCGCGGCTCGGGCAGCCTGCGGGTCGATGGTGCTGTCACTGTCCGGCTACTTTCTTGGACTGTTGGAAGAGGAGATAGGTCATGGGTGCGGAAAGCAGGATCATCAGCAGGGCATAGGGTGCGGCGCCGGCGTAGTCGATTTCGCTGCTCTTGCTCCAGAACTCGGTGGCCAGGGTCCGGGTGCCGTTGGGGGACAGGAGCAGCGTGGCGGTAAGTTCGTTGGCGATGGCCAGGAACACCAGGGCAGCCCCGCCCGCGGCGGCCGGAGCCGTGAGCCGCAGGGTGACACGGATGAAGGCCAGCAGCGGCGGCTTGCCCAGCGCCTGTGCCGCCTCGTCGAGTTCCTTGGGCGCCTGTGCCAGGCCGGCCCGGAGGTTCACCAGGGCCCGCGGAAGGAACAGGAGAACATATGCGGCCACCAGCACTCCCGCCGTCTGGTAGATCCCCGGTACCAAGCGGATGCTGACGGTGACGAAGGCCAGGGCCACCACGATGCCGGGCATGGAGCTGGTGACATAGTTGGACAGTTCCAGGGACTTGCTGAACCAGCCGGGCCTCCGGACCGCGAGGTAGGCCATGGGGAAGGCGACCACGATGGTGGCTGCGGCGCCGAGGAGCCCGTACCAGAACGTGGCAAGTAGTGCGGGGAGGAATTCGGAGGCGGTCCAGGCCTCGGCCCCGCCGGCCAGGATCCACTTCAGCACGTAGAACAGCGGGAGGCCGAACGCCAGGGCGGTCAGCGCCAGCAGGAAGAGCTGGGCGGGGACGTGGTAGGCATGCAGGGGGAGCCGCAGAGCCTTGGCCTGCACGCCTGAACCGATCCTCGCGTAGCGTGCCGTGCCGCGGCTGCGGACTTCGGCCACCAGCAGCAGCAGGCAGAAGAACACCAGCACGCTGGCCAGCATGTTCCCGGCGGCGCCGTTGAACGTGGACCGGTACTGGGTCATGATCGCGGTGGTGAAGGTGTCGAAGCGGATCATCGCGAAGGCGCCGTATTCGGCCAGCAGGTGCAGCCCCACCAGCAGCGCGCCGCCCGTCAGTGCGATCCGCAGCTGGGGGAGCACAACCCGGAAGAAGGCCCGCCAGGCGCCCAGTCCCAGCGCGGCGGCCGACTGCTCTATGGCCGGGTCCAGCCGGCTCAGGGTGGCTGCCGCCGGAATGTAGACCAGCGGGAAGTAGGAGAGGGTGGAAATCAGGATCCCCGAGCCCAGGCCGCCCAGCGACGGGATGGCCGACACCCAGGCGTAGCTGTTCACGAACGCCGGGACGGCCAGCGGCGCGGCCAGCAGGACTGCCCAGATTCGGTGGCCGCGCAGTTTGGTCCGTTCCACCAGCCATGCCCCCGCGACGCCAAGCAGCAGGCACAGCGGGATGGTGGCAGCCATCAGGAGCAGGGTGTTCAGCAGCAGTTCGCCCACCCGGGGGCGCAGGATGAGGCCGACGGCGGTGTCCCACCCGGTTGCCACCGTCATGTAGGCCACGTACCCCAGCGGGATGAGGGAGAAGAGGGCGATCAGCACCGCCACGACGGACACCGCGGAAACGCCGAAAGGCGGGCGGGGGCGTGTGCCCCGGCCCGCCGTCGTCGTGCTCCGCCGTGGGGGAGCCGATAGATCGGAGGTCACGGAATTACAGTAGTCCTGCCTGGGTCATCAGATCGCTGACCTTCTGGGAGTTGAGTTTCGCAGCGTCCACCTTGGGGGCCTGCAGGTCCTTGATGGGAACCAGCTTGTCGTTGGCAGGCACATCAGAGCCGATGGCGTACTCGAACGACGTGCCGTTCTTCAGGACTTCCTGCCCCTTCTTGCCGGTGATGAACTTCAGGAAGGCCTGCGCGGCTGCAGCGTTCTTGGACGACTTGAGCACGCCGCCGCCGGAGACGGACAGGAACGCGCCCGGGTCCTCATTCTTGAAGTAGTAAGGCGTGACGTTGTTGGAGTTCTCGCCGGTCTTGGCCTGGTCGCCGTAGTAGTAGTAGTGGTAGATCAGCGCGGCATCCACTTCACCGGCGTTGACTGCCTTCATGGCCGTGCTGTTGCCTTTGTACGCCTTGGAGTTGTCCTTCATGGCCTTGAGCCAGTCCTCGGTGGCGGACTCGCCCTTCAGTTCCAGCAGTGCGGAGACAATGGCCTGGAAGTCCGCGCCGGTGGGCGACGCAGCCCAGCGGCCCTTCCATTCGGGCTTGGCCAGGTCAAGCATGGACTTGGGCAGCTGGTCCTCGGTGAGCTTGGTCTTGTTGTAGACCAGGACGGTGGAGCGTGCGGCGATGCCCGTCCACTTCCCGGTGGAGGGGGTGAATTCGGAGGGGACCTGGGCCAGGGTGTCCTTGTTGACGTCGGCGAACAGGCCTGCGTTCTCCACCTGGGTCATGGCGGGGGAGTTTTCGGTGAGGAACACGTCCGCGGGGGACGCCTGGCCTTCCTGGATGATCTGGTTGGACATCTCCGTGTCATCGCCCTGCCGGAGGGTCACCTTGATGCCGGTTTCGGCCGTGAAGGCATCCACCCATTCCTTGGTGAGGCTCTCGTGCTGTGCGTTGTATACCGTAATCCCGCCCGCGGCGGCGCCGCCGGAAGCGGAAGACGAGCCGTTGCCGGCGGGGGTGGCGCCGCCGCAGGCGGTCAGGCCAAGAGCGGCGGTGGCGGCGAGTGCGATGCCGGCCAGCGCGCTGTTGCGGATCTTCATTGAGGCTGCTTTCGGTGGGGAAAAAGTCTGCTTGAACCTAAGTCCTGATGGGCGCCGGTAAACGGTGCCTATGTCAGGAAACTGTAGGGTAGGCAAACCTAAGCTCCAAGCCGGAAAGCGCTTTAAGTGATGAGGTTCACATCAATTACGCAAACAAGGCGTGACGTAATTCTGATGGTCCGCTAGGTGTTCGGGTTGGGGTCGTGGACGTCGTGCTCCCCGATGTCCGCGGCACCCAGGAGGCTCTCCCCGGGGGCGTTTTCGGACGGGTGGAGCCGGACGCTCAGCTCCGGGTGGTGCAGGTCCAGGGCGGGACGTTCCGAACGGATCCGGGGCAGCGAGGTGAAGTTGTGCCGCGGCGGCGGGCAGGAGGTGGCCCACTCCAGCGAAGCGCCGAAGCCCCAGGGATCGTCCACGGTGACCTTCTTGCCGGCGCGCCAGGTGATGTAGACGTTCCAGAAGAACGGGATGAGGGACGCGCCCAGGAGATACGACCCGATGGTGGAGAACTGGTTCATTCCGGTGAAGTTGTCCTCCGGCATGTAGTCCGCGTACCGGCGGGGCATGCCCAGGACACCCAGCCAGTGCTGGATGAGGAACGTGGCGTGGAAGCCCAGGAACAGCATCCAGAAGTGGATCTTGCCCAGGCGCTCGTTGAGCATGGTGCCGGTGAACTTGGGCCACCAGAAGTAGAACCCGGCGAACATGGCGAACACCACCGTGCCGAACACCACGTAGTGGAAGTGCGCCACTACGAAGTAGGTGTCCGAGACGTGGAAGTCCATGGGCGGCGAGGCCAGGATAATCCCGGTGAGGCCGCCGAACAGGAACGTGGCCAGGAACCCCATGCTCCAGAGCATCGGCGTTTCGAAGGTCAGCGACCCGCCCCACATGGTGCCGATCCAGTTGAAGAACTTCACGCCGGTGGGCACCGCGATGAGCATGGTCATGAAGGCGAAGAACGGCAGGAAGATCGCGCCGGTGACGTACATGTGGTGGGCCCACACCGTCACGGACAGGGCTGCGATGGCGATGGTGGCGTACACGATGCCCTTGTAGCCAAACAGGGGTTTGCGGCTGAAGACCGGGAAGATCTCCGACACGATGCCGAAGAACGGCAGCGCAATGATGTACACCTCCGGGTGGCCGAAGAACCAGAACAGGTGCTGCCAGAGGATGGCGCCGCCGTTGGCCGGGTCGAAGATGTGGGCCCCGAACTTGCGGTCCGCGCCAAGCGCGAACAGGGCGGCGGCCAGCGGCGGGAACGCCATGAGCACCAGGATGGCGGTGACGAGGGTGTTCCAGGTGAAGATGGGCATCCGCCACATGGTGAGCCCCGGGGCGCGCATGCAGATGATGGTGGTGATGAAGTTGACGGAGCCCAGGATGGTGCCGAAGCCGGACAGTGCCAGGCCGAAGACCCACAGGTCCCCGCCGATGCCCGGGGTGAACGTCGTGTTCGACAGCGGCGCATAGGCGAACCAGCCGAAGGACGCTGCGCCCTGCGGGGTGATGAAGCCGGACACCGCGATGGTGGAGCCGAACAGGAAGAACCAGAAGGCCAGCGCGTTCAGGCGCGGGAAGGCCACGTCAGGGGCGCCGATCTGCAGCGGCATGATCACGTTGGCGAACCCGGCAAACAGCGGGGTGGCGAACATCAGCAGCATGATGGTGCCGTGCATGGTGAACAGCTGGTTGTACTGTTCCTTGGTTTGCAGGATCTGCATGCCGGGCTCGAACAATTCGGCACGGATCAGCAGGGCCATCACGCCCCCGGCGCAGAAGAACACGAAGGACGAGATCAGGTACATGTACCCGATGGTCTTGTGGTCGGTGGAGGTGATCCAGTTGACGATGATGGTGCCTTTGGAGCGCCGGACCACTGCCGGTGCGGCCGTGGCTGCGGTTCCGCCCATTCTTTGGCCT
Source organism: Arthrobacter sp. StoSoilB19 (assembly GCF_019977275.1). Lineage (NCBI taxonomy): Bacteria > Bacillati > Actinomycetota > Actinomycetes > Micrococcales > Micrococcaceae > Arthrobacter > Arthrobacter sp. StoSoilB19. Next base: position 3,443,745 of record NZ_AP024650.1, on the reverse strand, counting down.
GTGGTGGTCATGTTCGGTGCCCTCCTTTACTGTGCTGCGTCCGGGGCTTGCGGTGACGGGGCCGACATCGGTGCCCTGTTGTAGTCGGCGCCCAGGTTGCCCGTGTTGCCCTTGGCCTTCAGGTCCGCGATGTGGCTGTCATACTCCTGCTGGCTGACCACCCGGACCTTGAAGAGCATCTCGGAGTGGTACTCGCCGCAGAGTTCGGCGCACTTGCCCATGTATTCGCCCACGCGGTTGGGGGTGATGTTGATGTAGGGGTTGTACTGTTCGTGGCCCGGATACAGGTCGCGTTTCTGCAGGAAATCCACCACCCAGAAGGAATGCTGCACGTCGCGCGACTGCAGGTGCAGTTCCACTTTCTTGCCCACCGGCAGGTAGAGGGTGGGCAGCCGGTCCGGGGTGCCCCAGTCGCCGGTCAGGTGGGCCTGCTGTCCGGCGTCCTCGTGGACCTGTTCCTTGACGTAGTTGAAATCCCAGGACCACTGCTTGCCGAAGACGTCGATCACCACGTCCGGGTTGGGGTAGCGTGCATCGATGGCCCGCTGTTCCCGGTCCGTGAAGACGAACAGGACGCCGATGACGATCAGCGGGATGGCCAGGTAGAACACTTCCAGCGGAAGGTTATAGCTCAATTGCGCGGGGAACCCTACGGTGTTCTTCCGGCGCCGGTAGGCAACGATGACCCAGATCATCAGTCCCCAGGTGATGATGCCCACCACCAGTGCAGCGATCCAGGAGTTGACCCACAGGTCCGTGATCAGCGCGGTGTTGTTGGTGGTGTCACGGTTCCCGGGCAGGAAGCCGCGGGACACTTCGGCGGAGCAGGAGGCCAGCAGCGGCAACACACCAAGGCCAGCGCCCAGTCCTGCCAGGCGCCGCATGCTTTGGTTTTTGAATGGTTTCCTACCCACCTGTGGTCCCTCCGGCATGCTCCAGAAGCCCAACTGCATGAGCCCACTGCTGGTCCCGGGACCAGCAGTTGTGTGCCCCACCCTACGCCGGGGCGGATGGTGATGGGAAGAGGTTTTCGGGGGGGGCTGCGCTAGCGGCTGCCGGCCCAAACGGACACTGCTCCCGAATGGCCGGTCACGATGCTTTGGTACACCAGGAACAGTCCCGCCAGTACGCCCAGCACCGAGGTGGCGGGGAGCAGCCAGCGGGACTCCAGGAGCCCGCGGAGACCGTGGAAGGCGGGCCGGCGTGTCAGGAGCGTGGGGAAGGCTGCGGTGATCTGGGCACCCACGGCCACCAGGAACAACACTGTGACGTAGCGGAGGAAACTCCCCTGGTGGGCGTGCTCCTCAACCAGTTGTGACGCGCCCCTGGCCTTTTCCAGCTGTTCCCCCGCTTCGGCGGTAAGGACGGACAGCGGAACCAGCAGCAGTGCCAGGACTCCCATGGGCCAGGCCAGGTAACGCCTGGTGCGCCGGAGCAGGGCGAAAACCACTGCCGAGACCCCGGCCAGCGGAGCCAGGACCACCACGCCGTGGATCAACAGAATATGGGCCGGAAGGCCGGCGATCTCCAGCACGGGAAACTCCTGATCAGTAGCGGGCAGCGGAATGTGGGAAGTGGCTGGGTTCGAGAAGGGCTAGGCGATGCCGGTGGTGCCCAGGAGGCTTCCCACTGCGAACGTGAAGGCCATGGCAAGCGCCCCGCCAACCACCAGCCGGATGGTGGCCTTGCGCTTGGAGCTGCCGCCGATTTTGGCGCTGACGGTGCCGGTCAGCGCGAGCGCCAGGATGACGGCGACGAACGTGACCGGGATGCGCGCCCCTTCGGGCGGGAAGATGATGGCCAGCATAGGCAGCACGGCGCCGACGGTGAACGCGATGGCGGAGGCGAAGGCCGCGTGCCAGGGGCTGACCACTTCCTCTTCGTCGATGTTCAGTTCGGCAGACAGGTGTGCCTTCAGTGCGTCCTTTGCCGTCAATTCTTCGGCAACTGTCCGGGCCGTGGCTTCGCTGAGTCCCTTTGCCTGGTAGATGAGCGCAAGCTCTGCCAGTTCGCCGTCGGGATCGTCCCTGAGCTCCTGGCGTTCCTTTTCGATCAGTGCCCGCTGGCTGTCGCTTTGGCTGCTCACGGAAACGTATTCGCCCAACGCCATGGACACGGCGCCGCCCACCACCGCCGCGGTGCCTGCCACCAGGATTGGCGCGAGGTCGTTGGTCACCCCGGCCACGCCCACCACAGTTGCCGCCACGGAGACGATGCCGTCGTTCGCGCCCAGGACACCGGCCCGCAGCCAGTTCAGGCGGGATGCCACGCTGCTGTCGTGCGGTTCGTTGCGGCTCAGCTTGAGAGTTTCAGACATGCTGGCAGTAAAGCACTGCAGGGACCCCTCTGCCACGAAGGTTTGCATCCCCTAACCACACGGGCATGCCTGGTGCAGACCCTGTACCAACTGCAATCCTGGGCGTACCTTAAAACAAATAAGTTTACTTACTAGTCCTGAAAAGGCAGGATCCAGGCCTGGGCGCTCCATGAGCAGGCAACGGGAGAAGGACGACGGCGATGGACACCTACGGCAATGACGGCAACGGAGGCGCGGGCGCAGGCAGGCGGACGTTCGGCGTCGAGGAGGAGCTGCTCCTGGTGGACCCCGCAAACGGGGAAGCCGTGCCGATGGCCGGAGCACTCCTGAACCTGTACGTCCGCCCCCTGCAGGCCGGAGCCGGGCCCGTCCTGGCCGCTGAGTTCCAGCAGGAAATGATCGAGGTGGTCACCCCGCCCCACGCCACCCTGGCACGGCTGGAACAGGACATCATTGCCGGGCGGGGTATCGCCCGGCAGGCGGCAGGGGACATCGGCGTCAGGGTGGCCGCGTTGGGCACCTCGCCGCTCCCGGCCGACCCGCATCCCGTACAGCTCCGGAGATTCAGGGCAATGACGGAGGAATACGGGCTGACCGCCAGGGAACAGCTCACCTGCGGGTGTCACATCCACGTTTCGGTGGAGTCGCCGGAGGAAGCCGTGGCCGTGCTGGACCGGATGCGTATCTGGCTGCCGGTGCTTATCGCGCTCAGCGCCAACTCACCGTTCTGGCACGGCCAGGACAGCGGCTACGCCAGCTACCGCTCCCAGGTCTGGAACCGCTGGCCCTCGGCCGGTCCGCTGGACATCCTGGGGACCCCGGACGCCTACCACCAGCTGGTGCACGACATGGTGAGCACCGGCGTCGCCCTGGACGAGGGCATGGTCTACTTCGATGCCCGCCTCTCGCGGCACTACCCCACAGTGGAGATCCGCGTGGCCGACGTGTGCCTGCGGCCGGAGAACACCGTCATGCTGGCGGGAATTGCCAGGGGCCTGGTGGAAACGTCCGCGCGGGAATGGCGCGAGGGCATCGAGCCGGTGTCGGCGCCCTCGGCGCTGCTTCGGCTGGCCGCCTGGAAAGCAAGCCGGTGGGGGCTGCGGGGAGAACTGCTGGACCCGCACACGCACCGCCCGGCGTCCGCGCTCGCCGTCGTGAATTCCCTGCTGAACCACATCCGTGGGGCGCTGGAAGACATGGGTGACCTGCCCCGGGTGGAGGCCCTGGTGGACGCGGTACTCAACACCGGCACCGGCGCCGTGCGGCAGATGGAGGTGCTGCACCGCACCGGCGACCTGGAGCAGGTAGTACAGGATGCGGCTGACTGCACTGCCGGCTCCTCCTGGGAGCCGCGTCCTGGACGCAGGCGTCAGTAGGTGGTGGCGTTGGGCAGGATCAATGGCGGCAGCGGTGTCTGGTTGAAGTCGAAGGCGTTGGCCAGATCGCCCAGTTGCGGGTTGTTCTCCCGGACCCCGGGGCGGTTGTCGGGCCGGCCGTCGGTGGCGGGGTCGATCCTTTCGCCGCCCAGGAAATCGTCCTCGATGAATTTGAAGTAGGCGTCCTGGCTGAGGATCTGATGGTCGATGTAGCCCTTCTTCGCGTAGGGGCTGATGACCATGGCGGGGACGCGCAGGCCGTAGCCGCTGTTGTCCACCGCAGGTGGCTGGACATGGTCATAGAACCCGCCCCAGTCGTCCCAGTTCAGGAAGATGGCGGTGCTGTCCCAGTCCGGGCCGCTCATGATCGCGTTGACCAGCCCGGCAACATACTGCTGGCCGGTGCTGACCTTGGCCGGAGGATGTTCGCTGACCTCGTCGCTGGGTGCCACCCAACTGACGGCCGGCAGCCTGCCCTGCCTGGCGTCGTCGTAGAAACCGGCAAGCGGTTTGATGTTGCCTTGCTCGCCGTCCTCCTTGACCGTGTCGAAGTACGGCAGCGGATTCCACCGCCCCGGCGTTTCGGCATCCTGCTCAACGGGGGCGCACGTGGCGGCATCGTTGCGGCAGTCCGGCTCGGTGCCGCTGAAGACGTAGTAGGCCCACGGCACATTGTGTTTGTGGAGCAGGTAGGTCAGGTCGGTCCAGGCGTAATTGGGCTGTTTCAGGTTCTTGGCTGCTGCTGCCAGCTTCTCCTTCAGCGCGGCCGGGAATGGTGCTGCGTCGACGGCGGCCTTGCAGGTGGCGTAGGAATCGGTGCGTTTGCAGCTGGCCGTTGCCAGCTGCTGGGTTTGGACGGCAAGGTCGGGGCCACTGCCTGCCTCCCCGAGGGCGTCGCGGCAGGTCTGCAGGTCCTGGTCTGCCTGGCATTCGCCGATCAGGCTGTCATCGAACTCCGCCTTTTCAGGTTCATTGTCCAGGCCATCCAGTGCATCCACGCACGACGACGGCTCCCCGGGCTTTGTGCACTTGGCCGACCACTCGGACACCATGTAGAGGTGGGCCTGCAGGCTTCCGGCTGCGGCGGAGGTGAACATGTGGTCCTGAAGCACGAAATTGTCGGCGTATGTCCAGTAGGTCGGCAGCTGTTTTCGGTCGTGGTAGCCCATCACGTCGGTGCGCCTGGTCTTGTACGTGCAGTCGGTGGCAGTCGCCTCGCAATGGGCAATGCCCTTTTCCGCCTGGGCCACGAACCCGTCCATGGCACCGTTGTTGATGTCTGCCGCCGCGTCGGCCGGACTGTGCGGGCCGCCGTCGTTGCTGTCTGATGAATCGTAGAACGGCGCAACGCAACCTCCGCGCGCCGGGTCCGGCAGGCAAACGGCAGGCTTGCCGTCCTGCATGGGAATGCCGTCGGCACCCGGGTAGGTGCCGAAGTAGCTGTCGAAGGACCTGTTCTCCTGGGTAATGATCACCACGTGCTTGATCTTGGAGATCCCTCCGTTGGTCCCGGACGAGGTCCCGGTGCGCAGGGCAACGGGAACCACGACGGCGAGCAGCACCAGGGCCGCCACGGTCAAGGCGGCGGCCGGGACACCGGGCCGTCGTCCCTGCCCCGGGAAGCCCATCTTAGGAAGCCTGCCGGAAGACATCGCCGCCAAAGGCCTGCACGCCCGGGTCGCCGGCCATCCCGAGCCGCGGCAGGTGGAAGATGTCCTCCATGGTGGCCAGCAGGCTGTAGTGGTTGTACGGCTGGTCCGATGTGGCCCCTGCCGGGCTGAACGGGGACAGCACCAGGGCACCCACCTTGCCGCCGGCTGCACCGCCTCCGGGGCTCCCGGCGTCTCCGGCGGACGGCCCGGCCGTGTCGCCCTCGGCCTCGTCGAACGTGATGACCAGCACGCCGTCCTGCTTGTATGCGGGGGAGGACAGGATGGCCGGCACATGGGCCTTAAGCCACGAGTCCACGGCCCTCAGTCCGCCGCGGGTGCCGTCGGCGCAGGATTCGTCATGCCCGTCGTGGCAGAGGTTGGGCGTGATGTAGGCAAGGTTTGGAGTGGTGGCTGCGGATTTCAGGTCTTTTGCCAGCGCCGAAAAGTTCACCACGTTCTTCACGCAGTCCGGGGACGACGTGATGGCGTGGAAGTAGACGAAGGGGTTGTGGTGCGTGGAGTACATCTCATCGGCGGTCGCCCGGATGTGGTTGTCGGGTTCGCCGGGGACCGGGTGCTCACAGGGCTGCTGCATGTCCTCCATGTACCCCTTCCACGTCTTGCCAGACGCGCTCAGCTGCCCGGCGATGGTCTGCGCCTGGTCCGGGTAGAGGCAGCCGTTGCCCTGCAGGGTGCCGTCCCCGTCGCTGCCCGTGGTGTTGAACTCCGTGTAGGTGCGGCAGTCCTGCTCCGTATTGTCGTTGGGCCGCTGGCCGGAAATCTGGGCCAGGTAGTTGGGCAGCGAGTTGTGGGCGATGCCGTAGTAGTTCTGCAGCAGCACGCCCTTCTTCCGGAGGGTTCCGGACAGGTAAGGCGCGGCGGAGTTGCCACCCCACACGGAGTCGTAGCTCTTGTTCTCCAGGTTGATCACGAATACGTGCCCGGGGGCTCCGGCGGCCGTGGGGGTGCCCTGTGGATCGACGGCGGTGCCTGGGGTCTCTGTGGGTGTTGGTTCCGCCTCGGGGCTTTCGGATGGCGTGGCGCTTTGGGAATCGGGAGGCGATGCCGGTGCTGGACCCTGGCAGGCCACGAGCCCGAACAGCAGCAGGGCCAGCAGTGGCAGCAGCGCGGGTGAGGGCCGCCGCCGAACAGCGGTTGAGCGGGCTGATATTCGGTACACACGCGGCCCCTGTCGTCGGTCTCTACAGCGCCCCAGCGTTGACGCCACTCTTGCATACAGATGCCGAGTTGTGCAGGGGCAATCGCTGTGAGTTGGCAGTGAATCAGGTTCCGGGTTGCCGCCGGTGCCGGGTTCAGGTGAACTTTCGGCGGTATACGGCGGCGGCGACTGCGCTGGCTGCCACGAGAAGTCCCGCCAGCCAGGCCAGGGCCGTCCAAATGCCGCTGCCCACGGCTTCCTGCGCCAGCAAGGCACGGATGGCATCGACGATGGACGTCACCGGCTGGTTCTCGGCGAACCAGGCCACCGGGCCGGGCATGGAACCGGTGGGAACAAAAGCGGAGCTGATGAACGGCAGGAAAATCAGCGGGTAGCTGAAACCGCTGGCCCCGTCCACGGTTTTCGCCAGCAGCCCGGCGATCACGGCGATCCAGGTCAGTGCCAGCGTGAAGAGGGCGAGGATTCCGACGACGGCGAGCCAGGCGGCCACGGAGGCTCCGCTGCGGAATCCCATCAGCAGCGCAACGCCCACCACGGCGGCCAGTGCCCCGAAGTTGGCGGCCAGTGACGTGAGCACGTGGGCCCACAGGACGCTGCCCCTGGCCACCGGCATGGAGGTGAACCGTTCGAATATGCCGCCCTGCAGGTCCAGGAACAACCGGTAGGCGGTGTAGGCGACGCCGGACGAGATGGTGATGAGCATGATCCCGGGGAGCAGGTAGTTGACGTACGGGCCGCCGGAGCCGGTGTTGATCGCGCCGCCGAACACGTAGACGAACAACAGCATCATGGCCACCGGTGTGACGGCGGTGGTGATGATGGTGTCCGGGCTGCGCAGGATATGGCGGAGCGAGCGTCCGGCCAGGACCCGTGTGTCGCTGAGGATATGGGTGGTCATGGCATTTCCTTTCGTGCGCCGGTGGTGCTTTCGGAGCCGTCCTTGGCCGGGTCCCCGACGAGGGCGAGGAAGACGTCCTCCAGCGAGGGCTGCTTCTCGACGTATTCCACCGTGGCGGCCGGAAGCAGCCGCTTGAGTTCGGCCAGGGTTCCGTTCCTGATGATGGTGCCCTGGTGCAGGATGGCTATCCGGTCGGCCAGGTGTTCGGCCTCCTCGAGGTACTGCGTGGTGAGCAGCACCGTGGTTCCGCGGGCAGCAAGTTGGCGCACGGTCTGCCAGACGTCAAGGCGGGCCTGCGGGTCCAGGCCGGTGGTGGGCTCGTCCAGGATGATGACCGGCGGGCTGCCAACCAGGCTCATGGCGATGTCCAGTCTCCGGCGCATCCCGCCGGAGTAGGTGGACACCCTGCGGTTCCCGGCCTCGGTGAGGGAAAACCTGGCAAGGAGCTGGCCGGCAATCTCCCCAGGGCTCCGCAGGTGCCGCAGCCTGGCCATCAGCACCAGGTTTTCCCGCCCGGTCAGCACGTCGTCCACCGCGGCGAACTGGCCTGTGAGGCTGATGGAGCCGCGCACGCCCTCCGGCTCCGCGCCGGCGTCGTACCCGTTCACCATGGCGGTGCCCGCATCCGCCCGCAGCAGCGTGGACAGGATGCGCACCAGCGTGGTCTTTCCGGCGCCGTTGGAGCCCAGGAGCGCGAATATGCTTCCCGGCGGCACGTCGAAGTGGACGCCCCGCAGAACGCGCAGGCCCTTGAACGACTTTTCGATGCCCTGTACCCGGATGGCGGGTGCCGGGGCCTGGTCATGGGTCATGGCCGGTCCTTTCCCGTGGCGGTGGTCAGGCGCCGTCGGCGGCGGCCCTGTTGATGGAGTCCGTCAGGCGCTGCCGCTCCTTGTTGATCCACTGGCCGTCGGAGTAGTTGCTGATGAAGGTTTCGGCGAACTCCACCGGATCGTCCCCCACGATGTCCCGAATGGCCGTACCGTCAGCGGCGGCCCCTTCCACCAGGTCCGCCAGGTCTTCGAGCATTTGCATGAGGACGTCGCCCTTGACGATGGCCCCGGCATAGGTGAAATAGCGCTCAAGGGCGTCAATGGTGGTGCGGTAGCTGCCGGGCAGCTGCTCTTTGCGCGCCTTGTACTGGCGCCAGCGCTTCTTGTCGTCGAACGGGCCGGTGACTTTCTCGATCCATCCCTGCGTCATGGTTGTTCTCCTTTTTCCTGAGGCTGTTTCTTGTTGTGGTGAAGGTGCTCTATCCGTTCGGCGATGAAGCTCCAGGTGCTCCAGAACTCGTCCAGGTAGGCGCTGCCTGCCGTGTTCAGTGTGTAGACCTTGCGGGGTGGCCCCTTTTCGGATGGGACCTTTGCGACGTCCACGAGGCCGCGCTGTTCTAAGCGGACCAGCAGCGCGTACACCGTGCCCTCGACAATGTCGGCGAAGCCCTCCTCCCGCAGCCGGGCCGTTATTTCGTACCCGTAGGCGGGCTGCGCGGCGAGGATGGCAAGGACGATGCCCTCCAGGGTGCCCTTGAGCATCTCGGTCATTTGCTTGCCCATTGGGGGCTCCTCATTACTACTTAGTGGTGCTGACTACCAGTAGATAGTATCACTGAGTACCAGGAGCGCAAGGGCCTCGTAGGTCTTTCTGCCCTAGCACCCCGCTGTTGCCGGGCGTTGACTTAAACCGCGGGAAGCTGGGGCCTGCGGGGCGGACACGCACAGGGCGTGCCGCCCGCAACAGAAAGGAAAGTTCAGTGAAAAAGTGGTATCGGTGGCAGGACTACGTAGCAGTCGCCGCCGGTCTCTTCACCGCTATTGCGGTCCTGTGGACGCGGCAGCAGAACATGTCCACCACGCTCATGCTCCTCTTCGGTGGGCTCCTGGTGGTCAGCGGCGTCATCAACCTGGCCATGCCGGGAATGCCGGCGATGGAATGGGCACAGGCCGTGCTGGCCGCTGCGCTGGTCCTCTCGCCGTGGGTGGGGTCCTACACGGGCGCGACGGGCGCTGCATGGACATCGTGGATCGCCGGGGCAGTAGCGCTGGTGGTCACCGCGGTGGCCATTAAGCCCAGCACGGAAGCCCATCACAATCTCCGCATCTCGCATTAGCGGAGGCATCCGCCATGACTGAAGTGCTGCGTTACGAAGTGGGCTCCGGAACAGTGCTGGTTGAGACTGCGGACGACAGCTACGGCGTG